>NZ_KB906360.1:0-148095 GCF_000381305.1 Thioalkalivibrio sp. ALE16
CGGCGTCGCCGCGTAAGCCTACAAAAACGGAGAAGCGAACGCGTTATTACGTACCCAACCCTCGATTGCGCAAGCGATTGAGCATGATGGCAACGGGAGCGATCCCGGTGGGGGCCAGTCCGATCATTGCGAAGCACCTCGAGTGCGTGACCTCGCTGGGACCCTCCACCCGCGGAATCCATCCGGGACCGTGGCGAATGAAAGCCGCACACGCAGTCCGAATGTACGGGAGCAATCGTCGCCCCGAAACCATCACTCAAACGCTTGGCAAACCGGGGGCGTCCATGTACGCGATGACGATGCTTCTCGCAGTTCGCGTCATGGCGAGGCTCCGTCAGGGGCCGTGGCCATCTGCGGACGCAACCGCTGAGGGTTGCCTGGCTCGGCGTCGGGGCTGTCCACGCGGCTCGCTGCTGCACGTCACGCGATGACGGGTCAGTTTTCCCTGTGGCCTCCTAGTCGGGGGTGTAGGGCGTCGGTGCGCGGGCGTGCAGCTGGGCCAGGTGGTCTTCGTAGAGGGTCCAGATGCGCGGCGCGATGGCGCCGCGTGTACCGGGGTAGGTGAGGCGGTCGGGGTTGAAGCTGATCAGGCGTTCGATCTCGGTGCAGCGCAGCTCCTCGTTGATCACGTTGAAGATCAGGATCTGCGTGCCCTGGTCGGCGATGGGCAACAGGGCGCCGATGATGCCGGTGTCGTTCAGTCCGGGCTCGCCGCGGGCGTCGCCGAGCTCGGCGGGGGGGCGCACCAGCGTCCCCAGCAGTTCCTGGTAGGCCTGATCACAGGCGTAGCAGATCTCGGGCGCACGCAGCCCCTGCACCCGGGCGCAGGCCTGTTGCACGGTGGTGTCGGGCAGGGCCATGCGCTCCGGTGGAATCGGGATGCGGTTCGATTCGCCATTCGGCAGCAGGCGCGGTACCGCCTCCTGACAGGACGGGCATCGCCAGGTGGCGATGCGGGGGCCGTCGATTACGTTGCTGGGAGGCATCTGGCGACCCTCATCCGGGGGTTCGGGGCGGCATGCGGCGGGCGGTAGCGAACGCCTGGGTTGCTGGCTGATGAGGGGCGGGGCCATTCGCGGGCAGGCTCGCTCCCACAGGGGCGGGCCCACCGGTCCAGCCCCCTGGGTCGTCCTCGTTTCAAGCGGGCGTCCTGTTCAGCCGAAGTAGTCCGGTTCGTTACCGGGGCGCCACTTGATATTGCAACCGAGGCTGGGGTACTGCGGCTCCGGTGCCGGCTGGCCGGCGAGCAGGGCATCGCTGGCGGCGCGCAGGTCGCGGCCGGTGACCGGGGTGTCGGAACCGGGGCGGGTCTCGTCGAACTGGCCGCGGTAGAAGAGCTTGCGCTCGGCATCGAACAGGTACAGGTCCGGGGTGCAGGCCGCGTGGTAGGCCTTGGCGACGGACTGGTCCTCGTCGAGGCAGTAGGGAAAGTTGTAGCCGAAGCGACGGGCGTCGTCCTTCATCTTGTCCGGGGCATCGTCCGGCACCGCCTGGATGTCGTTCGAGTTGATCGCGATTACCGCGATGCCCTTGTTCGAGTATTCGCGACCGTAGCGCGCGAATTCGTGGCGGATCAGCTGCACGAACGGGCAGTGATTGCAGATGAAGGCGATCATGTAGCCTTTCGCGTCGGGGAAGCTGTCCAGGCTGACGTTTTCGCCGGAGACGACGTCCGGCAGGGAGAAGTTGGGTGCCTCGGTACCGAGTTCGATCATCTGCGAGGGGGTGCGGGCCATGACTGCTCCAGTGGTCGGATTTGCGACAATTATACGGCGTTGGCCGGGGATGCTTGAAACCTTCCCGCCGCGACCGCAATCTTTGAACAATACCTGAGTAATGGAGTAGGGAATATGGGCTGGGTGACCGGTGTCGTACGGGAGCGCAAGCAGTGGACGGACCGCCTGTTCTCGCTGCGCGTGGATGCCGACGTCGAGCCGTTCAAGGCGGGGCAGTTCAATCGCCTGCGCCTGGAGATCGACGGGGAGATGGTGGGACGGCCGTATTCGTACGTGAACGCCCCGGGCGAGACCCCGCTGGATTTTTATCTGATCACCGTGCCGGACGGCCCATTGTCCAACCGCCTGGTGCAGCTGGAGCCGGGTGATCAGGTGGAGTTGATGCCGCGCGCGACCGGCTTCTTTACCCTGGACGAGCTCCCCGACAGTCGCGACCTTTGGCTGTTGTCCACCGGTACCGCGCTGGGACCCTTCCTGTCCATCCTGAAGACAGACACCCCGTGGGAGCGCTTCGAGAATATCCGTCTGGTCCACGCGGTGCGCAAGGCGGAGGAACTTACCTACCAGGACACCATTCGGGAGTTTCAGGAGCGCGACGCGAAGCGGTTTCAGTACATCCCGTTCGTCAGTCGCGAGCCGTTTCCCGGGGGGCTCGAAGGGCGGGTGCCGGCCGCGATCGCCGAGGGCCGGCTGGAACACCACGCGGGCCTGAAGATTACCCCGGAGCATTCGCAGGTGATGCTGTGCGGCAACCCGGCCATGGTGCAGGACACGACCGCGATCCTGAAGGAGCGCGGCCTGGCGAAGAATCGCCGGCGCAAGCCGGGGCATATCACCACCGAGAACTATTGGTAGGCCCGGGGCTTTTTGGATTCGGGCCGGCCCTCTCGCCCTGCGCTCGCGAAGATCGCCCAAACTCGACAGGCTCCCGGGGCCATGTTGTAGGAGGCCAGCCCTCTGGCCGATGGGGTTTTGCCGGCGCCTGATCGGCCAGGGGGCTGGCCTCCTACGGGCTGTGGCTTGCGCTGGGGCTAGTCCAGCAGGTTCGCCGACCAGGCGCGGATCAGGCCCGCCACGTAGCGGGTGTGTTCCGGTCGCGAGAGCAGGTGGTCGGCCTGGTGCAGGGCGACGAAGCTCTTGGGGTGCTGCGCCTGCTGGAAGATCTTGCGGGCGTGATCGACGCTGACCACGGTGTCGCCCGGTGCGTGCAGCAGCAACAGCGGCCGCTGCAGGGTGTCGAGTGCGTGGTCCAGGGTCGGCTCCTCGATCGACTCGATGAAGGCGCGGCCGATCTCCACGGGGCGTCCGCCGATGTTGATCCGGGCGGAGCCCTCACGCCGGATCTCGTCGGCCGTGTCCCCGAACAGGTGGGCGACGTGGCCGGGCCGGCTGGGGGCGGCAATGGTGACGACGCCGTCCAGCGTCTCGCGCTGCGCGCTGACATGGATCGCCATGGCCCCGCCGAAGCTGTGACCGACCAGCAGGTTGGTGTGCCGCCCGGTGAAGGTCTCCAGCGCCTCGAGCGCCGAGTGGAGGTCCTCGCAGTAGGTCTCCTGCGTGCTGTCGCGGAACTCGCCCTCCGAGTCACCCAGGCCCATGAAGTCGAAACGCAGGGTGGCGATGCCTTCCTCGGCAAGGGCGCGCGCCAGCCGTACCGTCGCCGGGAAGTCCTTGGAACAGGCGAAGCAGTGCGCGATGCAGGCCTGACCGCGAATGGCATCGGCCTCGGGTGCGACCAGTACGCCGCCCAGACGGGGGCCGCGCGGGGTCTGGATGGTGAGCGGGGTGTTGTGGATCGCCATCGAGCAGGCTCCTGAAGGGCGGCTATGGTCCCGCCGGGGACGGTCTGCGATCATACGGGTTTGATGATCCGAATGGCCACGCGGGATTCTCCTGCCACGCGGCCACCACTTCACGGGACCACTGGGGGCCGGCTTGGAAACCGAGAGTCAGATTCGCGCACGCCTGGCCGAGCTGGAGGCCGAGCACCGGGCTCTGGATTCCGCTATCGGCGTGATGCACGAGCAGGCCGCACCCGACATCTTCGCCATCCAGCGCCTGAAGAAGCGCAAGCTGCAACTGAAGGACGCGATCCAGCGCCTGCGCAGCCGGCTGATCCCCGACCTCAACGCCTGACCCGGGATATTCACCACGAAGCGGACGGGGGCGCGCATGAGAGCAAAGCGCGTGACAGGAAGATTAGAAGACAGGAAGAAAGGCAAGGCTATAGGCCTTGGGCCCAGATCGTTCTGTTAAGCGTTTACCCGTCGGTCAGATCAGGGGCTCACGACACATAAAGTAATCTGTTTTTCTTCCCGCTCTTCCAGCCTTCCTGTGAATCGCCCTTGACCTTGACCTTCTTCGTGCCTTCGTGTGCTTCGTGGTGAGCAAAAAAAACGGCGCCCGGAGGCGCCGTTCGAGTGCGTTCCGTGACGGAACGGTGGGGGTCAGCCCCAGATGTCGCGGGTGATCCCGGCGTACCAGGCCCGGGTGTACTGCGCCTCGCGGCTTCGGAAGCTGGAGCTGGCGCCCGACGGGCTGACGCCTCCGGCGCCGGAGACCCCGGCCATCGCGCCGTCCTGGTACTGGTAGACCGCGGCCACGCTGATCGCGTAGTCCGGGGTGACCAGGCTGTAGCAGGTGTTGGCGGAGGAGGGGTTGATTGGCTCCTGGCCGGACAGTTCGCGCACGACCGCGGCCGCGACGATCTTGCCCTGGTTGTTGGCCGAGTGGCCGGATTTGGGCATGGCGCCCGCCACGCTGGCATCCCCCAGGACGTAGATGTTGTCGTCCATCTCCGACTTGAAGGTGAGCTGATCCACCGGGACCCAGCCCTCGTCATTGGTCAGGCCCACGTCGTGGGCGATCTGGCCGGCGCGCTGGGCGGGGATGAAGTTCAGCACGTCGGCACGGACGCGTTCGAAGCCGCTGTCGGCCAGCACGGTCATGTTGTCGACATCGATTTCCTCGGCGCGACCGCCCTCCGAGCCGGCGCGCCATTCAATCATGTCGCCGTAGTGCTCGGCCCAGCCTTCCTCGAACAGGCCCTGCTTGGAGAAGCCATCCTTCGGATCCAGGATGATGATCTTGGAGCGCGGCTTCTCCTGCTTGAAGTAGTTCGCGACCAGTGACACCCGCTCGTACGGCCCCGGCGGGCAGCGGAACGGGTTCGGCGGGGCGACCATGACGAACACGCCGCCGTTCGGCATGTTTTGCAGCTGGGAACGCAGCAGCTCGGTCTGCGAACCGGCCTTCCAGGCGTGCGGGACACGGTCGGCGTCGGCCTCGGAGATGCCGGGCATGTCGTCGTAGCGGAAATCGATCCCCGGGGACATCACCAGCTTGTCGTAGCTCATGCTGTCGCCGCCGGCCAGGCGCACGCTGCGCGCGGAGGCGTCCACCGCGGTCACCCGGTCCTGGACGATCTCGATGCCGTAGTCATCCCGCAGGGTGTCGTAGCCGTGGGCGATGAAGTCCATGTCCGCGAAGCCGCCGATCACCCAGTTGCTGCCATAGCAGGTGTGGTAGGTGGCGTTCGGCTCGATCAGCGTCACGCGCATGTCGGGCGAGAACTGCTTGATGTATTTCGCGGCGGTCGCGCCGCCGGAGCCGCCGCCCACGACCACGACGTGAGCCTTGTCGGCCCCGCGCATGCCGTTGGCTGCACAGCCAATGCCAGCGAAGGCCGCGGCACTGCTGATGCCGGCGACCTTCAGAAAACTGCGTCGAGTAAAGTCATGCATGATGTGATTCCCCCTGATCAGAAGCGGCTGAAGTAGCCGGCCATCGCTTCGATTTCCTCGTCGGTGTAGCCCTTGGCGTGACGATCCATGATCGTCGCGTCACGGTCACCGTCGCGGAATGCCCTCATCTGGCTCTCGATGACATCAGCGGGAATCCGGCCCAGATCCGGTACACCCTCCTGAGCGCCGGCCGCGTTGTGGCAGGCCTTGCAGGAGGCGGCCATCAGCTGGCCCCGGGTGATTTCGTCGTCGGCAAGGGCCTGGGTAGCAGTGCCCGCCATCGCTAGCGAGGCGGCAAGCCCCACCAGGTACAAATGCGATTTCTTCATTGGAACGGACTCCTCCGTTAGAAGTGGCTTTTTGCGAGCGACAGCTGTGGAGTACTGCCTTCATCCTCGGGCCCGGTGTGGTGATCCGGGTTGTGATTTGCGCCACCGGGTTCGAGCCCGGTAGTTGCGCCTGATCGCGAAAACCAACGATCATGGAGACCGTATAGCACACAAAAAGCGCCTTTTCGATACATCGCAGAGGCATCTGCCACCAGGAGGAGTGCCATGACAGGGGAACGGCGTCGTCATCCACGGATCCCGATGACGGTCGAGGTCGTGGCCGAGTGCGAAAGCGGGGACACGGTGACCCTGACCACCAACGACATCTCCGGCGGCGGAGCCTTCCTGCAGTGGGACGATCCGGAAAACGCCTGTGTGGGGCACCTGATGAAGCTCGCATCGGATGACGAGTTGATGCTCCAGGTCTTCGGCATGCTCGGGGATGGCGGCGAGGCGCCGCGGGTGAAGGCCCAGGTGGTGCGGGTGATGGACGGCGGCATCGCCGTGCGCTTCGATCCCGAGGAGCTCGAATAGGGGTTGCCCCGATACCCGAGGCGGACGCGCTAGTCCTCGCGCTCGATCTGTTCCAGGCCCGCGGCCCACTCGTCGGCGATCATCGGGTTCGTCAGCAGCCAGTGCACGGTGTCCGCGCTCCAGTCGTCGCGGGCCTCCTGCAGTGCGGTATCCCAGTCCGTGACCGCGTAATCCCCGCGCCCGACGCCGCTGAGCGCCTGCAGTTCCGCCTGTTGTTCCGGGCCCAGGTCGCGCAGCGTGCCCTCCAGCTCCTGCAGGGTCAGGTCGCTGGCGTGGTCGGCCAGCACCTGCAGGGCCCAGTCGTCGTCACTGCCCTCGGCGCCGGTATCCGGGAAGACCACGTCCTCCTTGGCGTGGAACTCGCGGGCGGCCTGGATCAGCCGTTCCAGGGTCTCGCCGGGGATGCCAAGGGAGACGGCCATCGTCTAGTGGGACGGGGTCCGCTCCTGGGCGAGGACCCAGGGCGCAGCCACGATGGCGGTGAAGATCGGATCGTTCGCGGCCCAGCGCCGGGCATCGTCATCCGAGGCGCGGGCGACCTGGTCATTGGCCAGCCATTCGCTGACCTGATGCGTGGCGTCATCGCGGAAGGCGCGGGCCACCTCGATCAGGTCCAGTTCCGGTGCCACGCGGATCACCACGCCGCGGGCGAAATGCGGCATGAGCTCCTTCCACGGCAGCGGACCGGCCTCTTCTTCCAGGGGGATCTCGGGTTGTTCGGCAGGGGCGTCTTGCATGACGGTTCCGGTCGGTTTCAGATAGGGTTCAGGCTAGGCCGATACCCTTGCATCTTCAAGACCTTTCCACGCAAATCCCCGGAGGATGCGCCACCATGCGACCCACGCCGGATCTCCAGCCCGGACACCGCGAGCGGCACCCGATGCGGCGTCGCTCGGGCCCGGTGCGGGCGCTGGCCATGCTGTTCCTGGTCGCGCTTCCGGCACAGGCGCAGTTCAATACCGACGACCCCGAGGCCGCGGTCTGGGACCTGGACGAGGCTGTTGCCCAGATCGAGGCACATTACCCGGGGCGGGTCCTGCATGCCCGCGAGGATGTCAGCCGCTACGGGGCGCGCCTGTTCGTGATCCGGATCCTGACCAACGACCAGCAAGTGCGTACCCTGCGCATCGAGGAAGGTACGGAAGTGGAGCTCCCGGAATGAATCTGCGCGTGGTACTGATCGAGGATGACGTTGCCCTGCGCAACCAGATCGGCGAGGAACTGGACCGCAGCGGCTGCCGCGTGGATACCGCCTCGGATGGCGAGACCGGATTGTACCTGCTGACCGAGTACCACTGCGATATCGCCGTGGTCGACCTTGGCCTGCCCGGCATGGATGGCCTCGACGTGATCCGCAAGGCGCGCGAGTCGAAGCCGCGCCTGCCGATACTGATCCTGACCGCGCGCGACCGCTGGCAGGACAAGGTCGAGGGTCTGGAGGCCGGCGCCGATGACTACCTGGCCAAGCCCTTCCATATCCAGGAACTGCTGGCGCGCCTGCGCGCCCTGGCGCGCCGCAGCCTGCAGTCTGGCCAGGAGCGGCTGCACTTCGGCCCGCTGGTGATCGATACCGCCGGCGACGAGGTCTGGTTGAATGGCGAATCGGTGACCCTGACCACATTCGAGTACCGCCTGCTGATGACCCTGGTGCGCCAGCCCGGCCGGGTGCTGAGCAAGGACGCGCTGGCGGACTACCTGTACGACCACGACGAGGACCGCGAGAGCAACGTGATCGAGGTCCTCATCGGTCGCCTGCGTCGCAAGCTGGATGCCGATGGCAGCCTGGGGCTGATCGAGACCCTGCGCGGGCGCGGCTACCGCTTTGCCCGCGAACCCGACCCCGCCCCGGAAAACGAGTCGGACAGCGCCCGATGATCCACCCCGAGGCCGCCCGGTCCGCATGAAGGCGGCCCTGCGCAAGCTGCGCGGCAGCCTGGTCCTGCGCCTGGCGGGGGTCACGGCCGTCACCGTGCTGATCTTCTCGCTGCTGACGGCCTGGGTGCTGGAGGCGGCCTTTCGCGACAATGCGGCGGACGCGGTGGAGACCCGGCTGGAGGCGCAGGTGCTGCTGCTGATGGGGCTGGCCGAGGTGATCGGGCCCGCGGATGTACGGGTCCCCGAGATGCTCCCCGAAAGCCGGCTGCAACTGCCGGTCAGTGGTCTTTATGCGCGCATCCTCGGCGAGGAGGGCCAGACCCTCTGGCGGTCGCCCTCGACGGTGGGCGTCTCGCTGCGTGGCTGGTCGGAGGACGAGTACTTCAGCTTCAGCCTGCCCGTGCAGTGGGAGCTGGAGGGCGACCAGGTGGGACTGACCTTCCAGATGCTGGAGGACCGCGAGGCCTTCAATGAACAGGTGGAACAGTACCGCGTAAGCCTGTGGCAGGGGCTGGGCGCGATGACCCTGTCCATGATCCTGGTGCTGTCGCTGGCGCTGTGGTTCTGGGGGCTGCGCCCGTTGCGCCAGGTGCGCCGCGACCTGGACGCCCTGCGCCACGGCGATCATGCTCGTCTGGGCGGGTACTATCCCACCGAGGTCCGTGCCCTGACCGGCAGTATCAACGACCTGGTCGAGTTCGAGCGGGCCCGCCTGGCGCGCCAGCAGAATGCCCTGGCGGACCTGGCCCACAGCCTGAAGACCCCGATCTCCGCATTGCGCCTGAACCTCGAGAGCGCGCGACCGGACCCGGACGACATGCAGCACCAGGTCGACCGGTTGCAGGGGATCGTCCAGCACCAGCTGAATCAGGCGCAGCGGCTGGGGCCGGCCCCGTTCCAGGCTGCCGAGCCGCTGGCGCCGATCATCGAGCGAACCGGCCAGGCGCTGGGGCGGCTCGCCGCGCAGGAGGGGGTGACGCTGGAGACCGACCTGGCCCCGGGCTGTGCCCTGCGCATGGACGGTGGCGCCATCTTCGAGTTGTTGGGCAATACCCTGGACAACGCCATTCGCCATGCCACCAGCCGGGTGCGGGTCACGACGCGTTGCCAGCCCGGCGAGGTGATGCTGATCATCGACGATGACGGTCCGGGTATCCCGCCGGCCGACCGGGCCCGGGTGCTGGAGCGCGGCCAGCGCGCGGACACACGCGGCGGGCAGGATGCCGACCGGGATACCGGTCAGGGGCTCGGGCTCAGCATCATCCATACCCTGGTCACCGACCACCGCGGGACGCTGTTCATCGAACAGGCCCCGGATCTGCACGGGGCCCGCATCCGCATGGTGTTCCCGGGGGGCTGAATCGACTTACCGGGGTGCTATCCCGCAACAGCCGGTTCGCGCGGATCAGAGCCCCAGGCCTTCCATCGGCAGGCTCGGTGTTTCGCCCAGCACTCCGGCCCGCACCAGTGCCGCCGCCCCGCAGGCAAAGGTCCAGCCCAGGTGTCCGGATCCGGTGTTCAGGTGCAGGCCCGTGATGGCGGTGGGGCCGAGGATCGGTGTGCCACGGGCACTCATCGGGCGCAGGCCGGTCCAGGGGGCCATCGTCTGCGGGTCGAAGGTTGCGGGGAGGCCGGTCAGGGTGCGCCGGCACTGATCGAGAACATTGGCCGCGCGCTCGATGTTCAGGTGGCGGTCGCGGCCGGCAAATTCGGCGGTACCGGCCAGGCGCAGGCGCGCCCCCAGCGGGGTCATCACCACCTTGTTGGCGTCATCGATCAGCGGCAGGTTCAGCCGGCAGTCGGCGTCCATCGGCAGGGTCAGCGAATAGCCCTTTACCGGGGCGACGGGCAGATGCAGCCCCAGCGGGCGCAGCAGGTCCGGGGCGTGGTAGCCATTGGCGACCACGCAGGCATCCGCCGCGATCGGCCCTTCGGAGGTCTCCACCGCGTCGATGCGGCCTAGGTGGGTGCGCAGGCGCCGTACGGTGACGTTCGGGTAGTAGCGGATGCCCCGGCGCTGGCCGATCGCGAGCAGCTGCTCGGTGAACCGTGCCGCGTCGCCGATCGCATCCCCGGGGAAGAACAGCCCGCCGCACAGGCGGTCGCGCACCGGGGCCAGCGCCGGCTCTTCCGCGATGATCCGCTCCACGTCCCAGTCCTCGAAGCGCACGTCCTCATCAATCATCGCCTCGCTGGCGGCGCGATTGTGGGCCTGGCTGGCCGGGTCCTGAAACAGCTTCAGGATGCCGCAGCGGCGAAAGTCGAAGTCCAGCCCCTCGCTCGCCAGTTCCCGCTGCAGGCGGTCGATCTCACGGAGCGAGAACGCGGCCAGGCGGGCATTCAGACGGGTGTGCTGCTCGAACAGTGAGCGGCGGCTGTGCCACAGAAAGCGCAGGCCCCAGCCGGCCAGCCCCGGCAGGGCACGCGGGCGCAGCAGCAGCGGCGACTCCGTGCGGCCGAGAAAGCGCAGCAGGTCCAGTCCGACGCCGGGGGTATTCCAGGGTTCGGCGTGGCTGGCATGCAGCATGCCGCCGTTGGCCTGGCTGGAGCCGGAGGCGGGGGCGGGGCCGGCATCCACCAGCACGACCTCGGCCCCGGCCTCCTGCAGGTACCAGGCGGTGGTCACGCCGATGACTCCGGCCCCGATCACGACTACGCGCATCCGCTGCTTCCCTTATCAAGAACGCTCATGTACCGCTTGCCAGTCGTTGGATCACGTCCGTGTATTCGCGTTCCAGCCGCTTCGGCGACACCTTCTCGCGGGTGCCCAGTTCCTGGGCGAACTGCGAGACGCGAAACTCCTCGATGCGGTAGCGAAACGCGAGCACGTCGGGGTGGTCCGGCGCTCGCGCGATCAGCTCCTGTGCCTGTTGCCACAGCGGCTCGACCGCGACGCGTCGCGCGCGGTCCTTGTCCGGGGCCTGGGTCAGGCGTTCCAGGCGCTTGTCGATCGCCTGCAGGTAGCGCGGCAGCTCGGGCAGCACGGCGTGCGGGGTGCGCAGCAGGAAATCGGCCGGGACCAGGGCCTCGAGCTGCCCGCGGATGTCGCGCGCGGCCTCGATCCAGGACAGCGGCAGATCCCCCTGCAGCCGCGTGCGCAGGTCGTGCCAGTGGCGCAGGATCTCGGCGGCCAGGCGCGAGAGCTCCATCACCGTGGGCGAGAACTCGGGCAGGCTGGCCTCCAGGCGCTCTCCAAAGGCCTCGGCATCGCGCGGCCACGGCTCGGCCAGGAACACGCGGTCGGCCGCGGCCTCCAGGATCTGGTCGCGCAGGGCCTCGCAGCTGCCGAGCGTCGAGTAGTTCAGGCAGGCGCGTTCGATCTCCGGGAGCTGGCGGCGCAGGTCGCGGGCGGTCTTGCGCGCGCCCAGCAGGAAAAGCCGGCGCAGCCCCGCGCGGTGGGTGCGCGTGGCTTGGGCCGGGTCCGGTTCCAGCTCCAGCGAGACCGCGTCGCCACGATCGACCAGGATCGGGAAGGCGCGCAGTTGCGCCCCCTGGTGGTCGAACTCGACGCTCTCCGGCAGCGCGCCGAAGTCCCACTCGGTGATGCCCTCGCGGGTGATCTCGTCCGGGCGGCTGGCGTCGAAGTGGGCCTCGGCGCTGTCGCCCAGCCGGCGCTTCAGCGCGGCCAGGTCACGGCCGCTGGCCTGCTCATTGCCTTCCGGGTCGAGGATGCGGAAGCGCATCACCAGGTGTGGCTCCAGGTTCTCCGGGCGCCAGGCATCCAGCGGGATCTCGGTGCCGGTCATCGCGCGCAGGGCCTCGGCCAGCGCCGGGATCAGCGGGCCCTGGCGGTGTTCGATGCGCGCCAGCGCAGCCTGCGCGAAGTCCGGCGCGGGCACGAACTGGCGGCGCAGGCCCTTGGGCAGGCTGCGCAGCAGGGCGGTCACGCGCTCCTCCAGCAGCCCCGGCACCAGCCAGTCGCCCAGCCAGTCGGGCACCGCGTTCAGCGCGGCGATCGGGATGGTCACGGTCACGCCGTCGTCTGGCTGACCGGGCTCGAACCGATAGGCCAGCGGCAGGCGCAGGCCCTCGAGCTCCAGATGATCCGGGTAGGCCCCCTGCGGGAGCGTGGCGTCCGGCTCGTTCAGAAGCTCCGCGCGGTCGATCCGCAGGGCGTCGGGGTCCTGCTTCTCGGCCTTGCGCGCCCAGGTCTCGAAGCTTGTGCCGTCGGTGATGTCTTCCGGCAGGCGGGCGTCATAGAAGTCGAACAGGCGATCCTCCTCCACCAGCAGGTCGCGCCGGCGCCCGCGCGCCTCCTGCTCGGCGATCTCGGCCACGGCCTCGCGGTTGGCCAGTACCCCCTTCGAGCGGGTGCGCAGCTCGCCGCCGACCAGGCCCTCGCGGATCAGGATACGCCGCGCCTCGGCCGGGTCGTGTCTTGCGAAGTCCACCGGCTTTTTCGGGGCGACGACCAGGCCGTACAGGGTGATGCGGTCGAAGGCCCCGACGCGTCCGCTGCGACGCTGGAAGTGCGGCTCGAAGATATGGTGCTTGAGCAGATGCGCCGCCGCGGCCAGGATCCAGTCGGGCTCGATACGGGCATTGTCGCGGGCGTAGACGCGGGTGGTCTCGGCGATCTCCGCGCTCATCACCCAGGCGGGTTTCTTCTTTGCCAGGACCGAGCCGGGATGGATCTGGAAGCGGCGGTTGCGCGCGCCGAGGTAGTCGCCGCGCTCGGTCTTCTGCCCGATCTGGCTGACCAGCCCGGTCAGCAGTGCGCGGTGCACGGGCTCGGCGTCGGCCGGTTGGTGGTTCGGCTTCAGGCCCATCTCGCGGGCTTGGCGCAGCAGCTGCACGCGCAGTTCCTGCCACTCGCGCATGCGCAGGAAATTCAGGAAGTGCTCGCGGCACCAGCGTTTGAGCGCATTCGAGCCAAGGTCCTCGCGCGCGGTGTGCCAGGCCTCCCACAGCCGCAGCATGCCCATGAAGTCGGAGCCCTCGACCTGAAACTCCCGATGGGCCTGGTCCGCCGCCTGGGTGGCCTCGGCCGGGCGTTCGCGCGGGTCCTGCAGCGACAGGAACGCGGCGATAGTCGCGGCCTCGGTCACGCAGCCGTGGTCGGCCCCGGCCAGCAGCATTGCACCGTGGCGCGGGTCGATGGGCATGCGTGCCAGCTGGCGGCCGCGCGGGGTGATGCGCCCGCGCGCGTCCACCGCACCCAGCTCCTCCAGCAGGCGGTAGCCGTCCTTGACCAGGCGTGGATCGGGTGGATCCACGAACGGGAACTGGCGCGGCTGACCGAGCTTCAGCGCGGCCATCTGCAGGATCACCGAGGCGAGGTTGGAGCGCTGGATCTCCGGGTCGGTGAAGGGCGGGCGCAGGTGGTAGTCGTCCTCCGCGAACAGCCGGATGCAGATGCCGGGGCCCAGTCGTCCGCAGCGCCCGGCGCGCTGGTCGCAGGCGGCCTGCGAGATCGGCTCCAGGCTCAGGCGTTGGACCCGCGAGCGCCAGGAGTAGCGCGAGACGCGGGCCAGACCCGAGTCGATCACGAAGCGGATGCCGGGGACGGTCAGCGCGGTCTCGGCGACGTTGGTGGCCAGCACGATGCGCCGGCCGGCGTGCGACTGGAATACCCGCGACTGCTCGCGCGCGGACAGGCGCGCGTACAGTGCCAGGACCTCGGTGTCGGCGCGCACCTGGCCGCGCAGGGCCTTGTGGGCGTCGCGGATCTCGCGCTCGCCGGGCAGGAATACCAGGATGTCGCCGGGGCCGGCGCGCTCGCATTCGGCCACCGCCTCGCGGATGCCTTCGAACAGGTCGCGCTCGCCGCGACCGGCGTCTTCGTCCTCGTCGGCCGCGTCTTCCGGCTCGATCGGGCGGTAGCGCAGCTCCACCGGGTAGGTGCGTCCCGCCACGGTCAGGATCGGGGCGTCGTCGAAGAACGCGGACAGGCGCTCCGGGTCCAGCGTCGCGGAGGTGATGATGATGCGCAGCTCCGGGCGCTTCTTCGACAGGCGCTTGAGCACGCCCATCAGGAAATCGATGTTCAGGCTGCGCTCGTGCGCCTCGTCGACGATCAGGGTGTCGTAGGCGCGCAGCTCCGGGTCATGCGCCAGCTCGGCAAGCAGCATGCCGTCGGTCATCAGCTTGACCCAGTTGTTCGGCCCGGTCTGGTCGGAAAAGCGCACCTTGAAGCCGACGGTGGAGGTCTTCTCACCCCCCAGCGTGGTGCCCAGTTCCTCGGCGATGCGGCTGGCGACCGAGCGCGCGGCGATGCGGCGCGGCTGGGTGTGGCCGATCAGCCCGGTCTCGCCGCGCCCGGCCTCCAGGCACAGCTTGGGCAGCTGGGTGGTCTTGCCGGAGCCGGTCTCGCCGCACAGCACCAGTACCGGGTGTTCGCGGATCGCGGCGACAATGCGCTCGCGCTCGGCGTGGATCGGCAGGTCGCCGGTGTAGACGGGCTGGGGGCGCAGGCGGGCGCGTTCGGCGTGGCCCCCTTCGGCGTGGTCCAGGCGCTCGGCGAGGGTGTGAGCCAAGCGATCGCAGGGCTGGCCGCGCTTCTGGCGCTGGCGGGCCCGGCGCAGCAGGTCCGTGAGATCCTTGCGTTCGGGGCCGGCGGGCAGCGCCTCGATACGGGCGGCGAGGGCGTCGAGATCCGGTGCGGGGGCCGGTTCCACGGTCAGCCCTGGTAGCGCAGACGCAGGGCCTCGATGTTCTCGGTGCGCAGGCGCTCCAGCGCCTGGCGCACGCGGTCCTCGTCACTGAACGGGCCGAGGTACACGCGGTACCAGGTCTCGCCCTGGATCTCGACCTCGTGCACCTGCGGGTCGAGGCCCAGCAGGGTCAGGCGCGCCTTCATCTCGTCGGCCTGGGCGAAGCGGCGGAACGACCCGGTCTGCAGGACCACCGGCTCCCCCTCGCTGGGGGATGCGGCGGGCGGCAGGGTCGGGGCCGGGGTGTCGCGCTCGGACTCCGGTACGCGGATCTCGTCCTCGGGCAGCAGCTCGTAGTAGCGAAACCGCGGTTCGTCGTCCGACGGTACGGTGTCGCGCTCCACGGGGGCCGGGGTCGGGGCCGGAGCGGCGGTCTCGGTCCCCGGGTCGCCGAACAGCGCGCCCAGGTCCGGTGAGCGGTCGGCCCCCTGCAGGTACAGCACGGCGGCAATGCCCAGTCCGATCAGCAGGCCGATCAGCATCCACACCCAGCCGGGGATCGGGCGCGCGGCCTTGCGCGGGGTGGACTTGCGACGGGTCTTGCGGGCCTGGGCCATGGTCTACATCCGTTCCGGGGCGGTCACGCCCAGCAGGCGCAGGCCATTGTGCAGCACCTGCTTGGCCCCGGTCAGCAGGGCCAGGCGTGCGCCGATCACGGCGGCATCCTCCGCGTTCAGGAATGGCACCGCGTTGTAGTAGGCGTGAAAGCCGGCAGCCAGCTCGCGCAGGTACTGGGCGATCTGGTGCGGTTCGCAGGCCTCGGCGGCCGCCGCGATCACCTCGGGGAAGCGGTCCAGGCGATCCAGCAGGTCGTCTTCCTGCGGCTCGGTCAGGCGTGCGGACAGCCCGGCGTCGTCCAGCGCGCTGGTGCCATGGCCGCGCTCGGCGGCGGTGCGCAGCACGCTGGCGATACGCGCATGCGCGTACTGGATGTAGTACATCGGGTTGTCGTTGGACTGCGACTTGGCGAGATCCAGGTCGAAGTCCAGGTGCTGGTCGCAGCGGCGCTGCACATAGAAGAAGCGCGCGGCATCCGATCCGACCTCGTCGCGCAGCTCGCGCAGGGTGACGAACTGCCCGGCGCGGGTGGACATCGGCAGGCGTTCGCCCCCGCGGTAGAGGATCGCGAACTGCACCAGCAGCACGTCCAGGCGGTCGGCCTCCAGGCCCAGGGCCTGCAGGGCGGCGCGCACGCGCGGGACGTAGCCGTGGTGGTCGGCGCCCCAGATGTTGATCACGCGCTCGAAGCCGCGCTGGAACTTCTCGCGGTGGTAGGCGATGTCGGAGGCGAAGTAGGTGTAGTCGCCGTTCTCGCGGCGCACCACGCGGTCCTTGTCGTCGCCGTAGTCGGTGGAGCGGAACCACAGGGCCCCGTCCTTCTCGTACAGCGCGCCGTGCGCCTCGAGATCCTGCACCGCGGCATCGATCGCGCCGGAGTCGGCCAGGCTGCGCTCGGAGAACCAGCACTGGTACTCGACCCCGAACTCGCGCAGGTCGTCGCGGATGTCTTCGAGGATGGCGTTCAGGCCGCAGTCGAACACCGTGCGGTACAGCTCCGGGCCCAGCAGCTCGCGGGCGCGGGCGATCACCGCGTCGATGTAGATCTCCTTGTCGCCACCGGCCGGCTCGTCCGGCGGGAGGTCGCGGGTGACGGCCGCGGTCGCGTGCACGGCCTGTTCGCCGATTTGTGCGGTCAGGGCCTCGGCGACCGGGTAGATGTAGTCACCCTGATAGCCGTTGGCCGGGAACGGGACCTGCACGCCGTGCTGTTCGAGATAGCGCAGCCAGACGCTGGCGGCGAGGATGTTCATCTGCCGCCCGGCGTCGTTTACGTAGTACTCGCGGGTGACATCGAAGCCGCAGAAATCCAGCAGGTCGGCGACGGTGGCGCCGAAGGCCGCGCCGCGGCCGTGGCCGACATGCAGCGGGCCGGTGGGGTTGGCGGAGACGAACTCCACCTGCACCGGGCGACCGCCGCCCACGCTGGAGCGGCCAAAGTCGGCGCCCTGGGTGGCGATGCGACCGAGCACCAGGGTGCGGGCATCCGCGGCCAGGCGGAAGTTGATGAAGCCGGGGCCGGCGATCTCGGTGGCGGCGAGACCGGGTACCTCGGGCATTGCGGCGCTAAGGGCCTCGGCGAGGTCACGCGGTTTGCTCTTCGCCGGGCGCGCGAGCTGCATGGCGAGGTTGCTGGCAAAGTCGCCGTGCTCGCGGTCGCGGGCGCGCGTGACCTGCACCTCGACACCGTGATCGGCGGGTACACGGCCATCGGCCACCAGGGTCTCCAGGGCGGCCGCGAGGGCCTCGGTGAGGGTGTCTTTCAAGAGGGGCTCGATCCGTCGTGTAAAAAGGGCCGCATTCTAACCCGGAAGCGGCGCACGTGCCGCCCCGGCGCCTGCCGCGGGAACGGGTCAGGCGAGCGAGACGGGGTCGATGTCGATGGCGATGCGGGTGCCGCGCGGCAGGTCGTCGGCCTGCCAGGCGTGGCGCGCCTGTGCGAGGCCCTCGTGCAGGGGGTTGCGGCGCGTGGACTGCAGCAGGATCTGTTCGCGGAAGCGGCGGTTGACGCGATGACGCGGCGCGGGGGCCGGGCCCAGTACCCGCAGGCCCTCGCTCGCGGCGCTGCGCAGGTGGGTGGCGACACGCTCGGCATGGCGGCGGGTGGTCTCGGCATCGCCGGCCTCGACCCGGACCAGGGCCAGGTGGCCGTGGGGCGGCATCTCGGCGGCGGCGCGTTCCTCCAGCAGGGGCGCGACCATTGCCGGGTAGTCGGCGGCATCCAGGCCGCGAATCAGGGGGTGGTCGGGATGCCCGGTCTGGAGCAGCACGCGTCCGCCGCCGGAACCACGCCCGGCGCGGCCGGCAGCCTGCACGATGAGCTGGAGGGTGTTTTCCGTTGCGCGCAGGTCGACGCTGAACAGGCCCTGGTCCACGTCGATCACACCGACCAGTCCGACCTGGGGGAAGTCGTGGCCCTTCGCCAGCATCTGGGTGCCGACCACGATCGCGGCATCCAGCTGGCGGATACGGTCCAGTGCCGCCTCCAGCGCGCCCTTGTGACGGATGCTGTCGCGGTCCAGGCGGATCAGGGGGGTGGTCGGGAAGTGCCGCGCCAGGGCCTGTTCCAGCCGCTGGGTGCCGAGGCCGCGCTGCGCCAGCGGCTCGCCGCATTCCGGGCAGCGCTGGGGGCGGGGTTCGTGGTGGCCGCAGAGGTGACAGACAGCGCGCGGGTTGTGCGCGTGAATGGTCAGTCGGGCATCGCAATCCGGGCACTCGGCCACCCAGCCGCAGGCGTCGCAGGCCAGTACGCGGGCGAAGCCGCGGCGGTTGAGCAGCAGAAAACACTGGTGGCCGGCCGCAAGGGTCTGCTGCATGGCGTCGAGCAGCGGGGCGGTCAGGCCCTCGTCCGTGAGGTGTACGCGCGTGTCCACGGTCTCGACGGCGGGTGGCCGGGTCCCGTCCGGGCGTGTGGTCAGCCGGGCGTGGGCGTAGCGGCCCGTGGTGGCCGCGTGCAGGCTTTCCAGGGTCGGGGTGGCGGAACCCAGAACCACCGCGGCCTGCTCCAGCTGGCCGCGCTTGATCGCCAGGTCGCGCGCGTTGTAGCGGAACCCGTCCTGCTGTTTGAAGGCGCTGTCGTGTTCCTCGTCGACGATGATCAGGCCGAGGTCGGGCAGCGGGGTGAAGAGGGCCGAGCGGGTGCCGACGACGATGCGGCGCTGGCCCTGGCGGGCGGCCTCCCAGGCGCGCAGGCGTTCGCCCTCGGCCAGGCCGGAGTGGAGCAGGGCGACCTGCCCGGGAAACCGTTGCTGGATGCGCGTGCTCAGTTGCGGGGTCAGGGCGATCTCGGGGATGAGGAACAGCACGGCGCGCCCGCCTGCCAGCACGCGTTCGGCCATCTGCAGGTAGACCTCGGTCTTGCCGCTTCCGGTCACGCCCTCCAGCAGCAGCGGTGCGCCGGTCCCGGGAGTCAGGGCCTCCACGGCCGCGCGCTGGTCGGGGGTCAGATCGTGGTCGCTGGTGGTCGGCGGTGGCGGCTGTGTCGGGTCGGGCGTGATCGTCTCCAGCCAGCCACGCGCCTCATAGTCGCGCAGTTCGCGCGGGGCCAGCTGCAGGCCGGTCGCGGCGGCCAGGGTGGCGCGATCCAGGGCCGTGGCCGCGTGTCCCGGCTCCAGGGCGCGGAGGACCGCCTGCTGGCGCCGACCGCGCGCGAGGCCGTCGGCCAGGGCGCGGGTGCCCTCGGGGGTGATCCGCCACAGGGTTTCGGGGGTGAGGGCCGGCAACGGGTCGCCGTGGCGCAGGGCCGGTGGAAGTGCCCCCAGCAGGGCCTCGCCCAGCGGGTGATGGTAGTAGCGGGCCCCGAATCGCAGGAGCTCCAGCAGGCGGGGCGAGAGGAGCGGTTCGCTCTCCGGGGCCTCGTTCACCGCCCGCAGGCGTGCGGGCGGCACGTCACTGGTGGTCGCCAGATCGACCACCAGCCCGACCGTGGAGCCTCGGCCGAAGGGCACGCGAACCCGCTGTCCGGGCGTGAGCGACAGGCCTTCGGGGATGCGGTAGTCAAACAGCCGATCCAGGGGGCGATCCAGCGCGATGCGGGCGATTCGGGGCGCGACGGGCATGGGCCCAGTTTACTGCGTCGGGGCCCGGGAAGGGGGAGTCGGTTGTCTCAGGGCGGGTCGGGTTGTTATCCACAAAAGCTGTGGATAACTCTGTGGGTGAAACGGGGGGAAGGGCTCTAAATGCTTGTTACTGCTGGGGGCGTCTTGGATTGGCCAAAAATCGACCAGAAGTCAAAAGAATCGAAGAAACAGAGAGTTACGATCTTTATGTGAAACGGAGTGCGCGCTCTGTGTGCTAAGCGGCCGTTGGTTTCATCGCTTGTGGGTAGTCTGTACAGGGTGTGTACAATTGTGACGCCGTCCCGGGGGTTCATCGGGTCTTGAGGAAACAGTGATTCATGCGCACGCAAAAGCGACTCGAGCGCCAGTGTGTACATTGAGCAGTGTTTCCCGAGCCAACAAAAAACCCGGCACCGCGAGGCGGTTGGCCGGGTTTCGGTGGCGCGACCCGTATCCGGATCTCGCATTTGGGGCGGGCTACTAGCCGAGGGCCTTGACCGATGCCACGAGCTCGGCGGCCACCTTCTGGCCGTCGCCGTAGAGCATCTGGTTGTTGTCGGCGTAGAACAGGTGGTTCTCGATGCCCGAGAAACCGGAACCCTTGCCGCGCTTCACGCAGATGACGTTGTGGGCCTGGTCGGCGTTCAGGATCGGCATGCCGTAGATCGGCGATTCCGGGTTGGTCCGGGCCACCGGGTTCACGACGTCGTTCGCGCCGATCACCATCGCGACATCCGCGGTCTTGAACTCCTCGTTGATCTCGTCGAGGTCGAAGATGATGTCGTAGGGCACGCCGGCCTCGGCCAGCAGCACGTTCATGTGCCCGGGCATGCGGCCCGCGACCGGGTGGATCGCGAACTTCACGTCCACGCCGCGCTTCTGCAGCAGCTGGGTGAATTCCCAGATCTTGTGCTGCGCCTGCGCGACGGCCATGCCGTAGCCCGGCACGATGATGACCTTCTCGGCGTAGGCCATCATGATCCCGGCATCGTTGGCCTGGATCTCCTTCATCGTGCCTTCGATCTCTTCCTCGGCGCCGCCGGCGGAGCCGCCGAACTGGCTGAAGAGGATGTTCTTGATTGGGCGGTTCATCGCCTTGGCCATCAGCTGCGTGAGCAGCGTACCGGCCGCGCCGACCACGATACCGGCGATCATCAGCGCCGGATTGTCCAGCACGATCCCCTTCAGGCCGACCGCCAGGCCGGTCAGGGCGTTGTACAGCGAGATGACCACGGGCATGTCGGCGCCGCCGATCGGCAGCGTCATCAGGATGCCGAAGGCCAGCGCCAGGACGAAGAACAGCAGCAGCGTCACCGAACCGATCTCGCCGCCGCCGGTGGCCATCATGAAGCCGAGGATTACGGTGATGGCAAAGATCGCGATGTTCACGACCTGCTGGCCCGCGAAGGTGAAGGTCTTCTTCATCAGACCCTGCAGCTTGGCGTAGGCCACCAGCGAGCCGGAGAAGGCCACCGAGCCGATCAGCGAGCCGGTCACGGCGATCGCCAGGCCGGTGTTGTTGACCGTTTCCGGGGTCGCCTGCAGCAGGTAGATCGCACCGATACCGGCCGCGGCGCCGCCGCCCATGCCGTTGTACAGCGCGATCATCTGCGGCATGTCGGTCATCGCGACCTTCTTGCCGCTCCACCAGGCCAGCGCACCACCAATGGCGATACCCAGGATGATCAGGGTGTAGTTCACGCCACCGGAGATCTCCGGATGCACGAAGGTCACGAGCGTGGCGATCACCATGCCCACGCCGGCCCAGATGATGCCCGGCCGCGCGGTGGTCGGCGAGGACATCTGCTTGAGGCCGACGATGAACAGTACCGCCGCCGCAAAATAGGCGAGGTTGATGATCATGCTCATGCGTTATCTCCCTTCTTGTCGTCCTTCTTGCTGGTCTTGAACATCTCCAGCATGCGTTCGGTGACGACGTAGCCACCCACGGCGTTGCCCGCGGCCAGGATCACGGCGACAAAGCCGATGGCCTGTTCCAGCGGGGTCGTGGCATGGCCCAGCGCGACCATGGTCCCGACCAGCACGATGCCGTGGACGAAGTTGGAACCGGACATCAGCGGGGTGTGCAGGATGACCGGCACCTTGGAGATGATCTCGTAGCCGGTGAAGGCCGCGAGCATGAAGATGTACAGCGCGATAAAGCCTTCGATGATCATGAGTTCGCTCCCTTCAGGGCCTCGCGGGTGGCCTCGTGCACGATCTCGCCGTCGCGGGTCAGCACGCTCTTGGCGATGACCTCGTCATCCCAGTCCGGCTGGAACTCGCCGCCCTCGGCGATCATCGGCGTGAGGAAATTGAGCAGGTTCTTTGCATACATCTCGGAGGCATGCAGCGGCACCTGCGAGGGCACGTTCAGCGGCGCGTGGATCACCACGCCCTTGTGCTTGCTGGTCTTGCCCGGCTTGGACAGTTCGCAGTTGCCACCACCCTCGGCCGCCAGGTCGATGATGACCGCGCCGGGCTTCATGCCCTCGACCATGTCCTTCGGGACCAGTTTCGGCGCGTCGCGGCCCGGGATCGCGGCGGTGGTGATCAGCACGTCGGCCTTGGAGATGAACTCGCCCAGGGCATCCTGCTGTTGTTTCTTCTCTTCCGCGGTCAGTTCGCGGGCGTAGCCGCCTTCACCCTCGGCGGAGACGCCCAGATCGAGGAACTTCGCACCCAGCGACTCGACCTGCTCCTTGGTGGCGGAGCGCACGTCATAGGCCTCGACCATCGCGCCCAGGCGCTTGGCCGTGGCGATCGCCTGCAGCCCGGCCACGCCGGCGCCGATCACGATGACTTTGGCCGGGCGGATGGTGCCGGCCGCGGTGGTCAGCATCGGGAAGAAGCGGCAGGACAGATCCGAGCCCATGATCGCGCCCTTGTAGCCGACCACGGCCGCCTGCGACGACAGCACGTCCATGCTCTGGGCGCGCGAGATGCGCGGGATCAGCTCCATCGCGAAGCTCAGGATCTTGCGCTCCTGCATCGCCTTGACCACGTCCGGATTGCGGTGGGCATGGAACAGGCTGACGACGGTGGAGCCCTCCGGCAGCTGGTTGACCTCTTCCACCGTCGGTGGGGCCACGCGGACCATCAGGTCCGACTGGCCGTAGGCCGTCTCGGTATCGACCACGGTGGCCTTCTCGTAGGCCGTGTCCGGGAAATGGGCATTGGAGCCGGCACCCTTCTCCAGCTGCACGGTGACGCCCAGATCGCTGAACTTGGCCGCCACCGTCGGATCCAGGGCCACGCGACGTTCGCCGCTGGCGGACTCCTTGGGAACGGATAATTTGATTGCCATGCGCTCTCTCCCCGGGCCAAACGTCCCGGTACTCCCCTGGGACGATCAGCCGCGCTCGCGGGTGGTGAAATCGGATGCGGCACGCCTGAAGCGGGCATGCCGCACAAAAAACGACCCGCGAGTGTAGCGGAATCGCCCCCGTGCTTAAACCGTGTCCTGCGCTTGCAGGGTCTTGTTCCGGGCCGCGGAGCGTACGATACCTCGGGTCATGGCGTTGTAATTGCTTTGTTCTCGAAGGCTGTTTATTGTTTTTCCGGTCAGTGTTGCGCTGAGGGAGACGCGGGCGTGCGATTCAATCAGCGTCTCCCAAAGGGGGCATGGATTTGTTCACTCGACCCCGCGTGAGCAAATCCGTGTTTCCTTGAGACGGGACGGGTCATGTTGCCGAACGAGCATCAGGTCCTGCGCACGGACGCCGCGGGCATGCCGCTGGAGTGGATCGGCCTGGAGCAGGCCGTGCGCCTCTACTACACCGAGCAGGTGGCCTACACCTGTGGCAGCCCGCTTTATCGCATGCGCGGCGGCATCAACGCCCGCACCGGGCTGCAGTCGCGGGTCGAGGTCAACTCGATCATCGCGACCCATGGCACCCGCCAGTCCCGTTTCAACAACTACATCCCTCCGCTCAACAACACCACCCTGTTCCGCCGCGATGCCCATCTTTGTCTGTACTGCGGCCAGCATTTCTACGAACGCGACCTGTCGCGCGACCATGTGACCCCCATCAGCCAGAACGGCGAGGACACGTGGACCAACGTGGTCACCGCCTGCAAGCGCTGCAACAACCACAAGGCCGGGTTCACGCCGGAAGAGGCCGGGATGCAACTGCTGGCCATCCCGTTCACGCCAACCCACGCGGAGTACATCTTTCTCAAGGGCAAGCGCGTGCTGGCCGACCAGATGGAATTCCTGCAGGCGCACTTCCCGCGCACCAGCCCCCTGCGCGGCCGTCTGGGCTGAACCGGCGCTGGCTGCCCCCGGGTCGCCGGCGCGCTATCCTTGACCGCTGAACCAAATGGCGCTGCGCCACTCCGACAGGGAGTCAGCGTCCCCTCATGTCGGCAAGGAGCACCATGAAGTACTTCGGAGAAGCGGATTATCGTCACGGCCAGGCGCGCGACGTCGGCGTATTGCTGACCAACCTCGGCACGCCGGACGAACCCACCGCGCCCGCCCTGCGCCGCTACCTGAAGGAGTTTCTCTGGGATCCGCGCGTGGTCGAGGTCCCGCGCCCGATCTGGTGGCTGATCCTTAACGGCGTCATCCTCAACATCCGTCCGAAGCGCTCGGCCGCCAAGTACGCCACCGTGTGGACCGACGAAGGTTCGCCGCTGCTGGCGATCTCGAAGCGCCAGGCCGAGGGTGTGCGCCGCCGCCTGGCCGAGCAGGCAGGGGAGGCGATCCCGGTTGCGCTGGGCATGCGCTATGGCAACCCGTCGATCGCCGCGGGGCTGGACGAGCTGCGCCGCCAGGGTGTGCGCCGCGTGGTCGTGCTGCCGCTGTACCCGCAGTACTCGGCCAGCACCAGCGGCTCCACCTTCGATGCCGTCGCCGATGTGCTCAAGGGCTGGCGCTGGGTGCCGGACCTGCAGTTCATCGCCGCCTACGACGCCCAGCCCGGCTACATCAAGGCCCTGGCCAGCAGTGTGCGCGAGCACTGGCAGGAGCACGGCCAGGCCGACCGCCTGGTGATGTCCTTCCACGGCATCCCCAAGCGCTACCTGCTGCAGGGCGACCCCTACCACTGCCTGTGCCATGCCACCGGGCACAAGCTGGCGCAGGCGCTGGGGCTGAATGAAGACCAGTGGCAGGTCACCTTCCAGTCGCGCTTCGGGCGCGAGGAGTGGCTGCAGCCCTACACCGACAAGACCATGGAGGCCCTGCCGGGGCAGGGCGTGCGCTCGGTGGACGTAATCTGCCCCGGCTTCTCCGCCGACTGCCTGGAGACGATCGAGGAGATCGGCGACGAGAATCGCGAGATCTTCCAGGAGGCCGGTGGCGAACGCTTCCACTACATCCCGGCCCTCAACGACCGCGCCGACCACCTCGACTTCCTGGCCGGGCTGCTGCACCAGCATCTGGCGCCGTGGCTCAACGATCCGGACAACGCCCCCGAGGCGCGTGCCGCGGCCCGCGAGCGCGCGCTCGCGCTGGGCGCCAAACAGTAACGTGGCGAAGGCCGGGGCGATGGACGGACCCGTGATGGCTGAACGGGAGCCGGGCGAGATCGAGATCGGCGCCGTGATCATTGGCGACGAACTCCTCAGCGGCAAGCGCCGGGACCGGCACCAGGCGCACCTGACCGAGGCGCTCGCCGAGAAGGGCCTGGAGCTATCGTGGATTCGGATCGTGGGTGACAACGCTCGCCTGTTGGTGCAGACGTTCCGCGAAACCCTGGCAAGCGGAGCCGAGGTGTTCAGCTTCGGCGGTATCGGAGCGACCCCGGATGATCGCACCCGCGCCTGCCTGGCCGAGGCGCTGGGTCGCCCGCTGGTGCCACACCCCGAGTTCATGGCGATCCTCGAGGAGCGCTTCGGCGTCGAGGCCTGGCCGCACCGCGTGCGCATGGCCGAGCTACCGGAGGGCGCTAGCCTGATCCCGAACCCGGTCAACGGCATCCCCGGCTTCAGCTGCGAACGCCACCACTGCGTGCCCGGCTTCCCGGTGATGGCCGAGCCGATGGTGCGCTGGGTGCTGGATCAGCGTTTCCCCGACCGTAACGCCGAGGCGGGCGCGGTAGAGGAGGTGCTGCGGCTGGAGAACGTGACCGAGAGCCGACTGGTCCCGATCCTCGAAGCGATGGAGGCGGCCTTCCCCGATCTGCGCATCTCCTGCCTGCCGCGTATGGACCGCAATGCCCCGCAGGTCGAACTGGGCCTGCGCGGCCCGCGCACCCGTGTGACCGAGGGTCAGGCCGCACTGCGGCAGCACCTGATCGCCGGCGGTTTCCTGAGCCACTGACGCCGTTCGAGCAGACTCCGTCGAAAGTGCTTGCGCGCCGGGCCGGGCGCGGTATATTGCTGCCTTGCAGGCACCCGCCTGTGTGCCGCTTTGGCGGCCCGAATGGAAGACCCCGCCCGTGAATCTGCCCGTTCCCGGCCCCGAGTGGTCGGACCTTGCCGACACGCTCCCGTCCCGCGCGCCAGCGGTCATCGAATCCCCGGTTCCCGAGGGCCGTGAGCCGGCAGGCTGGCTGGATGCGCTGATGCGCGATCAGCGGTGTGTCTGGCCCGACTTCCTGCCCGAGGACACGGTCGATGCGCTGCATGACGAGATCTACGCCCTGCGTGATGCCGCGCAGCTGGCGCAGGCGCGGATCGGTCGGGGTGGCGAGCGCCATCGCGACCGGGCCACCCGCGGTGACTGGATCCACTGGCTGGATGGTGCCAGCCCGGCCCAGCAGGCGTTCATGGAGCGCCTGGATGCGATACGGCTGGAGGTGGGCCGGTCGCTGATCCCGGGCCTGTTCGAGACGGAATCGCACTTTGCCCTGTACCCGCCCGGCACCCATTACGCCCGGCATGTGGATGCCTTCCAGGCCGGCAACTGCCGCCGGCTGTCGCTGGTGTTCTATCTGAACCGCGACTGGCACGAGCAGGACGGCGGCCAGCTCGCGATCTATGACGATGCCGGCCGCGAATGCCAGCGCATCCAGCCGACGGCTGGCACGCTGGTGATGTTCCTGAGCCAGACCGTGCCGCACGCGGTCCTGCCCACCCACCGCTGGCGCGCCAGCATCGCCTCCTGGATGCGCGTACGCGAGCTTGCCAACCCGCTCGCCGGGCTCGACCGCTTCTGACGCTTCTGAAACCGGTCGCGGCGCGTTCTTGCAGCCTGCGGCGCCGGCGCCCATGATCGGGAGAGGGCCTCAGCGCCCTTCGGTCGAGCGCAACGCGGCGGGCCAATATGGGCAAGAGCCGGCAAAGGCAGGGCAACAATCGCCTCCCCCGAGACACGTCGCCTGACGTGCCCCTGCAGCCCTCTTCGGCTTCGATCTGGGCCGAGCGCTATCAGTTGCGTGACGCCCGGGGCGAGCCGGTGGATGCCTCGGTCGAGGCGATGTTCGACCGTGTCGCCCTGGCCCTCGCGGCGGTCGAGGCGCCGGAGAAGCGCGCGCCGATCGAGCGCGAGTTCCGCTGGGCGCTGGACAATGGCGCCATCCCGGCTGGGCGGATACTGGCCAATGCCGGGGCCGAGGTGTACAAGCCGCAGACCACACTGATCAACTGCACCGTATCGCGCACGATCCGGGACTCGCTGCAGGCCATCCTCGATGCCAATACCGCCGCCGGCCTGACGCTCAAGGCCGGGGCCGGGATCGGCTACGACTTCAGCACCCTGCGCCCGAAGGGTGCGCTGGTCGCGGGTGCGGGCGCGCCGACCAACGGCCCGGTCGCGTTCATGCAGATCTTCGACCAGACCTGCCGCACCATCGGCGCGGCCGGTGGTCGCCGCGGGGCGCAGATGGCAACGCTGGACATCGGTCATCCGGATATCGAGCGTTTCATCCTCGCCAAGCGCTGCAAGGGGCGGCTGACCCAGTTCAACCTGTCCGTGCTGGTGCGCGATGCCTTTCTGGAGGCCGTGGAGCGCGACGACGAATGGGCGCTCGCCTTCCCGCTGCTGCCCGTCGAGCAGGACCGGGTGGCGACATCCGAGCTTGTCTATCGCGACTGGCCGGTGGTCGAGGACGGCTACCGCGTCGACGACCAGGGCCGGGTCGCCTGCCGTATCTACCGCCGCGTGCGCGCCCGCGAGCTGTGGGACACCCTGATGCGCAGCACCTATGACGTCGGCGAACCCGGCGTCATCCTGGTCGATCAGGTCAACCGCCAGAACAACGCCTGGTTCGACGAGGTGATCCGCGCCACCAACCCCTGCGGCGAGCAGCCGCTGCCGCCGGACGGGGCCTGCCTGCTGGGGTCGGTGAACCTGACGCGGTTCGTCTCCGCGCCGTTCGGCGCCGACGCAGCCTTCGACTGGGCGCGCTTCGAGGGGGTGGTGCGCGTGTTCACGCGCATGCTGGACAACGTCGCGGATATCTCCGGGCTGCCGTTGCCAGAGCAGCGCGCCGAGATGCTGCGCAAGCGCCGCCACGGCATGGGCATCCTCGGGCTCGGGTCGGCGCTGGCAATGCTGGGGGAGACCTACGGCTCGGATTCGGCCGCCGACTTCACCGCAGAGGTCTGTCGACGCCTCGCGCTGGAGAGCTGGCGGGCCGGGCTGGAGCTGGCGCGCGAGAAGGGCCCGGCGCCGATCATGGACGAGGACTTCACGCTGACCGCAGACATGCTCCGGCGCCAGCCGGCGCTGGCCGAGGCCGGCTATCAGGTCGATGACGTGCTGAAGGGGCGGGAGCTGCATACGCGCTTCAGCCCCTACATGCGACGCATCGCCGAGGAGGACCCGGCGCTGGTCGCGGCACTGGCCGAGGAGGGCGCGCGTTTTACCCACGCCACCTCCATCGCGCCCACCGGCACCATCAGCTTTTCGGTCGCCAACAACGCGAGCAACGGCATCGAGCCGACCTTTCTGCACCACACCACGCGCAACATCCGTCGCCCCGGGCGGCGTACCCGCGAGGCGGTGGACTGCTATTCCTACGAACTGCTGGCCTACCGCGCCCTGGTCGATGCCGAGGCAGGGCCGGGGGGTCTTCCCGCCAACGCGATCACCGCGGACCAGGTCAGTGTGGACGCCCACATCCGCATGCAGGCCGCCGCCCAGCCGTGGGTGGACTCGGCCATCTCCAAGACGCTTAACGTCCCGACCGATATCCCGTTCGAGGACTTCCAGCAGGTCTATCTGCAGGCCTGGCGCGCCGGGCTCAAGGGCTGCACCACCTACCGGCCCAACCCGCAGGCCCAGATGGGCGTGCTGGTGGACCCGGAACGCCTGCGCAGTACCTGGTACACCTTCACCCTGGCGGACGGCAGGGAGCTGACCCTGCGCGGCGACGAAGAGGTCGAATACGAAGGCCAGATCCACACCGCTGCCAATCTCTTCGCCGCGCTGGACGAGGGCTATTACGACGACGTCTGACGCCGTCGGGGAGGACACGATGCACCGGATCGACCAGCCCATCATCGCCTTTCGCCGCTCGGATGCCCCGCAGGGCGAGGGCGCGTCCGGCAGCGACGATCACCCGCTGGGCAAGCGCATTCCGTCGCGCCCCGAGGGCGAACTCGAGTCGGTCACTGAGAAGGTGCGCTACTGGACCCAGGACGGGCCGCAGACCGTCTACCTGGTGGTCAGCTTCGTGGCCGTCTCCGGCACGGTCAGCGGCGAGCGCGTGACCATCGAGCGCCCGATCGAGTTCTTCCTGCCCACCGGGCAGCACTCCGAGTCCTACCAGTGGATCTCCGCGACCATGCGCAGCCTGTCGCTGGCGGCCCGCGGGGGCTACGCCGCCCGCGCCCTGCGCGACCTGCGCAAGGTCACCTGGGACCGCGGCCCGGTCCGCTGCGGCGAGAACGAATACGGCAAACCGCTGTACCACCCCTCCGAGGTCGCCGCGATCGCCCACGCCCTGCAACGCATCCTCCAGCGCCGCGGCTTCCTCGACCCCGACGGCCACCCCCGCCCGCTACGCGAACTGGTCGCCAACTACCGCGACCGGGACCGGACCCCGGAAGACAACGCCACCCTGGAAGCCCCGCATCGGGTGGCCACCCCCGCCGCCTCCTGCCCGCAGTGCGATGGCCACCTCGAAATCATCGACGGCTGCCCGACCTGCCGTGACTGCGGCTATTCGAAGTGCTAGTGCCTTCGGGCGAAGGCGGACGGGAGCCGAACGGCTGGCGACTCTGAAACGAAGAAAACGAACCGCGTACCAGGCGTCGACCCTCGATCGACCAAAGGCTCACCCAGCCCTGAAGCCGCATGGATAACCCCTTGCCTTGCGGGGCCGCCGTAGAAATCTCGAAGGGGGTCTCGTAGTCTCCCCGGCTCGTGCATTCCGTCCCGGAGACCCCGTGGCCAACATCCTTAACCCGTACGCCGACGACCAGCCTGAACCAAAGCACATCGTGCTGCGCGCCCGCAGTGGGCAGGCGGTCTCCGCCGACTTCACCCTGCAGGATCGGCGAGGACGCCAGAGCGCGGCGGAATATCTGTTTCATCTCTATTCCACCATCAAGCAGAAGCTGGACGAGCCGGTCCTGGATACCGCGGCCCCATCGCCGGACGACCAGGCCGCCATGCAGCGACTGATTCTCTACTCGGCCGGCGCCCACGACACCATGTTCGGCACTTTCAATGGTTCCAATACCTCCTCGGAGATGCCGGAGGAGGAGCGCAACGAGTTCGTGGAAATCTTCCTGCTGGCCTGCGCCACGGTCATCGAAGGCCAGCGGATCACCGTCGACCTCCAGCGCGGCCTCGTCACCGCCGAGACGGCCTGAACGTTAGTCTTGGTCAGGTTTTGCCTCTTGGCCCGCCTTAATCAGTGAGGCAAAAGGCAAGGTCTGACCCTCCGGGGGGCCTCGGGGAAGAGAAGGGCGACCAAGTGCTTGGGGTCGAAACGCCGGACGCTTCAGTTGCCGTCAAGGCCCGCCATCACACCTGGGAGTTGCGCCCGGTAGCGGGGCGCCCGTAGGGCGTCCCGCCTTGGAGTTCTGTCAGTAACTGTACGCCCATTTTAGAGTCATGAGCGTTTCTCATCCGCGCGTTGTCGCGCCTCCGGAGCCCGAGTTTCACTCACGGAAAGGTTTATGACCCTGTCAGCAAATTCCTCAGCTGATAAACCAATAAAAGAATCATATTCTAGTCTAGATCGATCATGTCCGAACGATCTCGCCAAACCACTTGTCCTAGCGTTCATTCTGGTGGTGTTCGTCCTATTTGTAGTTTTAGCCATCGTTAACAACTCCTTTTACCCTCTCGCGATAGGGGAGGTTGATTTCGGGGTCGAAATAATGCTTGCGTCGAATCCAGATTAACCCTTCCCCTTTAGATATAACCGCGACGTCAACAGGTCCGGAAACTGATTCGACAGGGGCTGTGATGCGTTTTTTCAGAGACTCCATAGTGATTAGTGTCTCGACCAACTCCGCTAGTTCGTCTTTGGCTAGCACGTCGACAATCCGCAAAATTGGACTAAGATGGTTGACTTGAACCCACTTATTAAATTGATCGCTGAAAGTATCGATTATTGTTTTCGATAGAGACGATAGGTGGTTGCATAGATTTTGGTCGCCTGTTTGTTGCTTGGTTTCGTTGATCAGTTGTTTTAGCGCCTTCTTCATCGTGGCGTCGACGATCGGAACAAGCTCTGGATCGTAGCCGAGCATGAATGTTTGCACCATCTCGGTTTGAGCAAACGGAACGACGGCAGAGCTCTGGTCACGAGAAATTGTTTCGCTTTCGGCCGGAACTCGGCTGCAGCGATTCTCGTATATCCCGCGGCACCTGAAAGCCCTTAGCTGTGGAAAATGTTCGTCTTTTCCAAATCCAGCGAAGACAATTCCGGAAGGTCCATGGTCCGACCAGAGGCGGGTGAATGCGGATGCAAAGATGAACTTCAGTTTCTTTTTGTTGGCCTCGCTAACAGTAAAGGACTCGAAAACCTTATCTATAATAAACTGAATGTTACTTTTATGTTTTTCGCTGACAGACTTGAACTCTTTTTCTGTTATGTTGTTGAGCAAAGGGGCCCGTTTCATTTTCTTGTAATGATGGTCGATAAGGTCTCGGAGAGCGCGGTTCTTCTGGCGCTGCCCCTTGGCCCCTTGTTCGGCGTGCGCTTGCATATTCAACGCATACTGGGCGACCTCATGGAAGATCGCGTCATCTTGGGCTTTCGCTGGAAAAAGGTGTGGGTGGTTCTCGAGGAACGAGAAAAAGTCTTCGGGGTACTCAGACAATGAGCTGAAAGCTCGCGAGCCTAGGTTTTCGCGATACAACTTAACGAGGGTTTCCCAGGGAACCCCCATGAAGCTAGCGTCACCAAAGATCATTACCCCGACAGGTTGTTGGTGTGAGAGCGAAAAGATCTTGTTGGCACCCTTAAAGACCTTTTTCTCCTGTTCGAATTGACCGCGGGAGAAGGTGACAGTTGCTGCACTATCCGCGCCTAGAGCTACGGATGATCGGTTAAGAATCGCGATTTCTGCTGTCACAAGGAGCTTCCGATTGGCGTTTGCTTCGAGCTTAGGCGATTCGGTTGCGCATCGCGAGGGCTCCGAGGCATGTAGCGGCTACAAGTCGCCTACACGGAGAGGCGGTGGGGGGGAGTGTGGTTGTAAGGCATTGAAAAAATGGTGGGCCCGGCTGGACTCGAACCAGCGACCAAGGGATTATGAGTCCCCTGCTCTAACCAACTGAGCTACAGGCCCGTATTCGGGGAGGGTACAAACGACTGCGGCGCCATTCTACCCGGAAAGGGAGAGATGGCGCCGCAGCGGCAGGGCAGGTTCCGGCCGTCCGGCCGGGACGCCGGTTACTCGGCGTCGGTGTAGGTGCGCAGCAGTTCGGCGCGGGTCGGGTGACGCAGCTTGCGCAGGGCCTTGGCCTCGATCTGACGGATGCGCTCGCGGGTGACGTCGAACTGCTTGCCGACCTCCTCGAGGGTGTGGTCGGTGTTCATGTCGATGCCGAAGCGCATGCGCAGGACCTTGGCCTCGCGCGGGGTCAGCGTGGAGAGGATCTCGCGGGTGGCCTCGGTGAGGCTTTCCTGCGCGGCGGAATCCGACGGCGAGGCGACCTTTTCGTCCTCGATGAAGTCGCCCAGGTGGGAGTCTTCGTCGTCGCCGATCGGGGTCTCCATGGAGATCGGTTCCTTGGAGATCTTGAGTACCTTGCGGATCTTGTCCTCGGGCATCTCCATGCGTTCGGCCAGCTCTTCCGGCGTGGCCTCGCGGCCCATCTCCTGCAGCATCTGGCGGGAGACGCGGTTGAGCTTGTTGATGGTCTCGATCATGTGCACCGGGATACGGATGGTCCGGGCCTGGTCCGCGATGGAGCGGGTGATGGCCTGGCGAATCCACCAGGTGGCGTAGGTCGAGAACTTGTAGCCGCGACGGTATTCGAACTTGTCCACCGCCTTCATCAGGCCGATGTTGCCTTCCTGGATCAGGTCGAGGAACTGCAGGCCGCGGTTGGTGTACTTCTTGGCGATGGAGATCACCAGGCGCAGGTTGGCCTCGACCATCTCCTTCTTGGCGCGGCGGGCCTTGGCCTCGCCGATGGACATGCGGCGGTTGATCTCCTTGATCTCGGAGATGTTCAGGCTGGCCTCGTGCTCGATCTCGGCGAGCTTCTTCTGCAGGCGCACGATCTCGTCCTCGTGCTCGGCAAGGGCGGTGGTGTACTTGCCCTTGGCCTTGCAGGCTTCCTTGATCCAGTCGAGGTTGGTCTCGTTCTTGGGGAAGCTGTCGATGAAGGTCTTGCGCGGCATCTGCGCCTGTTCCACGGCCAGCGCCATGATGCGGCGCTCGTGGCGGCGGATCTGGTCGATGCTGCCGTGCAGCTGCGTGGTCAGCTGGTCGACCATGCGCGGGACCAGCTTGAACTCCATGAAGTACTTGGCGGTGGCCTCGCGCGCGACGGCGTAGGCCTCGCGGTTGCCCTTCTCGAAGGCCTTGTGGGCCTTGGCGTGCAGCTTGCGCAGCTTCTCGAAACGTTCGCGGGCCTCTTCCGGGTCCGGACCGGTGTCGACCGGTTCGGCGGCTTCTTCGTCTTCCTCGGCGTCCTCCACCTCGTCGACGATGGCATCCAGCTCGGCGCTGGCCTGCTGCTCGGCAGCCGCCGCGGCGGCTGCCTTCTGCTCGTCCTGGGCCTTCTGCGCCTGTTCCGGCGTCACCAGGCCGCGGGCTACGGCCTCGCCGTTGGCGTGGTCGTTCGGGTCGATGAAGGAGACCACCAGGTCGGTCAGGCGGCCGTTGTTCTCGACAATCTGGTCGTACTCGTGGATCAGTCGTTCGATCGCGCCCGGGTGGTGAGCCAGCGCGAACAGGACCTGCATCAGGCCTTCCTCGATGCGCTTGGCAATGCGGATCTCGCCCTCGCGGGTCAGCAGCTCGACCGTGCCCATCTCGCGCATGTACATGCGCACGGGGTCGGTGGTGCGACCGAAATCGGAATCGGCCGAGGCGAGCGCGGCCACGGCATCCTCGGCGTCCTCGTCGGCGGAGACGGAGCCGTCGGACAGCAGCAGGCTGTCGGCGTCCGGGGCCTGCTCGTGCACCGCGATGCCCATGTCGTTGATCATCGCGATGATGTCCTCGACCTGGTCGGAGTCGATGATCGAGTCGGGCAGGTGGTCGTTCACCTCGGTATACGTGAGGTATCCCTGCTCCTTGCCCTTGGCAATCAGTTCCTTGAGCTGGGATTGCTGCTCTTCACGATTCATTGCGGTCGTACTCCGAGGTGCTTGGTCGAGCCGCTACACGACGGCTCTAGGAAATTGGGGCGCAGAAAAATCAATCCTGTATTGTAGCAGAAGATTCTTATATTGCCGGTGGCCGGACGCTGATTGCGGTCAAGTCCCTGCGCGGCGCGCCATGTGGCGCCCTCCGGCTGTCTGAACAATGCGGGCAATTGCGTCCGCTTCAAGGCCCGGGCTGGCTATTGCGGCCGGTCGAATCGCTGCAGCTGCTCGGTAAGACGGGCGAGCTCGGCGCGTTGTTCCGTCCCCAGCTCGGTGCCGGGGCGAGTCAGTTCACGAATTCGCGAACGGTAGTGCTGGCGCAGGAGCTGGCGGGCGCAGTCCAGCGCCGTCTGCCGGGTGACGGCCACCTCGCCGTCGTCCAGGGCCTGGTGGGCCAGGGCCATCAGGCGCTGGAAGTGGCGTTCCTCGCGGAAGCGTTCCAGCAGCCCGGCGGTATGCCGTTCGGGATTTTCGTCCAGGGCGGCGAGGAGCTCGCGCAGGGTGGCCGCGGCCACGCCGGGCAGTTCGACGAGCTGGCGGATCTCCGGCTGCGACCAGTCGAGTTCCGGGTGTTGCAGGACACGCGCCAGGAGGGCGCCCCACAGGGCCGGCGGGCTTTCGCCGCCGGGTGCCCGGCTGGCGGTGGGGTTGGCCGGAAGATCGCCCCCCGAACCCGAGGCCGTCGCGCGGGCGGGTTCGGGGGGCTGCTCGGACAAGACCTGTTCCAGGCGCTCGTGGCTCAGATGGGTCTCCTCGGCGATGCGTTCGACCAACTGGTCGCGGAACAGGGGATCGCGCGTGGTGGCGACCAGCTTCATCGCGGCATGCGCGAAGCGGGTGCGGCCTTCGGCGGTGTCGGTCGGGTGCTCCTCGCGCAGCAGCCGGACCAGCGTCTCGGACAGGGGCAGGGCACCGGCCAGCCGTTCCTCCCAGCCGGCGAGGCCGTCACGCCGCACCAGGCTGTCGGGGTCGTCCCCCTCGGGCAGAAACAACACGCGCACCTCGCGCAGGCCCTGGATCGCGGGCAGGGCCTCGGCCAGCGAGCGCCAGGCCGCGCGGCGCCCGGCGGCGTCGCCGTCGAAGCACAGGGTGATGCGCGAGACCTGGCGGAACAGGCTGTCCAGGTGGGCGCGGGTCAGGGCGGTGCCCATGCAGGCCACCGCTCGGCGAAAACCGGCGCGGGCCAGCCCGACCACGTCCATGTAGCCCTCAACCACCACGATGTCATCCAGCCGGGTGCCGGCCTTGCGGGCCTCGAACAGGCCGTAGATGGTCTGTCCCTTGTGGAAGACCTCGCTCTCCGGGCTGTTCAGGTACTTCGGCTCGCCGTCTTCAATCAGGCGCCCGCCGAAGCCGGTAATGCGCCCGCGCCGGTCGCGGATCGGGAACATGATGCGCCCGCGGAAGCGCTCGCGGATGCCGCCGTCGTCGCGGCGCGCGGCCAGCCCGGCATCCACCAGTTGCTGCGGGGTGAAGCGGGGCTTGAGGGCCTCAAGCAGGCCCGAGGGCGGGGCCCAGCCGATCTGGTAGTCGCGGGCCGTGGTGCCGTCGATGCCACGGTTTTTCAGGTATTCGACTGCCTTCGGCGTCTGGCGCAGCTGCTGCACGTAGTAGTCGGCGGCCGCGTTGAGGGCCTCGTACAGCGGGGCGTGGGCCTCGCGTTTGTCGTCCCCTCCGGCCTCGCGCGGGACCTCCAGTCCGGCCTGTTCGGCCAGCTGCTCCACCGCCTCGGGGAAGCTCAGGTTCTCGTACTCCATCAGGAAGCTGATGGCCGTGCCGTGCGCCCCGCAGCCGAAGCAGTGATAGAACTGTTTTTGCGGCGAGACATAGAACGACGGCGTCTTCTCGCCGTGGAACGGACAGCAGGCGGCGAACTCGCGCCCGGCCTTCTTCAGGCTCACGCGGCGCTGGATCACCTCGACGATGTCGCTGCGCTCGAGCAGCTCGTCGATAAATGCCTGTGGAATGAGGCCTGCCATGGGGGTCTGCTGGGGTGCCTGAGCCGTGGGGGTATCCGGATGATACCGGCTGCCGCGGCTTGTGGGTCAGATGCGGTCGGAAACCACGCGTGCGAAGGCCCGAAAATCATCCAGATGCCGGGAGCAGACCGAGTGGGTGATGTCCCAGTTGATGCGTTCGTAGTTGTGCACGGCGATGTTGCGGAAGCCGACCGCCTTCTTGAGTCGCTCGGCCAGGGTCTGCTCGATCACGCCGCCTTCGACGAGGCGGTCGAACGTCTCGCCCATGGTGTTGGGCGGCGGGAGGTCGAGCGAGGTGACCAGGTGTGCCCCGATGTCTACGCATTGCTGCACGGCGCGCGACAAGTTCAGGGCAATGATGTCCTGAGTGTCCGGGTCCCGGGCCAGTTCCTCGGCCGTGGCGGGGCAACGCTGGCTGACCCGGTTAACGCAGTACCGTAGGGTCTCGAGTTTCTGCTCGACTACGCGCGGGTCCACGCGTCTCTCCGCTCGGCCAGGATGCGATTACGGTAGGGCAGGAAATCGGCCTGCTCGATCAGGTGACGGGTCAGGTAGCGCGCGTGGGTCTCGTCGCTGCCAAGCACGCGGATGCCCCGAGTCATGATCTCGCCCAGCAGGGGTTCGCCCGCCTGAGTCAGGTCCACGAGGTCCACCGGACGCCCGGTGGCCGCGGCCAGGGCATCGATCAGCTCGATGCGTGCCTGGGTATCCAGAGGCGATCCGGCGCTGACGGCGAGGTCGAGGTCGCTGTCGAACCGTGCGCCGCTGCGAGCCAGCGATCCGAACAGGATGGCCAGCTCCAGTTCCGGATGTTGTTCCAGCGTGCGCCGGATATCCGCAATTTCGGCTCTCGTTTCCATGGCCTCGAGTCTAGCAGGAGTATCGGCTTGCCCGACGGTTCTCCAAACGCCTCGGTTCCGCACTGAGACGGGCCAAAACAAAACGGGCCCCGTGAGGGGCCCGCGTCGTCGTGCCGCCGGGTGGCGGGTCAGGCGGCCTGGCGCAGGTTGGCCAGCAGGCCCCGGAGTTCGGAGGCCTTGGGCTTCACCAGCCAGAACGAGCCCTGGTAGTCGTCGAAACGTTCCAGGATCTCGCGGCCCCAGGCGCTGTCCGTCTCGTGCACGAACTCGGTGATGAGTTCCTCGAGATAGTTGCGGTGCGCCTCCATGTCCTCGGTGTCGAGGCGGTGCAGGTCGATCAGCTCGTTGTTGATGCGGTCCGGGAAGTCGTTCTCCCGGTCCAGCACGAACGCGAAGCCGCCGGTCATGCCCGCGCCGAAGTTGATGCCGGTGTTGCCCAGCACCACCATCACGCCGCCGGTCATGTACTCGCAGCCGTGGTCGCCGATGCCTTCCACCACGGCGATCGCGCCGGAGTTGCGCACCCCGAAGCGTTCGCCGCACTGGCCGGCGGCGAACAGCTTGCCGCCGGTCGCGCCATACAGGCAGGTGTTGCCCATGATGGTGGTGTCCTGGCTGGCGAAGCCCGAGCCTTCCGGCGGGCGGATCACCAGCTTGCCGCCGGTCATGCCCTTGCCGACGTAGTCGTTGGCATCGCCTTCCAGGTACAGGTGCAGGCCGCCGGCGTTCCAGACGCCGAAGCTCTGCCCGGCCGTGCCCTTCATGCGCACGGTGATCGGGGCATCGGACATGCCCTGGTTGCCGTGGCGCTTGGCGATCTCGCCGGACAGGCGCGCGCCGATCGAGCGGTCAGTGTTGGCAACGTCGAAACGGTACTCGCCACCGGCCTTGTTCTCGATCGCCTCGAGCATCTCGGCCACCATCTTCTCGGCCAGCTCGCCCTTGTCGAACGGCTCGTTCTTCGGCTCCTTGCAGAAGCGTGGCTTGTCGGCGAGGTCGCCGCTGGCCAGCAGGCCGTTCAGGTCCAGGTGCTGCTGCTTCGGCGTCTCGCCCGGCAGGATCTCCAGCAGATCGGTACGGCCGATCAGATCCGTCAGGCTGCGCACGCCCAGCTTCGCCATCCACTCGCGGGTCTCGCGGGCGACAAACTGGAAGTAGTGCATGACCATCTCGGGCAGGCCGATGAAGTGGTTCATGCGCAGCACCTTGTCCTGCGTGGCGACACCCGTTGCGCAGTTGTTCAGGTGGCAGATCCGCAGGTACTTGCAGCCCAGCGCGACCATCGGGCCGGTGCCGAAGCCGAAGCTCTCCGCACCCAGGATCGCCGCCTTGATCACGTCGAGGCCGGTCTTCAGGCCGCCGTCGGTCTGCAGCCGCACCTTGTCGCGCAGGTCGTTGCCGCGCAGGGTCGCGTGGGTCTCGGTCAGGCCCAGCTCCCACGGGGTGCCGGCGTACTTCACCGAGGTCAGCGGGCTGGCGCCGGTGCCGCCGTCGTAACCGGAGATGGTGATCAGGTCGGCGTAGGCCTTGGCCACGCCGGCGGCGATCGTGCCAACCCCGGCCTCGGAGACCAGTTTCACCGAGACCAGCGCATCCGGATTGACCTGCTTGAGGTCGAAGATCAGCTGCGCCAGGTCCTCGATGGAGTAAATGTCGTGGTGCGGCGGCGGCGAGATCAGGGCCACGCCCGGATTCGAGTAGCGCAGCTCCGCGATCATCTTGTTGACCTTGTGGCCCGGCAGCTGGCCGCCCTCGCCGGGCTTCGCGCCCTGGGCGACCTTGATCTGCAGCACCTCGGCGTTGACCAGGTAGTGCGGGGTCACGCCGAAGCGGCCGGAGGCCACCTGCTTGATCTTGGACATGCGCTCGGTGCCGTAGCGGGAGACGGCCTCGCCGCCCTCGCCGGAGTTGGAGCGCCCGCCTAGGCGGTTCATCGCGGTGGCCAGGGCCTCGTGGGCCTCCGGCGACAGCGCGCCCAGGCTCATGCCAGCGGAGTCGAAGCGCGGCAGGATCTCGGCCTCGGGCTCGACCTCGTCCAGCGCGATCGGCTCGATGTCGTCGCGGACCTTCAGCAGGTCGCGCAGCACGGTCACCGGGCGTTCGTTCACCAGGTCTGCATATTCCTGGTATACGCCGTAGTCGCCGGACTGCACGGCGCGGTGCAGGGTCTGGATCACGTCCGGGTTGTAGGCGTGGTACTCGCCACCGTGGACGTACTTCAGCAGGCCGCCCTGGCCGGCGCTCTTGCGCGGGTTCCAGGCGCGCTTGGACAGCGTCTCCAGGTCCGCCTCGATATCGGCGAAGCGGGTGCCCTTGATGCGGCTGGTGGTGCCGGTGAAGCAGGTGTCCACGACCTCGTCGGCCAGGCCGACGATCTCGAACAGCTGCGCGCCGCGGTAGCTGGCGATGGTGGAGATGCCCATCTTCGACAGGATCTTGAACAGGCCCTTGTTGATGCCGCGGCGGTAGTTCTGCGCCAGGGTCAGCGGGTCGGCGTTCGGGATCTCGCCGGATTCGCACATGCCGTGCAGCGCGGAGTAGGCCAGGTACGGGTAGATCGCGGTGGCCCCAAAGCCGAGCAGGACCGCGAAGTGGTGCGGGTCGCGCACGGTGGCGGTCTCGGCGACGATGTTCGCGTCGGTGCGCAGCTTGGCGCGGATCAGCGCGTGATGCACCGCGCCCACGGCCAGCGCGGCCGGGATCGGGCGGCGTTCCGGGTCGATGCCGCGGTCCGACAGCACCAGCACCACGGCACCGCCGCGCACGGCCTCGACTGCGTTTGCGGTCAGGGCCTTCACGGCGTCTTCCAGGGAGCCGGCATGGACGTCGTAGTTGAGGTCCATGCGCTCGACGCGGAAGGCGTCCTCGGTCTGGTTGCACAGTTCGCGGAACTTGGCCTCGGACAGCACCGGGGAGTCGGATACCAGGCGGTGGGCGTGGTCCGGGGTCTCCTCGAACAGGTTCTGCTCGCGGCCGAAGCAGGTCTCCAGCGACATCACGATGCTCTCGCGCAGCGGGTCGATCGCCGGGTTGGTGACCTGGGCGAACTGCTGGCGGAAGTAGTCGTACAGTGAGCGGGTGTGCTGCGACAGCACCGCGAACGGGGTGTCGTCGCCCATCGAGCCCACGGCCTCCTGACCGGCCTCGGCCAGCACGCGCAGGATCTGGTCGCGCTCCTCGAAGGTCACGTCGAACAGCTTTTCGTAGGTCTCCAGGCGCTCGGCCGGCATCGGCTCGCCGGAGAACAGCTGGTTGTCGTCCAGCTGGCTCTTCAGGTGTTTCTCGTGGGCGCGCAGCCACTGGCGGTAGGGCTGGCGCGTGCGGTTGATGCGGTCGACGTCCTCGGGATGGAGCAGCTCGCCGGATTCGGTATCCACGGCCAGCATCTGCCCGGGCTTCAGGCGGCCCTTGGCGACCACGTCCTCCGGGGCGTAGTCGTACACGCCGATCTCGGAGGCCAGGGTGATGTGGCGGTCCTTGGTGATCACATAGCGCGCCGGGCGCAGGCCGTTGCGGTCCAGGGTGCAGGCGGCGTAGCGGCCGTCGGTCAGCACGATCCCGGCCGGGCCGTCCCAGGGCTCCATGTGCATGGAGTTGTATTCGTAGAAGGCGCGCAGGTCGGAGTCCATGTGCGCGACGTTCTGCCACGCCGGCGGGACCAGCAGGCGCATCGCGCGGAACAGGTCCATGCCGCCGGCCAGGAGGACCTCCAGCATGTTGTCCAGGCTCTGCGAGTCGGAGCCTTCCAGGTTGACCAGCGGCTCCAGTTCGGCCAGTTCCGGCAGCTTCTCGGTGGCGAACTTGTGCTGGCGTGCGACCGCCCAGTTGCGGTTGCCCTGCACGGTGTTGATCTCGCCGTTGTGGGCGAGGAAGCGGAACGGCTGCGCCAGGCCCCACTGCGGGAAGGTGTTGGTGGAGAAGCGCTGGTGGAACACGCAGATCGCGGTCTCCAGCTCCGGGCGCTGCAGGTCGCGGTAGAACACCGGCAGGTTTTCCGGCATCACCAGGCCCTTGTAGGAGACCACGCGCGCGGACAGGCTCGGCACGTAGAACACCGGGTCGTCGCCCATCGCGATCTCGGCGCGGCGGCGTACCACAAACAGGGCGCGCTCGAAGTCATCGCCGTCCATGTCGGCCGGGGCGTTGATGAACACCTGCAGGATGTGCGGCTGGCTCTTCAGGGCCTCGGCACCACAGGCGTCTTCCGGGTTGACCGGGACCTCGCGCCAGCCGGCAAGCGTAAGCGGGCCGCGCTCGATCGCGTTCTCCACGGCGGCACGCGTCTCGGCGATCTTTTCCGGGTTGATGAACACGATACCGGCGGCGAAGCGCTCGGCCAGCTCGATGTTCGACTCCGAGGCCAGGGTGCGCAGGAAGGCCTCGGGGGCCTTCATCAGCAGCCCGCAACCATCGCCGGTCTTGCCGTCCGCGGCGATCGCGCCGCGGTGGGTCATGCGTTCCAGTGCCTTGATTGTCGTGTCCACCACCCAGTGGCTGGCGACGCCGTCCATGTGCGCAATGAGGCCGAAGCCGCAGTTGTCGCGCTCGAATTCGGGGCGGTAGAGGGTGCCGTTCAGTTGGTTCTGTCGCATCGGTGAACTCCGGTCGCAGCGCGCAGGGCCTTGCGCGGGCGCGGTACGTGGGTCAGGGCCGTCCCTGGGAACAAGAACACGAAAAAAGGCGCAGGAATATAGCGAACCGCCATTCTGCCGGCAAACCGGGCCCGGTCAAAAAGACACGACACCCGCGCAGGTAAAGCCCGGCGAGGCTATTCACCACGAAGCACACGAAGGCACGAAGAAGGTCAAGGCATTTTCACCACAGAGGACACGGAGGGCACAGAGAAAAGAAAGGAATTGGTGATACTTGGGCGAATGCGGCTTTAAAGGCGCCTTGCCCTTCAACCCTGATTTTCTCCGTGTCCTCTGTGCACTCCGTGGTTCAAAACGCCCTTGAAGTTGACCTTCTTCGTGCCTTCGTGTGCTTCGTGGTGAACAAGGCCCTTGATCAGTCGCGGACGGCGTTCTGGACGGAGCCGATGGAGCGGATCCAGGGCTCGTCGTTGCGCACTGCGGCCGGCAGGTCCTCGGCGGCGCGCTGGGCGGCCGCCCGGTCGGAGAAGACTCCGGCCAGGATGACCACGAAGTCGCGGTTGTTGACCCGGGTCGGGATGTAGCGGATGGCACCCAGATCGTGCTGGTCCGCGTATGCGCGTGCGGCCTCCATGTTCGGCGCGGCCAGCAGCTGGATGGTCGTGGCGCTGCCGTCCTGGTTGTTCAGCCAGTCGCGGTCACTGGCCAGACGCGCGGCGTCGGCGTCGTCCACGGCCGGTGCTTCGGCGGCGGGTTCCGGCTCGGGTTCCGGTTCTGGCTCTGGCGCCGGTTCCGGTGCGGGCTCGGGGGTTGGCTCCGGCTCGGGTGCTGGCTCCGGCTCCGGAGCGGGTTCTGCGTCACCGGCTTCTGCGGTGGGTTCAGGTTCGGGTTCGGGTGCTTCTGCGGCCGGTTCCGGGGAGTCGGTCCCGGGCGCGGACGGTTCGGCCGCGGCCGGCGGGGGCAGATCCAGCGGGTCGGCCACGGCGATCTCGTCATCGTGCGCGGGCGCCGGCTCGGGCCTGGGTTCGGGCTCGGCCTCGGTGACGCGCGGTTCGGGCAGGGGTAGCTCGATGATCTCGCTGTCGGCGGGCGCGGGCTCGCCCTCCAGCAGTTGCCAGGCGACCGGTGCGGCGATCCCCAGTGCTACGGTGATGGCGACGGCGGGTACGAACCAGCGCTGGTTCCAGAACGCGGCGTTTTCCGGTGCCGGGGGCTCGGGGATACGGTCGTCGGCCGCAATGCTGCCCGGCTCGCTCGCGGAGCTCTCCGGGGCGGGAGGCTCGGCGGTGGAGGTGGACAGGGCTTCGGCCGCGGGCGTGAAGTCCTCGTCGTCGCGGCTCGCCCGGAGGCTCGGTTCCGGGTCCGGGGCGGGCTCGGGGGTCGGCTCGGGCTCCCTGCGAGCGGCGTGAAAGGCCGGTTCTTCTGTGTCCGGTTCCGGGTCGGGGGTATCGACCTCGGCGGCGTCCCCTGCGGCCACGCCGGGCGCGGCGCTGCCGGTGGTCGCCGCGGCGCTGGCCCGGCGCTCGCTGCGGCACTGGCGTTCGAGGAAGCTGTTGGCCTCGCGGTTGAGGTTGCCCGGCAGGCCCTGGCTGGTGGTCTGCAGGTGGGCAATGGCGTCCGCGTCCAGCAGGCGGTCGGGGTCGGTCAGGCCCGCCGCCTGCAGGCGGTGGCGCAGGTAGGCCGCGGTCTGTTCCAGGTTGAAGGCGCGCAGGCTGACCCGGGTGACCTGATCCTCGTCGGAGGGGTCGGGCAGGTACAGGCGGCGGCGCAGCAGGCCGCCGGACCCCACCAGGATGATGCGCGGGGCGCGGCCGTGCTTGGCGAGGACCTCGCTGCGCATGCGCATCAGATTGTTGACGATGTCGGTGCCCACCAGGTGGGCGTCGTCCATGGCAATGACCGGGTCGACGCCGTCGTCGACGCGGTCGGCCAGCAGTTCGGTCAGGGGGCGGTCGGGGTCGTCCGCGTTCTGCGAGCGCAGGTAGTTGCGAATGGTGTTGTCCACCGATTCGAACTGGGTATTGATCCGCGCGCGGAAGGCAATCAGCTCGAACGGGTCGGGCAGCATGGCCAGCAGCCGCATCAGCTGCAGGCTGCGTCCGGAGCCGTTCTCCCCGGTCATCAGGACGACCGCCCCGGGGCCGTTAAGGGCAGCCCGTGCCGATTCCAGCTGGCCGTCCAGCAGCGGATCGCTGTAGATGAAGGTCTCGTCGGGGGCGTCGTCAAACGGCGGCGCGTGCAGGCCGAGTTGTTCCAGGCATTGTTCGGAAAGCGCCATCGGATTCGGTCTCAGGTCAGCGTGCCCAGGTCGAACAGGCGGTGGTGTTCGCGGATGGCGTGGCGGTCGGTCATGCCGGCGATGTAGTCGGCGATGGCGCGTTGCAGGGCGTGCGGATCATGCGCGGCGATTGCGTCCGCGTGGCGCTGGTAGTTCTCGGGCATCAGGCGGGGCTCGGACTCGAACGCGGCGAACAGATCGTGGATCAGTTGACGTGCCTTGTGCATGACCCCGTGGACCTGATGGTGATGGTAGAGGTTCTCGCGCAGGAAGCCCTTGAGTTCACGCGCCTGCTCGGCCACCTCCGGGCTGAAGCGGATCAGGGCCTCCCCGGCGCGGCGGACGTCATCGGCGGACTGCGGGCGGTGGCGGTCGATGGCCGCCTGGCTGCTCCCGATCAGGTCGCTGACCAGGGTGTCGATCATGCGGCGCACGGTCTCGTGCTGGGTTCGCCGTGGATCCAGATCCGGATAGCGGGCCTGGACCTTCTCGCGGCAGTCGCGGAACAGGGTGACCTCGGCGAGGCGGTCCATGGTGAGCAGACCCGAGCGAAGGCCGTCGTCGACGTCGTGATTGTTGTAGGCGATCTCGTCGGCCACGTTGGCGAGCTGGGCCTCCAGGCTCGGCTGTTCCTTCTGCAGGAAGCGCACCCCGACCTCGCCCAGCTGGCGGGCCTTTTCGGGCGAGCAGTGCTTGAGGATGCCCTCGCGCGTCTCGAAGGTCAGGTTGAGGCCGTCGAACTCGGCGTAGTGGCGCTCCAGCAGATCGACGATGCGCAGGGACTGCAGGTTGTGCTCGAAGCCGCCGTGCTCGCGCATGCAGGCATTCAGGGCGTGCTGCCCGGCGTGCCCGAAGGGCGTGTGGCCGAGGTCATGCGCCAGGGCGATGGCTTCGACCAGGTCCTCGTTGAGTTGCAGGGCGCGCGCGATCGAGCGCCCGATCTGCGCGACCTCCAGCGAGTGGGTCAGACGGTTGCGGAACAGGTCGCCCTCGTGGCTGATGAAGACCTGGGTCTTGTACTCCAGGCGGCGAAAGGCGCTGGAGTGCACGATGCGATCGCGATCGCGCTGGAAGTCGCTGCGGTGGCGGGGGGCGGGCTCCGCCTGGGCGCGCCCGCGCGAGTGCGCGGGATCGCAGGCCCAGGGTGCCAGTCCCGGTGTGAGGCTGCCGGGCGTGGTCATGGCCTCAGGCGACACGGGCATGCTCGCGCAGGGTATGGTCCAGGGCCGCCGGATCGAATGCGTCGGTCAGCACGGCCTCGCCAATGCCGCGCAGCAGGACCAGCCGCAGGCGGCCACTGGCGACCTTCTTGTCGATGGCCATCAATTCGCGGAAGCGCTCCGGGGTGACCTCGGCCGGGGGCTCCAGGGCCAGGCCGGCGCGTCGGATCAGGGCCTCCGCGCGTTCGCGGCCGGCGCGGTCCAGCCAGCCCATGCGCTCCGACATGCGTGCGGCCATGGCCATGCCGGTGCCGACGGCCTCCCCGTGCAGCCAGGCGCCATAGCCCATGCCGGCCTCGATCGCGTGGCCGAAGGTATGGCCCAGGTTCAGCAGGGCGCGGATGCCGCCCTCGCGCTCGTCGGCGGCGACGATCTCGGCCTTGCAGGCGCAGGAACGGCGAATGGCGTGGGCCAGCGCCTCCGGATCCAGCGCGCCGAGGGCGTCGATGTGCTCCTCCAGCCAGGCGAAGAAGTCGGCGTCGCGGATCAGGCCGTACTTGATGACCTCGGCCAGGCCGGCCTGCAGCTCGCGCCGGGGCAGGGTCTTCAGGGTGTCGGTGTCGATCACGACCGCGCGCGGCTGGTGGAAGGCGCCGATCATGTTCTTGCCCAGCGGGTGGTTGACCCCGGTCTTGCCGCCCACGGAGGAATCGACCTGGGCGAGCAGGGTGGTCGGCACCTGCACAAAGTCGATGCCGCGCTGATAGATGGCGGCGGCAAACCCGGCGATGTCGCCGACCACGCCGCCGCCGAGGGCGACAATCCGGCTGCCCCGGTCCAGGCGAGCCTCCAGCAGCCGGGTCAGGATGCTTTCCACCGTGGCCAGCGTCTTGTGCTGTTCGCCGTCGGGCAGTTCGATCCACAACGGCTCGCCGTCAAGGTCGCAGGCCGCGAGGCTGCGTCGCAGGGCGTCGCCGTACAGGGGGGCCACGGTGGTGTTGGTCACCACCGCGACGCGCCGGCCCGCCAGCGCCGGGCGCAGGTGTTCCGGGGCGGCCAGCATGCCCGGCCCGATGTGGATCGGGTAGGCGCGCTCGCCCAGTTCGACATTGAGGCTTTCCATGTGCGCCATCATAGCGTGCGGGCCGATGATGGCGTAAGCCGGGCATGTGCCGTGCTGCGGATCGCTTCACGGACTTTTGCAATTGGTGCGGGTTGGATTACCATAGGGAGTTCTGCATGGTCGCCCGGAGTGTTGGCGGCCGGTTTTGTTGTTTTTGATCGAAAAGATCCAGCATCCGTTTCGGAGATTGTATGCCGCACGTACGAGTTCGTGAGAATGAGCCCTTCGAGGTCGCCCTGCGCCGTTTCAAGCGCACCTGCGAGAAGGCCGGCGTGGTCGCGGAAGTCCGCCGCCGCGAGTACTACGAAAAGCCGACCACCGAACGCAAGCGCAAGGCCGCGGCCGCGGTGAAGCGCCAGTTGAAGAAGAACTCCCGCGACATGACCCGCCGGGTGCGCCTGTACTGAACCCCTGTCCGGGTAGCTGCCCGGACCCGAGGACCCGACCATGTCGCTCAAGGCCCGGTTGCAGGATGACGTGAAGCAGGCCATGCGGGCCCGGGAGAAGGACCGCCTGGCGGCATTGCGCATGATTCAGGCCGAGGTGTCGCAGTTCGAGGTCGACGAGCGGCGCGAGGCCGACGACGACACCGTTCTGGCAATCCTCAATCGCATGCTCAAGCAGCGGCGCGACTCCATCGATCAGTACCAGAAGGGTGGTCGCGAGGATCTCGCCGCGCGCGAGGCCGCGGAGATCGCCATCATCGAGGAATACATGCCGGAGCCGCTGGATGCGGCGGCCCTCGATCAGCTGGTGCAGGAGGCGATCGCCGAGACCGGCGCCGCGGCCCCCGGCGACATGGGCAAGGTGATGGGCGTACTCAAGCCCCGGGTCTTCGGTCGTGCCGACATGGGTGTGGTGAGCCAGAAGGTCCGGTCCGCACTGGGGCATTCTTGACCGTTACGCTCGTTTGAGCGAAACGAACCATTCCTGAACGCATGAACGGTTGAACCCCGTGGCGTCATGCCGCCGGTTCCCGTCGGAGCGAGTGATCCATGGCTTCCAATCCGATGCAGTTCCTGGACCTGCCGCGCCAGGACCCTCAGAAGACCCCTGCCGAGATTCGTATCCACGAGTTCGGCGAGATCATTGGTCAGTTCGACCCGGCGACCGCGGGGCAGCAGGCGGGCCGCTGTCTGGCTTGCGGCAATCCCTATTGCGAATGGAAATGCCCGGTCCACAACTTCATCCCGAACTGGCTGAAACTGGTGGAAGAGGGCAACCTGTTTGCCGCGGCCGAGCTCTCGCACAAGACCAACTCCCTGCCCGAGGTCTGCGGCCGCGTGTGCCCGCAGGACCGTCTTTGCGAGGGCGCCTGCACCCTGAATGACGGCTTCGGCGCGGTCACTATCGGCTCGGTCGAGAAGTACATCACAGACGAGGCATTGAAGGCCGGCTGGCGCCCGGATCTCTCCGACGTCACCGCGACCGGCAAGCGGGTCGCGGTGATTGGCGCCGGCCCCGCGGGGCTGGGCTGCGCCGATATCCTGGCCCGTAACGGCGTGCAGGCGGTGGTGTTCGATCGCTATCCGGAAATCGGTGGCCTGCTGACCTTCGGCATCCCGCCGTTCAAGCTGGAAAAGCACGTCATCCGCACCCGCCGCGAGATCCTCGAGGGCATGGGGGTCGAGTTCCGGCTGAATACCGAGATCGGCCGCGACATCGCGATGGACGCCCTGCTGGAGGAATACGATGCCGTGTTCCTCGGCATGGGCACCTACACGGCGATGCAGGGCGGCTTTCCTGGCGAGGACCTGCCGGGCGTGTATCCGGCCCTGCCGTTCCTGATCTCCAACATCCGCCAGGTGATGAACTGGCCGCAGGAAGAGGGCGGCGAGTTCATCGACATGGCCGGGCAGCGCGTGGTCGTGCTGGGCGGCGGCGATACCGCGATGGACTGCAACCGCACCTCGATTCGCCAGGGCGCCGCCTCGGTGACCTGCGCCTACCGGCGCGACGAAGAGAACATGCCCGGCTCGCGCAAGGAAGTGGTGCATGCGCGCGAAGAGGGCGTGCACTTCGAATTCAACGTGCAGCCGGTGGAGATCGTCGGCGACGGCAAGGTGGAGGGCGTAAAGGTCGTGCGCACCCAGATGGGTGCCCCGGACGAACGCGGCCGCCGCCGTCCCGAACCGGTCCCCGGCTCCGAGCACGTGATCCCGGCCGACCGGGTGCTGATCGCCTTCGGCTTTCGTCCGTCGCCCTCCGACTGGTTTGCCGACTACAAGATCGGTATCGACGAGGGCGGGCGCGTGCAGACCGCGGGCGAGCATGCCTTCCAGACCGGCAACCCGAAGGTGTTTGCCGGCGGCGACATGGTGCGCGGCTCCGACCTGGTGGTCACCGCCGTCTTCGAGGGCCGCGAGGCCGCCGAAGGCATCCTCGAATACCTCGGCGTCTGAGCCTTTCGATGTCCAATAGCCTGAAAAACGATCGTCTCCTGCGGGCCCAGTTGCGCGAGCCGGTGGACCGTCCGCCGATCTGGATCATGCGCCAGGCCGGTCGCTATCTGCCGGAATACCGCGAGACCCGTGCGCAGGCCGGCAGCTTCATGAGCCTTTGCCAGAACCCGGAGCTGGCCTGCGAAGTCACCATGCAGCCGCTGCGCCGGTTCCCGCTGGACGCCGCGATCCTGTTCTCCGACATCCTGACCATTCCGGATGCGATGGGGCTGGGGCTGTACTTCGAGACCGGCGAGGGCCCGCGATTCCGCGAGCCGGTCCGCACGCTGGAGGCGATCGAGAACCTCCCGGTGCCCGATCCGGAGCAGGAACTGCGCTACGTGATGGATGCGGTGCGCCTGATCCGCCGCGAGCTGGACGGGCAGGTGCCGCTGATCGGCTTCGCCGGCAGCCCGTGGACCCTGGCGACCTATATGGTCGAGGGCCAGGGCTCGCGCGACTTCGCCGAGACCAAGCGTCTGATGTACGGCGAGCCGCAGGCGATGCACGCCCTGCTGCAGAAGGTGGCCACTGCGGTCACCGACTACCTCAACGCGCAGATCCGCGCCGGCGCCCAGTCGGTGATGATCTTCGACACCTGGGGCGGTTCCCTGACCCCGCGCGCCTATCGCGAGTTTTCGCTGGCCTACATGCAGCGCATCGTCGATGGCCTGATCCGAGAGAACGACGGTCGCCGTGTGCCGGTGACGCTGTTCACCAAGGGCGGCGGTGCCTGGCTGGAGACGATGGCCGATACCGGGGCGGATGCCCTGGGCCTGGACTGGACCATCGAGATCGGCGAGGCCAGCCGGCGGGTCGGCGACCGCGTCGCGTTGCAGGGCAATCTCGACCCGTCGGTGCTCTACGCGCCGGAGGCCGTGGTGCGCGAGGAGACGCGGCGGGTGCTGGACGGCTTCGATCGCGATACCGGCCACGTCTTCAACCTGGGTCATGGCGTCCACCCGGGGATCGACCCCGAGCGCGTTGCCGCGATGGTGGATACGGTCACGAACTACGGCCGATAGCGGCATCCGGCTCGCGGCGGCCCGGACGGGCCGGGACATTCCACGAACTGCGCTTTGCGCTGGCGGCGCCTGCTCTTGAGGCCCCGCTCAGTCCGCCGGTGCCGGCGCTTCTTCGGCGTCGGCCTCTGCTAGCAGCCTTTCTACCTCCGCGCGCGTGGCCCGGGGCATCGGTCGCCCGTCCACCGGGGAGGGGGGCGACTGGCGCAACCCGTCCAGCGGGAAGACCGTCAGTTCCACGTCGGTGTCGTCGGGACCGCGAAAGGCGAGGAAGGGAATGCGCTGCTCGCGGCCCTGACGGCTGCGATAGCGGCGTTCCCCGGTCTCGCACTGGATACCCCGTTCACCCAGTTCCAGGATCACCTCCTCCACGGTCTCGGCAAAACCATGCAGATTGAGCAGGGGCTGGGATTCGACCAGGCCCTGGAGCAGGGGGCCGACCAGGCGCGGCTCGAGATGGCGCAGGCGCTCCATCACGATCAGGGCCGCCGCCAGTCGTTCCCGATAGGCAGCGCGGCTGGCCGGGCTGGCGAACAGCCGGCTGCGCTCGATGGCGGCATCCTGGATCTCCAGATTGCCGGGCATCTCGTGACGGTAGTCTACTCCCAGGTGCTCGGCGGCCTTGCGCTTGGCGAGCGCAAAGTCGCGGATGCCGTCGTCCAGCATGATGCGCGCGGCCTCCTGCGCCAGTTCCTGGCGGATACGCGAAGGGGTGCCCATCAAAACACCAGTTCGGGTTGCTGACTGCCGCTGTCGCCGTCTCCGTTGCTCCCCGGGATCACGTGGCCGCGCTCCGGGATCTGATGGGGCAGTAGCCACTGGTTGCGCGCGCCCGGCGTGTCGTCACTGGGCGCGCGCTGGCCATTCGGCAGGATGGCGACGCGCACGAGGTCGTCGGGGCGCTCCATCGGGCGTTCCGGCTCATCCGCCAGAACGCTCCCCATGAAGCGCGTCCAGATCGGCAGTGCCGCACGTCCGCCGCTCTCGCGCCGGCCCAGTTCGCGATTGTCGTCAAACCCGATCCAGGCGGTCGCGACCAGGTCCGCGTTGAACCCGGCGAACCATGCGTCGCGGTAATCGTTGGTGGTGCCGGTCTTGCCGGCCAGGTCGGAGCGCCCGAGCTCCAGGGCGCGCCGGCCCGTGCCCGAGGTGATGACGCCGCGCAGCATCTCGCCCATCTGCCAGGCGACCCCGGGCTGCAGGACCGGAGTGGGGTCGGTGTACTGCAGGGGCCCGCTGCTCGCGACCAGCGGCAGGTCCTGCCCCTTGGGGCTGGAGCAGGGGGCCGGGCAGGCGCGTTCGGTGGGGGCCTCGTAGAGCACCTCGCCATCCACGGTCTCGATGCGGGTGATGATCCAGGGGCTGTTCAGGCGGCCGCCGCTGGCGAATACCCCATAGGCGTTGTTGAGCTGCAGCGGGGTCAGGGTCCCCGTGCCCAGGACCATGGACAGGTTGTTTGGCTGGGTTTCCAGGTCCAGGCCGAAGCGGGTCAGTTCCAGGTGGACGTTCCCGGTACCCAGGCGGTCCAGCAGCCGGATGGACGCGAGGTTGCGGGAGTTGGCCAGTGCCTCGCGCAGGGTAGTCTCGCCATGGAAACGCCGGGTGTAGTTCTGGGGCCGCCATTCCGCCCCGAGCGCCGGGTCGTTGAAGACCATCGGGGCGTCGATGACGGTCCCTTCGGGGCGGTAGCCCTCGCGCAGGGCGAGGGCGTACACCAGTGGCTTGAAGGCCGAGCCGGGCTGGCGCTGGGCCTGGGTCGTCCGGTCGTAGCGGTTCTCGAAGAAATCGAACCCGCCGGCCAGGGCTGTGATGGCACCGTCCTCCGGGGCCTGCGCGATCACGGCCCCGGTAACCTCCGGCTTCTGCGCCAGGCGCCAGCGCCCGTCGGTGTAGGGGCGGATGCGGATGACGTCGCCGCGGGCGAAATCGGGCGATCCGGCCCATTCGCGGTCCTCCGGCAGGATTGTCTGCTCGCCGATGCGGCCACCGTCGACCCGCAGGGTCCCGTCCTCGTCCAGGCCCAGCACCACTGCGGGAAAAAGCAGGCGTCCGTGGATGCCGATGGCCTTCAGTGCCCGTTCGCGGGCATCGGAATCGTCCAGTGTGGCCTCCGGAATGCGCATCTCCGGACCGCGAAAACCGTGACGTTCGTCATATTCCAGCAATCCTTCCCGCAGGGCCTGATTGGCCGCTTCCTGCTGGCGGGAATCAATCGTGGTGTGCACCTGGAGCCCGCGGCGATAGGCCTCGTCACCCCACAGGTTCACAACCATCTGGCGTGCCATCTCCGCGACCCAGTGGGCGTCGATTTCGGTCGCGGCGGTGTGGCGTTCCGACAGGACCGGGCGCGACACCGCCGTTTCGAAGGCGGCCTCGTCGATGGCGCCGGTCTCCAGCATCCGTCGCAGCACATAGTTGCGGCGGATCTCGGCGCGTTCGGGGCTGGCGACCGGGTTGGTCGTGGAGGGGGCCTTGGGCAGGGCCGCGAGGGTGGCGATCTCGTCCAGTTCCAGATCCTCCAGCGACCGGCCGAAGTAGACCCGCGAGGCGGCCTCGATACCGTAGGCCCGCTGGCCCAGGTAGATCTTGTTCAGATACAGCTCGAGGATCTCGTCCTTGGACATTTCCTGTTCCAGACGGATCGCCAGGAAGATCTCGCGGAGCTTGCGTTCATACGTACGGTCGCGCGTAAGAAAGATGTTGCGCGCCAGCTGCATGGTGATCGTGCTGCCGCCCTGGGTGCGCTGGCCGCCGGTGGAGACGAGGTTCAGCGCGGCCCGGGCCAGGCCCATCACGTCCACGCCGGGATGATCGTAGAAGCGCTCGTCCTCGGCCGCGATAAAGGCGTCGCGAACCTGCTGCGGGATGGCGTCGATCGGCACCGGGATGCGCCGTTCTTCCGCGAACTCGCCCATCAGGCGTCCATCCGCACTGCGTACCTGCAGGGGTGTCTGCAGGCGTACGTCCCGCACGGCGTCCGCCTCGGGGAGGGTGGGCGCATAGTAGATGTACAGGGCCGCCAGGGCGACGGACAGGCCGATACCGGCTGCCAGAATCAGGGCCAGCAGCGCCGAAATAATCTTCAAGACCGGATTCATGACAGCAAAAAAAGTGAGGCCAAGGTGAGAAGTCGCATTCAATGCGACTTGCAACCTCGAAGCCGCGGTGTATATTGTGAACGAGCTAGCATACGTGATTGTAACGCTACCAGTTACTTTCGTTGGGGTATACAGGGGGATGTGTGCTGAGTCTCGGAAAATCCAAACATGGGGTCCTGGGCGTGGACATCAGCTCGGCAGCCGTCAAGGTGCTGGAGCTGGCGCGACAGGGTAAGGGGTACCGGGTCGAGGCCTTCGCGGTCGAGCCGTTGCCGGACGGGGTGATGGTCGACAAGGTCTGTCAGGACACCGAGGCCGTGGGCAATGCCCTGGCCCGGGCGGTCAAGCGGTCCGGGACTCGACTCAAGCATTGTGCGATGGCCGTCCCCTCTTCCGCTGTCATCACCAAGACCATTCAAATGTCGGCCGCGCTGGGCGATGCGGAACTCGAAGGCCAGGTCTTCGTGGAGGCCGATCAGTACATCCCCTACACCCTCGAAGAGGTCAACCTGGACTTCCAGGTCCTGGGCAAGAACGAGAAGAACCCGCAGATGGTGGATGTCCTCGTGGTGGCCTCGCGCCGCGAGAACGTCGATTCGCGCGTGGCCATTGCCGATGCCGCCAAGCTGACCCCCGAGCTGGTGGACGTCGAGGCCTACGCGATCGAGCACACCGCCGTGCGCCTGATGGAGCAGATCCCCGATCGCGAAAGCAAGCCTATCGTGGCGGTGGTGGACGTCGGCTCCTCGGTCACCGCGGTGTACGTCGTCAGCCAGGACGAGGGCGTGGTCTACACCCGCGAGCAGAATTTCGGCGGTCGCATGCTTACCGAGGAGATTATGCGCCGCTACAGCATGAACTATCAGGAAGCCGGGTCCGCCAAGATGAGCGGTGACCTGCCGGCCGACTACGGCAGCTCCATCCTCGAGCCCTTCAAGCAGACCATGGTCGACCAGATCCAGCGGCTGCTGCAGTACTTCTACGTCACGCGCCCGCAGGACACCATCGACCACATCCTCCTGGGCGGCGGGTGTGCGGCCATCCCGGGTGTGGACGAACTGCTGGAGGAGGCTGCCGGCACGCCGGTCTCCATCGCCAATCCGTTCCGCGGCATGGCGCTGGCCAAGCGGGTCAACCAGGAACGCTTCGCCAATGATGCCCCGGCGCTGATGACCGCTTGTGGCCTGGCCATGCGGGGGTATGCGTCATGATCTACATCAACCTCCTTCCCTGGCGCGAGAAGGCCCGCGAGCAACGGCGCAAGCAGTTCTTCGGTGCGGCCGGCGGCGCCGCCGTGGTCGGCGTCCTGCTGGCCTTCGCCGGCTACAGCTTCATGGGCGCGCTGATTGACCATCAGCAGTCGCGCAACCAGATGCTGGAGAGCGAGATCCGCGAGCTGGACCGCCAGATTGCCCGGATCCGAGATCTGGACGAGCAGCGCGAGGCGCTTATCGCCCGCATGGAAGTGATCCAGACCCTGCAGGCCCGCCGTCCCGAGGCGGTCCACCTGTTTGACCAGCTGGTCGAGACGCTGCCCGATGGCACATTCCTCAGCGAGGTTCGTCAGGAGGGCGAGAATGTCCGGCTGGTCGGGCGTTCCGAGTCCAACACGCGGATCTCCGCGCTGATGCGCCGGATCGACGCGTCGCCCTGGCTGGGCAGTTCTAACCTGCAGATCATCGAGACCCGGGAAGAGGGCCGTCTCCAGGTGCGTGACTTCCGTCTGGATGCCACGCAGACCCGGCCGGATGCCGAAGAGGGGGATTCCTGATGGATCTCAAGGAACTCAACCAGATCGACTTCAACAACATCGGGGAGGCCTCCTGGGGCGTCAAGGGCCTGATCCTGGTCGTGATTGTCCTGGCCATCCTCGGTCTGTCCTACTACCTGTTCATCGGTGATCAGCGCACGGATCTCGAGCGCGCGGAGAGCCGTGAGCTGCAGCTGCGCGACGAGTTCGAGGACAAACAGCAGCGCGCTGCCAACCTTCAGGCCTACGAGGACCAGCTCGAGGAGATGGAGCGCATGTTCGCCTCCCTGCTCGAGCTGCTGCCCAGCAGCGCGGAGATCCCCAGTCTGCTGGTGGACATCTCGCAGACCGGATTGCAGGCGGGGCTGGAAATCGAGCTGTTCGAGCCCCGCGGCGAGAACCGCCGTGACTTCTACGCCGAGGTCCCGATCCGGCTGCGGGTCCGCGGTGGATACGAGGACCTTGCCGAGTTCGTCAGCGGGGTGTCGGCCCTGCCTCGGGTGGTGACCATGCACAACATGCATATCCGTCCCGGTGATTCCGACAATGACCTGCTGATGGATGCGGTCGCCCGTACCTACCGCTACCTGGAGGAGAACTGATGAAGCATTCTTCCATGCAGGTGGTGTGGCCCGGGTTGGCCCTGGTGCTGGCGGGTGGCTTCCTGCTTTCCGGCTGCACCCAGGATAACCGCGACCTCGAGCGCTATATCGCCGAGGTAAAGGAGCGCCCTGGGAGCGGGATCGAGCCGATCCCGACCCTGGACCCGCACGAACCGTACCTCTATCCCGGACATACGCGGTCGCCGTTTGACTCGTCGGTAATCGCGCAGCCGGAGCTGGCGGCGGCCGAGGGGCAGCCGGGTGATGCCGAGGTCGATCCCGATCGCCCGCGCGAGTTCCTCGAGGGCTTCCCGCTGGATTCCCTGCGTATGGTCGGGTCGCTGGAGCAGCATGGCGTTCGCTATGCCCTGGTCCGAACCCCGGACCGCGGGGTCCAGCGGGTAACGGAAGGCAACTACATGGGACAGAACCACGGCGAAATCGTCGAAATCACGCCCACCCAGATCCGGTTGATCGAGGTGGTGCCGGATGCCTTCGGGGGACATGTGGAACGCGAGAATTCGGTAGCGCTGACCGAATAGCGGTTGGGGGAGAAGAACATGATGACGAGCATTCGCCGCAAGGTCGGCATAACCAACAGGGGATTCAACATGGGTTCTTCCATGCGCGCTTTCGCAGGGACGGTCGTGGCCGGCCTGCTGTTCATGGTGTCCCAGGGGGTGGCTGCCACCGAACTGGAAGAGATCCGGGCCGGCAGCCTGAGCGGGGACCGGGTGCAGGTGAACCTGCGCTTCTCCGAAGCGCCGCCTTCCGACATCCGTGCCTTCGCGATTGATTCGCCGCCGCGTATTGCGCTGGATCTGCCCAACGTGGGCAACTCGTTGCCACAGCGCGAGACCGACCTGAACGTGGGGCCCATCCTGCGCGCAAGCTCCGTAGAGGCGGGCAACCGCACGCGCGTGGTCCTCAATCTGACCCAGGCCTCCGAGTACCAGACCCGGGTGGAGGGCAATAACCTGATCCTGACCCTGGGTCGCGGGGTCTCCGAGGCGGATGCCCGAACCCAGCAGGTCGTGGACCGCGCGGGTGAACCGACCCCGGTCACCCGCAGTGCGCGCCCGGTCGAGATTACCGGAATCGACTTCCGTCGCGGCAGCGAGGGCGAGGGTCGCGTCGAGGTCGATCTCTCGCGCTCCGGCGCCGAGATCAACGTCCGTGAGCAGGCGGGGCGCATCGAGATGACCTTCCCCCGCGCGATGATCGACGAAGCCCTCGAGCGCCGCCTCGACGTCGTCGACTTTGCCACCCCGGTGCATATGATCGACACCGTCGCGGAACGTGACCGCGTGCGTATGGAGGTCGAGGCGCGCGGGGAATACGAGATCCTGTCCTACCAGAGCGACCGCCAGTTTGTCCTCGAGGTCGCCCCGATCTCCGAGGCGGAGCGCCAGGCCCGTGCGCGTGAGGAAGAGGAATTCGAGGGTGAACGCCTGTCGCTGAATTTCCAGGACATCGAGGTGCGCTCCGTCCTGCAGCTGCTGGCGGACTTCACCGATCTGAACATCGTGGTCAGCGATACCGTGGGGGGCAACATCACGCTGCGGTTGAACAACGTCCCCTGGGACCAGGCGCTGGACATCATTCTGCGCGCCCGCGGCCTCGACAAGCGCATGGACGGCAACGTCCTGTACGTCGCCCCCAGCCAGGAGATCGCCGCGCGCGAGCGCCAGGAGATGGAGACACAGCGTGACCGCCAGGAGCTGGAGCCCCTGCGCACCGAGTTCGTGCAGATCAACTTCGCCCAGGCGGAACAGATTGCCTCGCTGATCCGGGGTGGTGATGGCGGCCAGTTCCTGTCCGAGCGTGGCAGCATCACCATCGATACGCGTACCAATACCCTGCTGGTGCAGGACACTCAGAGCCGGATCGAGGACGTGCGTCGTCTGGTCTCGACGCTGGACGTCCCGGTCCAGCAGGTCCTGATCGAGACCCGCATTGTGATTGCGGAAGACACCTTCAACCGCGAACTGGGCGCTCGATTTGGCATTAGCGCGACTCGGGGGAGCGATCGACGTACGCCTGCGGGCCTGTCCGGATCGCTGGAAGGCTCCGACAGTGCCCTTGGCACCAGCCCCGGGAATATGGGCGGCCTTGCAATTGGTGATCGCCTGAACAGTTCGTTGCCTGCAGGCGGGAATGCCGGGAGTGCCGGGCTCAGCATCCTGCGCAGCGGCATTTTGCTGGATCTCGAACTGTCGGCCCTGCAAGTCGAGGGTCGCGGCGAGATCATCTCCAGCCCGCGTGTCATCACCGCCAACGGCCAGACCGCCACGATCAAGCAGGGTGAGGAGATCCCCTATCAGGAGGCGACCGCCTCCGGGGCGACGTCCACCCAGTTCATCGAGGCGGTGCTTTCCACCGAGGTGACGCCGCAGATCACACCGAACGGAAACGTGATCCTCGACATCAACGTCAAGAAGGATGAGCCCAGCCAGCGCGTTATCCTCGGCGTGCCGGGGATCAACAAGCGCGAGGTGGAGACCCAGGTCTTTGTCGGCAATGGCGAGACCGTGGTGCTGGGCGGCGTGTACGAGATCGACAGCCGCACCAACCTGGAGAAGGTGCCTTTCTTCGGGGACATCCCGTTCCTCGGCAACCTGTTCCGCAACCGCTCCACGGAGAACACCAAGGCCGAATTGCTGATCTTCGTGACCCCGCGCGTACTCGACTGAGTCCGCGTGATACCCCGGCTGCCGAAGGCACCGGGAGTTGATCCGAAAAGCCGGGGCCAGTCCCCGGCTTTTCTTTGTCGGACCCAGCCAGTAGCCTTGCCCCCATGCAGAACATCGTACTGGTAGGCCCTATGGGGGCCGGCAAGAGCACAATCGGGCGCGGCCTGGCCGGGCTGCTGCGGCGTCCCTTCTTCGACACCGATCAGGAGATCCAGCGGCGTACCGGTGTGGATATCCCGACCATCTTCGAGTTCGAGGGCGAGGCGGGGTTTCGCAAGCGCGAGACGGCGATGCTGGAGTCCCTGCTGGAACAGGAGGGGGCCGTGATCGCCACGGGTGGCGGGATCGTGGAACGCCCGGAGAATCGCGAGCTGCTGCGCGACCAGTTCGTGATCTACCTGCGCGTCCCGGTGGAGGAGCAGTTCCGCCGCACTCGGCGCAACCGCAAGCGCCCGCTGATCGCGGAGGCGGCGGATCCGAAGGCGCGGCTGCAGGAGCTGTTCGAGGCCCGTGATCCGCTCTACCAGGAGATCGCCAGTCTGACACTGGAGGGCAAGGGTCGACGTGTGCGCGACGCCGTCAAGGGCGTGTGCTCGGCCCTCCAGGTGCAGCGCCCCGACCTCTGCCAACCCCGCTCCGACGCTGGGTCGAATTGACCACGAAGCTCACGAAGACACGAAGTAGGTCAAAAGCGTTTTGACCACAGCGGTCACGGAGGACACAGAGAAGGGAAAGGATTTGTGTGCCACTTAGCCCACAAAGATACGAGACCGTCCCGATTCTTTGGTTTTCGAACCCTTGAACCACAGTGGTTGTGAAGGTCCCCGGCAGACGTGACATCCCCGTACCGGCCGCCCAAGAATTCAGCCCTTCTTCGTGTTCTTCGTGCCCCCTGTGGTGCAACCGCCCTTGACCTTGAATTCCGCGTGGGCCTGCGTGGTGCAGGCGGCTAGTGGCGGGTGTTGCCGCCGCCGTCGGGGACGAACATGCCTCCCTGGGAGGGGGGCGAGCGGCGGCCGTGCGAGGCGTGGTGGAACAGGAGCCGCCAGCGCGAATCCACCCGTCGCCAGGTCTGGCTGATCAGGATCGTCCCGGTCGGGGCCACGTCGCCCGGACGGGTGATCGCCTCCTCGATGACCAGGCTGAGGACCTCCCCGCTCTCGTGGCGTCCCACGATCTTTGGCTCGATGCCGATGTTCAGCTCGCGCGCGAAGACCAGCAGCCAGCTTTCCATCACCTCCGCCACGCCACGGTGCGCGCGCGGGCTGCCCGGGTGGATGCAGACGATGTCCGGCCGCTCGGCCCACAGGCGCATCATCTGCTCGATGTCGGCGGCGCGGAACGCGGTGTAGTACGCCTCGACGCAGCGGTCGGCATCGGTCTCCATCAGTGCATGCCCCCGGTCGGCCATTCCGGGGCCGGTTCCGGGTCCGGGCTGGCGTGGTGGAGCACCATGCGCCAGCTGTCGCCCACCTGGCGGTAGCCGTTGGTCGCCAGCATCACGCCCCGGCGCTCGCCGTGGACGTAGAGGTTTTCCCGCAGGACGTGCAGGACGAGGTCATCGCCCGGGATCGCCGTCACCTGGGTGCGGTGGACCACGACGCCGCGCATGCCGGGCAGAATGTCGTCCCAGCTCTCCAGGATCACGTCCGTGCCCTGCAGACGCTCGCCCCCGGGGTGGATGCAGACGCACTCGTCGCTGTCGTGCCAGACCTCGCGCATGCCCTGCGGGTCGCCCGCCTGAAAGGCTTCGTAGAACGCGGCTTCCGCGGACTGGGGAGAGGGGAACGTGGCCATACGCGTTGGGGGAGCTCCAGAAACGGAATGCTTATTGTCGCAGGAGCGCTTCCCGATGACGAATGCGGGGCGGGCCGGGAGATGACGTGGTCGGCTCGAGCCGCCAGAATGGCGCCCCCGGACCTCTGGAGCCCGCATGGCACGCATCCTCGCCACCGGCATTGTGACCCTCGACCATACCCTCGACGTCGCCGCATTTCCCGCCGAGGACGCGGAGATCCGCGCGCTCGCCAGCACGACCCAGCCCGGCGGCAACGCCACCAATACCGCGGCGATCCTGGCCCAGTTCGGGCACCGCCCGGGGCTGGCCGCGGTGATTGCCCGGGGCGCGGGCGGGGATGCCCTGGTCGAGCAGTTGCAGGCGCGCGGGCTGGACGTACAGCACTGCGTGCGGCGGCCCGGAGCGACGCCGACCTCGCATATCCTGCGTTCCCGGGCCACCGGCAGCCGTACCATCGTCCACCACCGCGATCTCCCCGAACTGGAGGAAGCGGATGTCTCCGGCGTGCCCTGGTCGGAATACGACTGGCTGCACTTCGAGGGCCGTAACCCCGAAGCCCTGGTCGCGATCCTGGCAGCCGCGCGCGCAAGTATCTTCGACCAGCCCGTATCGCTGGAGCTGGAGAAACCCCGTCCCGGCCTGGAGGCCTGCCTGGAGTATGCCGACGTCCTGATGCTTTCGCGGGACTGGGCCGCCACCGTGGCGGATACACCGGAGGACGCGCTGCGGCAGATGGCGAGCCGCTTCCCCGACCGCATCCTGACCGTGACGGCCGGAAGCGCCGGGGCCTGGCTGGCTGCCCGTGGCGCGATCCACCACTGTGCACCCCCGCCCGGTCTGCAGGTGGTGGACAGCGTGGGTGCGGGAGATGCCTTCAATGCCGGCCTGATCGATGCGCTGGTCTCCGGCACCCCCCCCGAGCAGGCCTTGTACGCGGCCGTGCGCCTGGCCGAGCGCAAGCTCGCGCAGCGCGGGTTCGAGGGGCTGGCGGCGGCGGTGTCCGACCTCGGTGCCGGGCCGGGTTAGGGCCGGGAGAAGGGGGATAGCCGCCTGTTCAGCGGCACACAGGCGTCAGTGGAGGGTCAGGCCTCTTCGCCGAAACGGTCGGCCACCAGTTCGGTCAGCGCGTCCAGCGCCTCGGGGGCGTCCTCGCCTTCGGTCTCGATGGTGATCTCGCTGCCCTGGGCCGCGGCCAGCATCATGACCCCCATGATGCTCTTGCCGTTGACCTCCTGCTGGTTGCGGGAGACGGTGACATCGGCGGCGTACTGGCTGGCCAGGCTGACAAACTTGGCCGCAGCACGCGCGTGCATCCCCAGACGGTTAACGATGGGGACTACGCGCTGCGGCATCGCTGCACTCCTGGTCGCAGAGAAGGATTCCGTCATGCCCGCCGGACAGGGCCTTGTTGACCAGCTCGGTCAGCGGGAGATGCTGGTAGTTGAGGACGCGGATCAGCATCGGCAGGTTGATCCCGGCGATCACGCGCGCGTTGGCCCCGCGAGCCACTCGGCTGGCGACGTTGGAGGGGGTGGAACCGAACATGTCGGTCAGGATCAGTACCCCGGCGCCGCTGTCCAGAGTGGTCAGGCGCTCGCGGGCGCGGGCCAGGACCTCGTCGGGGTCGTCGTTCTGGGACATCGCCATGGACTCGCAGTCATCGGGCAGGCCGCCAAGCATGCTTTGTGCGGTCTGCAAGAGGGTGTCGCCCAGGTTTTGATGCGTGATCAGAATGAGACCAACGCCCATGGATCTGCTCCAATTGCGGGTTCCGTAGGGGCCTGCCCCCGCGCTTCGTGGTTACTGCTTGCCCAGCTCGCGGTGACGGATGCTAACAGTAACATGTTCCCGGTCCCGCCACGCCCCCGCAAGGCGTTCGACCAGGTATACCGAGCGGTGTCGGCCACCGGTGCAGCCGATCGAGACCGTCACGTAACTGCGGTGGTCCTCCAGCAGCCGCGGGAGCCACTGCGAGAGAAAGCCCTGGATGCTGTCGAACATGGCCGCGACCTCCCCGTGCCCCTCGAGGAACTCGCATACGGCCGGGTCGCGGCCGGTCAGGCCGGCCAGCTCGCGTTCGTAGTAGGGGTTGGGCAGGCAGCGCACGTCGAATACGAAGTCCGAGTCCATCGGCGCGCCGTGCTTGAAGCCGAAGGACTGGAACAGCAGGGACAGCTCGTGCTCTCCGCGCTCGCCCATGCGGTCGCGCAGGGTACGGGCCAGGTCGTGCATCGACAGCCGCGAGGTGTCCACCGTTAGGTCGGCCTCCGCCGCGACGTGGCCCAGCCACTCGCGTTCGCGGTCGATGGCCTCCACCAGGGGCACGCCATCGCGCGCCAGCGGGTGACGCCGCCGGGTCAGGTGGTAGCGCCGCAGCAGTACGTCGCTTGAGGCCTGCAGGAACAGGACCTCCACCTGCAGGCCCTCCGCCCGTAGCCCGGCCAGCAGGCTGGCAAACCCCTTCAGGGCCTCCAGCCCGCTGCGCACGTCGACGCCCACCGCCAGATGGCGATCGCCCTCGGTGTCGTAGTGGCCCTGGCGCACCTGGCGGATCAGGTCCGGCAGCAGCGGCAGGGGGAGGTTGTCGACGCAGAAGTAGCCGGCGTCCTCCAGGGTGTGCAGGGCCACGGTCTTGCCGGATCCGGACAGACCGCTGACGATCAGCAGGCGCATGGCGGGCTCAGCCCTCCGGGTCCGGGTTAGGGACGGTCGTGGCGGGCACGGCCCGGTGGTAGGGCGGCTCCTCGGCCTCGCCGCTCATCTGCCGGCGCTGGCGGGCGCGCAGGTCATCCCCGGCGATGTAGCCCTGCATGTGCAGCATGTGGTTGCGCACGGCGGCCTCGATCATCACCGCGATGTTGCGACCCGGCGCCACCGGGAGGCTGATCAGCGGGATCCGCAGGCCAAGGATGTCGATCTCGCCGCGGCGGCCGTTCAGCCGGTCGTCGGGGACCGGCGAGGGCTCGCCGTGATCGCGCAGGTCGATGATCAGCCGCAGGTACTTGCCGCCCTTGATCGCGGAGTCGCCGTACATGGCGCGGATGTTCAGGACCCCCAGCCCGCGCACCTCGAGCAGGTCCTGGAGCAGGGCCGGGCAGTGACCGCGCACGATGTCGGGGGCAATACGCGCAAATTCGGGGGCATCGTCGGCGATCAGGCGGTGCCCGCGCGAGATCAGCTCCAGCGCCACCTCGCTCTTGCCGACGCTGGAGGCCCCGCTGATCAGGACACCGATGCCGAGGATCTCCATGAACACGCCATGGCGCACCTCGAAGTGCGCCAGACGCTGCTGCAGGAAGTAGCGCAGCAGCGCGATGATCTCGTGGCTGCTGGTGCTGGAACACAGGATCAGCGGCAGCGCCTCCTGCGGGGCATGGGGCATCTCCGAGAACGGGCAGGTGTCCTCGGCGAAGATCACCGCGGTGGTGCCGGTGCGGGCCATCTCCAGGATCAGGTCGTTGCGCTGGTCGTCGCTGAGGCCGGCGATGTAGCGGGCCTCGAAGTCCCCGATGACCTGGATGCGGTTGGGTCGGATCAGGTTGAGGTGGCCGGCCAGAGGCAGGTCATCCCCGTCCTCGCCGACCAGCTTGCGGTCGGGGGCGGCGTGCTCGCCATGCACGAAGCGCAGATCCAGGCGGTTGCCCATAGCCTGGATCAGGCTCTCCACGTTGATGTCGCGGGCAATCCCGCCTTCGCCCAGTGCCTCGTTCATGAGCAGGGCCGGCGGGGATCGGTGGCGTGGCAGGGTGCGGGGCGCACGGGATCAGCCCTCGCGGAAGCGGCGGACGAGTTCCTGTTCCAGGCTGGCGGCATCGCCGGCCCGGCGCAGGGCGGCAATGGTGTCCGGTTGCGAAAGCCCGCGCGCCAGCTGGGCCAGCAGGTCGAGGTGATCGCTGGTGGCGGCCTCCGGGACCAGCAGGGCGATCAGGATGTCGACCGGCTCGTGGTCCATGGCGTCAAAGTCGACGCCGCTCTCCAGGCGCAGGACGGCCACGCGCGGAGCCTCGAGATCGGCCAGGCGGCCATGGGGGATCGCAACCCCATGGCCCAGGCCGGTGGAGCCCAGCTTTTCGCGCGCGGACAGGGCCTCGAAGATCGCGGTGCTGCCCGGTCCGCCGGCATCACCGCCGCCGGCGAGGAGTTCCGACAGGGCCTCCAGGGCCCGCTTCTGACTGGAGCATTCCGGCTCCAGGCGGATGCGCTCGGCGGTGATCAGCTCGGCAATGGACATGGGTCAGGAGGCCTGCTCGCGGTTGCGCTGGGCGCCCTCGGCCCGGTGATGATCCTTGACCTTTTCCTTGTGCTTGATCAGCTGGCGGTCGACCTTGTCGATCAGCGCGTCGATGGCGGCGTACATGTCCTCGTGGGAGGCCTCGGCGTGGATGTGATTGCCGCTGACCTGGAGATTCGCCTCGGCCTTGTTGAACTGGTTCTGGGTCTTCTCGTGGGTCAGCACGACGTGCACGTCGATGACCTTGTCGAAGTGGCGCTCCAGCTTCGCGAACTTCTCGTTGACGTAGTCGCGCAGGGCGTCGGTGAGGTCCACATGGTGGCCGGTCAGGTTGATCTGCATGGTCGGGACTCCTTGGTTACTTGTGGCCGGTGGGCATGGAGGCCATCTGCCGGCGTTCGCTGGATGAAGGGATGTGCATCGCCTCGCGGTACTTGGCCACGGTGCGACGCGCCACATTGATGCCCCGGTCCGCCAGGATCTGGGCGAGCCGGGCATCGCTGAGCGGCTTGTTCGCGGGTTCGTCGTCGATCAATTCGCGAATCATGGCACGGATGGCGGTGGCGGAACACTCGCCACCGTCGTTGGTGCCGACGTGGCTGGAGAAGAAATACTTGAACTCGAAGACCCCGCGCGGGGTGTGCATGTATTTCTGGGTGGTCACCCGGGAGATGGTCGATTCGTGCATCTCCAGGATCTCGGCGATATCGCGCAGGATCAATGGCTGCATCGCGACCTCGCCATGTTCCAGGAAGCCTTGCTGGCGATGGACAATCGCCTCGGCAACGCGGAGCAGGGTGTCGTTGCGGCTGTGCAGGCTCTTCAGGAACCAGCGCGCCTCCTGCAGCTGGTCGCGCATGAAGGCACTGTCGCGGGCATCCGATACCTGGCGCACCATGCCGGCGTAGAGGTCGTTGATACGGATGCGTGGCGCGATCTCCGGGTTCAGCTCCACGCGCCAGCCCTCCGGGGTGTGGCGCACGTAGACATCGGGCACCACGTATTCGGAGGTGGCGGCACTGATCTGCGCGCCCGGTCGCGGGTTCAGGGTGCGGATCAGGTCCAGGGCGCGCGCCAGTTCGTCCGGGTCGCGCACACCCGACTGGCGTTGCAGGGCTTTATAATCGCGCTTGCCCAGGCTGTCCATGCCGTGTTCCAGGATCGCCCGGGCGGCCTCGCGGGCGGGGGCGTCCGGGGCCAGTTCGCGCAGCTGAATCTCCAGGCATTCGCGCAGATCGCGCGCGCCCACGCCCAGGGGGTCGCACTGCTGGATCCAGTGCAGGACTGCCTCGACCTCATCCACGCCGACGGGCTCTTCCTCGCCGCGGCTGATGGTCTCGGCCAGGGCCTCGAGGTCGCCTTCGAGATAGCCGTCGGGGCTGATCGCGTCGATCAGGGCCGCGCCGATGCGCTGGTCGCGCGGAGTCAGGTGGCTCAGGTGCAGCTGCCACAGCAGGTGGTCCTGCAGGCCCTCGCCGTCGTCGTCGCTGGTGTTTTCCAGCGGGTCGCGGTCATCCACGCCCTTGGGGGCGGGCGGCGGTTCGTAGATGTCGTCCCAGCGGCTGTCGGTGGTGAGCTCCTCGGGAATCACCTCATCGCTGGTGGTAGTGGCCTCCATGCGGTCGCCTTCCACCACCTCGCCCTCCGCGTCCAGGCGCTCGGCCCCGCCCATGTCGTCCTCGTCTTCCACCTGTTCCAGCATGGGGTTGCTCTCCAGCGCCTGCTGGATCTCCACCTGCAGCTCGAGCGTGGACAACTGCAACAGGCGGATCGCCTGCTGCAGTTGCGGGGTCATGGTGAGCGTTTGACCCAGCTGAAGATTCAGGCCGGGTTTCAGCATTGGCTGTGCGGGTCGCGGGTGACCATAAGAGCAATCTTAAATGCTGCCTCGTGGTTTGTGCACCGGCGCGGGTTGTGCGCGTGCCGGAATCACAGGCGGAAATTCTCGCCGAGATAGACCCGGCGCACCTGGGGATCGGCCAGTAGCTCGTCGGGTGTCCCGGCGGCCAGCAGGCGCCCCTCGCTCAGAATATAGGCCCTGTGGCAGATCCCGAGGGTTTCGCGCACGTTGTGATCGGAGATCAGAACACCGATGCCGCGCGCTGCAAGGTGGCGAATTACATCCTGGATATCGCCCACCGAGATCGGGTCCACCCCGGCAAAGGGCTCGTCCAGGCAGATGAATTGCGGGTCACCGGCCAGCGCCCGCGCAATCTCGGCGCGCCGACGTTCGCCGCCGGACAGCGCGATCCCGGGGCTGTGGCGCACGGTCTCGAGCTGAAACTCCTCGATCAGGGCGTCGCCGATACGCCGGCGTTCGTGGCGGTCCAGTCCGGGGCGCAGCTCCAGCACGGCCTGCAGGTTGTCCCACACGCTCAGGCGGCGAAAGATCGAGGCCTCCTGGGGCAGGTAGCCGAGACCGGCGCGGGCGCGCACGTGGATGGGCGCGCGGGTGATGTCGTGCCCGCCCAGGGTGATGCGCCCGGCGTTAGGGCGGATCAGCCCAACCAGGCTGTAGAAGCAGGTGGTCTTGCCGGCGCCGTTGGGACCCAGCAGGCCGACCACTTCACCGGGTGCGAGGTCGACATCCACCTGGTCGAGCACGGTGCGCTGGCCGTAGCGCTTGGTCAGTTCGCGCCCGATCAGGCGATCACGGGCCTCGGCGGGTGCCGGCGCCGGGCTGGTGGCGGGTGCGTTCATTCGTCGTCGCGTGGCTGGATGGTGATGCGTACGCGTTCGCTGTCGCCCTCGCCGCGTTCGGCCTCGATCACGTCGGTGGTCAGGTCGTAGGTGATGCGCTTGCCGCGCGCCTCTTCGCGGGTGGTGATCACATGGGCCTGGTCGGTGAGGATCATGCGGTCCTCGTTCAGCAGGTAGTCGATGCGCAGCGCGGTGGCGATGCGCATCTCGCCGGTCTCGGGGTCGGGGGATTCCAGGCGGGCCGGCTCGCCGTGGGCCTCCATCTCGTAGGGGCGACGATCCCGGGTGCGCACGTAGACCGTGTCGGCCTCCAGCGTCATGTCGCCGCGGATCACGATCACGTCCCCGGTGTAGGTGCCCAGGCCCTGGCGTTCGTCCATCTCCGCGCGGTCGGCGGTGATCTCCACCGGCAGCGAGGGTCCCGATCCCTGCTGGCCCAGGGCCGGCGTCGCCAGCAGGGCGGAGAGGAGGCCGGCCGCCGCAAGCAGGCCCGGCAGGCGGCGGCTATTCGGGATCGGGGTCATGCGCGGGGTCCTCCTCGCTCGCCTCGCTGTAGAGCGAGTACACGTCATGGAACAGCTCTATGGTATCCGCTCGCGAGTCCACGCGCAGGCCGGTGCCGCGCTGGAACAGCCCGGGCTGGTTCAGGGTGGAGAGGGCCTTCGAGGTGGCGACCATGGTGTCTGTGGCGATGCGTACATCCCGCGAGTCGATCACCGTCTGCACGCGTTCGCCGCGGGCTGGTTGTACGCCGTGGGTGGGGCCGACCAGGTCCAGGGTTTCGTCAGCCGGGCGGTGCAGGGCCGCCGGGGCGGTCCAGCGCCATTCGATACCGCCATCGGCGAACAGGTCGAGTTCCGGGGCATCCACCCACTGCGGCCCGTCGCGGCCGAATTCGCGCAGTCGGGTGCCCTGCAGCCGGTGGGTCCGCTCACCGTCGTCGCCGGTGGCGTGCAGCGTGAATCCGTCGATCTGCAGGGTCACCTCGCCCTCGGGCGGGGTGACCTCGGCGGTTGCGGGGCTTGCGCACGCCAGCGTGAACAGGACCAACGGCGGCGCCAGACCGTACCGGTTGCGTCTCCGCCGGCTCATCCGTTCAGGTAGGTCTCGAGCAGGGCGTCCAGCCGGTCCTGCGCGGCCAGCAGCCCCTCGCAGGCCTCGCGCACGGCGCCGCGCCCGCCGTGGGCCTCGGTGACCCACTGGGCGTGGCGGCATACCAGCGGGTGGGCGTCCCCGACCGCGATCCCGAGCCCGACCCGCTGCATGGCCGGCAGATCGACGATGTCGTCGCCCATGAAGGCGGCTTCCGCCGGGTCATGGCCGGTGCGCTGCAGCAACTCGTGCAGGGCCTCGCCCTTGTCGCGGCGGCCCTGGATCAGGTGCTCCACGCCCAGGTCCCGCATGCGGTGTTCGACCACCCCGGAGGTGCGCCCGGTCAGGATGGCGATGTCGAGGCCGCCGTCCAGCGCCAGGCGGATCCCGTGGCCGTCGCGGCTGTTGAAGGCCTTGTACTGCTCGCCGCCATCGCCCAGGAACAGGCTGCCGTCGGTCAGCACGCCGTCCACGTCCAGAATCAGCAGGCGTACGGCTTGCTGGCGGGTGCGCAGGGTCGCGGCATCCAGGTTCATCAGGCCACCCCGGCGCGCAGCAGGTCGTGCATGTTGATCACGCCGACCAGACGCTGGTCGGTGTCGGTGACCGGCAGGGCGTTGATGCGCCGGCTCTCCATGGTCTCGAGTGCCGTGACCGCCAGCCAGTCGGGCTGCGCGGTGTGGCCGCCGGTGGTCATCGCCTCGCCGATGGTCAGGCCGTCCAGGCTGTGCCCGGCATCCAGGGTGCGGCGCAGGTCGCCATCGGTGAACACGCCCTGGATGCGGTCGTCGGCGCCGGCCACGATCACCAGCCCGAGGCCCTTGCGGGTGATCTCGAACAGGGCGTCCTTCAGCGGGGCCTCCGGCGTGATGCGCGGGATCGCGTCGCCGGTGTGCATGATGTCGGCGACATGCACCAGCAGCCGCCGGCCCAGCCGGCCGCCGGGGTGCGAGCGGGCGAAGTCGTTGGCGGTGAAGCCGCGTGCATCCAGTACCGCGACCGCCAGGGCGTCGCCCATCGCCAGCGCCGCGGTGGTGCTGGAGGTGGGGGCCAGGCCCAGCGGGCAGGCCTCGCGCTCGACACTGACATCGAGGTGCACGGTGGCGTCGGCGCCCAGGCGCGAGCCGGGGTTGCCGGTCATCGCGATCAGCGGCACGCCCAGGCGCCGGATCAGCGGCAGGATGGTGAGGATTTCGTCGGTCTCGCCGGAGTTCGACAGCGCGATGACCACATCCTCGCGGGTGATCATTCCGAGATCACCATGGCTGGCCTCGCCTGGGTGCACGAAGAACGCGGGGGTGCCGGTGGAGGCCAGGGTCGCGGCCAGCTTGCTGCCAATGTGCCCGGACTTGCCCATGCCGGTGACGATCACGCGGCCCTTGCACTCGAGGATGCAGCGGCAGGCCTCGAGGAAGCTGTCGTCGATGCGCCGGGCGAGGTTGTGCACGGCCTCGGCCTCGTCGTTGAGGACGGCCAGGGCCAGGTTGCGGGTGGTTTCGGGGTTGAAGTTCATGCAGTTGCCGTAATTCCCAAATAGACAAGGTAGCTTGCGAAGGCGATGAGGAGAAGGGCGCCCTGCCAGCGCAGGATCTGCCCCCGGCGGCCCAGCGCGATCAGGAACAGGGCCACCGTCAGTGCCAGCATCACGGGATAGTCGCGTGCCAGGACGTCGGCGTCGATTGCCAGCGGCGCGATCAGGGCCGGAACCGCCAGCACCGCGAGCAGGTTGAACAGGTTGGAGCCGACCACGTTGCCGATCGCCAGCCCCGCCTCGCGGCGGAAGGCGGCGACCACCGATGTGGCCAGCTCGGGCAGGCTGGTGCCGATCGCGACGATGGTCAGGCCGATGACCAGATCGCTGACCCCCAGTTGTTCGGCGATTTCCACCGCGCCCCAGACCAGGGCCTGGCTGCTGGCCAGCAGGAGCAGTAGCCCGAACACCAGCCAGGCAATCGCGGGACCGAGGCGATCGCTGTCCGGGATGGTCTCCACCATGCCGCGCACGACTTCGGGGGTATCCTCGCCCGAGGCCTGTTGCGCGCGGCGGGCGGTCAACGCCATCCAGGCGGTGAATGCGGTCAGTCCCGCGAGCAGGGCGATGCCTTCCATCCGGCCCAGCTCGCCGCCGACCAGCAGGAGCAGGACGCCGAAGCTGACCAGCAACAGGATCGGCAGTTCGCGGCGAACCATGCCGCGGCCGATCGCCAGCGGTGCGACCACCGCGGCGGCCCCCAGCACCAGTGCGATGTTAGCGATGTTCGAACCGATCGCGTTGCCTACCGCCACGCCCGGGTTGCCCTGCAGGCTCGCGAGGACCGAGACCACGAGCTCCGGGGCCGAAGTGCCGAAGGCAACAATGGTCAGGCCGATGACCAGCGGGCTCACGCCGACTCCGCGGGCAAACGCGGAGGCGCCGAACACGAAGCGGTCGGCACTCCAGGTCAGCAGGATCAGGCCGACGATGACGGCGGCGATGGGTAGGGCCATGGGGCAGACGGGTCCCGAACGGTCAGGCCGCGATTGTAGCGGATTGGGGCACTGTGTCAGTGGCGCAGGCGCTCCAGGCACGCGGCGGTGCTGACCCGCGGGGTCCAGCCGAGCTGCTCGCGGGCGCGGGTGCAGTCCAGCACCAGCGGGCCGTCCAGCCCGCGCACCCACCCGGGGTCGCCCGCGCGGGCGCTCAGGCGCCAGGCCAGCGGGTGCAGGGCGCGGATCAGCCCCAGGGGGACCGGCACCCCCCAGCGCCGCCGGTGGCGTGCCATGGCCCGCAGTGACCAGGCGGGTTCGGCCCCCAGATTGAAGGTGCCCTGTGTGCGGGTGGTCACGCTGCGGGCGATCGCCGCCGCGGCATCGTCCTCCCACAGGATCTGCACCGGTTGCTCGCCCCCGGCGGGATAGAAACGTCCGCGGGCGATCTGCAGCAGCAGCGGGTGCGCATGCGGCCCGACGATCGCGGGCGGACGCAGGATGGTCACGCGGCATTCAGGGTGTTCGCGGGCGAGGGCGCGCAGGGCCTGCTCCACGGCCACCTTGTCCTCCGCATAGGGGAAGCGCGGTCGGGTCGGGTGGTCTTCGGTCAGGGGCTGCGGGCTGTCCGGCCAGGGGCCGTAGACCGCGGCGCTGGACAGGAATACGAGGTGGCGCACGCCGGCGGCGATGGCGGTCCGAAAGACCTGATCACTGAGGGCGACATTCTGCTGCCGGACCCAGGCACGGTCGTGCCGGCGGCCGTGGCCCCCCATCAACTGGAAGGCGAGGTGCACCAGGGTGTCGACCCCGGCCAGATCCTCCGGCCGGAGCCGCGTCAGGTCGCCCACACGGGCCTCGCAGACGGCGGCGCCTCCCGGCGGGGGGAGCGCCGGCGGGGTCCGGTCCAGCGCGAGGATGCGCAGGATCGCCGGCTCGCGCGCCAGGGCGGGCAGCAGGGCCTGTCCCACGCATCCGGCCGCGCCGGTCACGGCGATATGCATGGGTCCGTGTGGCCCTCAGGTCGCGCTGCGGGCGACGGCTGGAGCGGGATCGGCGAACGCGGGCATGACCTCCTCCGCGAAGCAGTCCATGGACTCCTCGGCCAGGGCCTGCGGGACGGCGCCGGCGCCGAAGGCGAGCAGGACCTGGTCGACCCCCGCCTCGCGCAGTCCCTCGATGCGCTCGCGACACTCGGCGGGCGTGCCGACCAGCGTCATGCCCAGCATGTCGAGGATCTTGAGGTTGATCCCGGCCTTGACCAGGTGGCGGAAGCGGCCCAGCGAACGGTAGTAGTCGTAGCCCTCGATCAGGCGTTCCAGCACCGGCAGGGTCTGCTGGAACATGTGGCGATAGAACCACTCGAACGCAGGCTTGGCCTCGCGCCGGGCGCGTTTGCCGTCCGGCAGGCACAGGACTCCAAGCGTCATGCCGACCCGCGGCGGATGGGCGATATCGGCGCGCGAGGCATCCCAGGCCTCGTGGTACAGGCGGATGTCCTCGCGGATCATCTGCCAGGGCTTGAACGGGCCCGCCAGCGCCCCGATGCCCTGCTCGGCCGCCCAGGTGAAGGACTCCGGGCTGACCGCGGCGGTCCAGATCGGCGGGTGCGGGGCCTGCACCGGGCGCGGCATCACGGGCACGTCGTCCAGGTGATGGAACGGGCCGTCCTGGGTGATGCGGCCGGTCGCGAAGGCCTGGCGCAGCGCGTCCAGCCCGGCATCGACCCGCGCGCGGGACTCGCTCATCTCGGCCCCGAATGTGGCATATTCGCGCGGCGAGAAGCCGCGTCCGATGCCGAGGTCCAGCCGACCACCGGAGAGCTGGTCCAGCATGCCGACCCGCTGGGCCACCCGCAGCGGGTGGTGGTAGGGCAGGGGCACTACGCCGAGCCCCAGGCGCAGGTGCTCGGTGCGCTGGCTGGCGGCGGCCAGGACCAGGTCCGGCGCGGTGGAGTGCGAGAACTCCGGCATCAGGTGGTGTTCCACCAGCCAGGCGGTGCCGAAGCCCAGACGGTCGGCCCGCTCCCACAGGCGCAGGGTGTTCTCCAGCACCTCCGATTCGGAGGTCTGCAGGAAGTCGGGCACCGAGAGTTCATGGAACAGGTCGAAGCGCATGGCGCAACTGTGCCGCGCGCACGGGGGCGATACAAGCAGACTGCGCGAGGATACGGTTACAACGTGGTGATGGCCGGGCGGTGACGGCACGGAAGGAGAGACATGACGAACGATCAGGAAGCGCTGGCGCTGCAGGCCGCCGGAGTCGCGGGCCCCGGCGAGGACTGGTGGGAAGGCTTCTTCCCGGAGGATCTGCCGCGCGAGTGGCAACTCGAGTATTACACCCACTATCACAGCCGCCTGCTGCTGCCCGCCGCGCTGTGGCTGGAGACCTCGGCCCCCGCGTTCGGCGACTGGGGCGAGGCCGTCGCCCCCGCGCTGCGGCTGACGCTCGAGTGGCCGGCGGAGGTTACGCCCGAGTCGGGGGCCGCGCGGGCGCTCGCGCTTGCCGAGGCCGCGGGCCCCTGTCTGCAGGCAGTGGCGCCGGGGCCGATGACGGCGGCGCAGGTCTCGGCAATCCGGGAGGCGCTCGAGGCGGCCGGCCTGGCGCGACTGATGGTCTATGGACCCGGTGAGCCACATACGATCACCCACGCCGAGGCGGCTTTGTTTTATCCGGCCCCGACGGGATCGACGACCGTGGGTGGAGCCTGGCAGATCACCCCCGAGCCGGGCCTGGGCGCGCCGGGCTGGCGTGCGCTGGTGGAGGCCCTGGGTGCGGCCGGCGGAAGCGGCGAGACTCCGGTCTTCCTGCGGGCCCGCCCGGACCGTCTGTCGGACTTTCGGACCATCGCCCAGCTACTGGGAATGGGATGAGCATCTCCCCGTGGGTTTGACGGTCCACCGGCCGGCGGCCAGACTTCCGGGTTCTTAATGGCGAGGAGCGCGCGTGGCTGACCCGGCAGTGGCAGACAGTCCGCATATCGTGATCGAGAACCTGCGTTTCCGGCGCGGGCGCAAGGTGGTCTTCGACGACCTGTCGATGCGTATCCCGCGCGGGCAGGTGACGACCGTGATGGGCCCCAGCGGCAGCGGCAAGACGACCCTGCTGCGCCTGATCGGCGGACAGCTGCGCCCGGACGCGGGGCGCATCTGGGTGGATGGCCAGGAGGTGGCGAAGCTCTCCACCCGCCGCCTGTACGCCCTGCGCAAGCGCATGGGCATGCTGTTCCAGAGCGGCGCGCTGCTGACCGACCTTTCCGTATTCGAGAACGTCGCCTTCCCGCTGCGCGAGCACACCGATCTGCCGGAGGATGTGCTGCACGCACTGGTGCTGCTGAAGCTGGAGGCGGTGGGTCTGCGCGCGGCGCGCGAGCTGGACCCGGCCTCGCTGTCCGGGGGCATGGCCCGGCGCGTCGCCCTGGCGCGGGCCATCGCGCTGGACCCGGACCTGATCCTCTACGACGAACCGTTCACCGGGCTTGATCCGATCACCATGGGCCAGATCGTCAGCCTGATTCGCCAGACCAACGAGAGCCTGGGGCTCACCAGCGTGCTGGTCTCGCACGATGTGGCGGAGGCCATGGCGATCTCCGACCATGTGGTGCTGATCGCCAATGGCCGAGTGGTGGATGCCGGGCCGCCGGACGAGCTGGAGGCGCGCGCCTCCGACTGGAGCGCGCAGTTCCTGCAGGGCCGCCCGGACGGGCCGGTGCCGTTCCACTATCCGGGCGCGTCCTATCGCGACGACCTGCTGGGACAGGGGGAGCGCCGCGATGACTGACGCGATTGCCTCGCTGGGCCGGACCACGATCAACGCCCTGGTGGTGTTCGGTCGCGCCTTCGTCTTCCTGATGCGGGTGCTGGCGAGCCTCGATATCGTCATCCGTCGGTTCGGCCTGACACTCGCCCAGGTGTATTCGGTGGGCGTGCGCTCGCTGCTGATCATCATCGTGTCGGGGCTGTTCGTCGGCATGGTGCTCGGGTACCAGGGCTACATCACGCTGGTGAACTTCGGCGCGGCCGAGGCCCTGGGCGGGGTGGTGGCGCTGTCGCTGGTGCGCGAACTGGGGCCGGTGGTCACCGCGCTGCTGTTCGCCGGCCGCGCCGGCTCGGCGCTGACCGCGGAGCTGGGCCTGATGAAGACGACCGAGCAGCTCTCGGCGATGGAGATGATGGCGGTGAATCCCTATCGCCGGATCTTCGCGCCGCGCTTTGTCGCCGGGTTCCTCTCCATGCCGCTGCTGGCCGCGATCTTCAGCGCCGTAGGGGTGATGGGTGGCTATATCGTCGGGGTGGGGCTGCTGGGCGTGGACAGCGGCGCCTATTTCTCGCAGATGCAGTCGGTGACCGACTGGAACGAGGATGTGCTGTCCGGCGTGATCAAGAGCATCGTGTTCGGCTTCGTGGTGACCTGGATCGCGGTGTTCCAGGGCTTCAACGCGCAGCCGACCTCCGAGGGCATCTCGCGCGCGACCACGCAAACGGTGGTGGTCGCGTCGCTGGCGGTGCTGGGCCTCGATTTCATCCTGACCGGGCTGATGTTCGGCGCGGGCTGACCAACGTATTGCTAGGCAGGTGCAATAATGAAAGTACGTTTCTTCGAGCTGGCGGTGGGTGTCTTCGTACTGCTGGGCATCGGGGCGCTGTTCTACCTGGCGGTCCAGGTCAGCAACGTGACCGACTACCACGACCGCGACACCTACACGGTGACCGGCTACTTCGACAACATCGGCGGGCTCAAGACCCGGGCCCCGGTCACGGTCTCGGGTGTGCGCATCGGCCGGGTCGCGGATATCCGCTACGATCCGGAGCGCTTCCGCGCCGAGGTGACCCTCGCCATCCGCTCGGAGCACGACTATCTGCCGATGGATACGCAGGCGGCCATCCATACCGCGGGGCTGCTGGGCGAGCAGTACATCGCCCTGGAGCCGGGCGGCGACTACGAAACCCTGCAGGACGGCGACGAGCTGATGTTTACCCAGTCGGCCCTGGTGCTGGAGAACCTCATTGGTCGTTTCATGACCAACATGGGTAGTGACTGATTCGCCCAAACCCGGAGCAAGAGACATGACACGGTTGCGTGACTATATGTGGAGCCTGCCGCTGGGGCTGATGGTCCTGCTGCTGGCGGCGCCGGCCCAGGCCGACAATCCCGCCGAGATCATCCAGCAGTCCATCGACGCGGTGTACGAGGAGCTGCGCGCCAACGAGTCGCGTGCGCAGGAGGATCCGGACTTCGTGATCGGTGTCATCGAGGACAAGATCCTGCCGGGCGTGGACGTCAACGGCATGGCCCGGCTGGTCCTGGCGCGCCACTGGCGGGATGCCAGCAGCGAGCAGCAAAGCCGGTTTACCGAGGCCTTCAAGAACACGCTGCTGCAGGCCTACGGGGTGCAGCTGGCCGACCATCTGGACAAGGATGTGCGCGTGATCGAGCGCCGCTCGCGCCAGGACGAGCGCATGGCGGTGGTGGCCACCGAGGTGGTGATGGGCTCCGGCCAGTCGAACATCCAGGTGAACTACCGCCTGCGCCCGGTGAACGGCGAATGGAAGGTCTTCGATGTCGAGGCCGAGGGGCTCAGCTTCGTGGGCAACTTCCGCACCCGCTTCAACGAGGAGATCAACCGCGACGGTCTGGACGCCCTGATCGAACGCCTGGAAGACGGGGACGAGAGCCTGGTCGAGGACGCGGTGGGCGATGCCATCCAGGACAACGGGGCCGGCAACCCGTGAGCGATGCACAGATCCGGGCCGATGACGGTGGCCTGGTCGTCAGCGGGCCGCTGACCTTCGCCACCGTCTCCGGGCTGGAGGCCCGGGCGCGCGGGCTGATGGCGCACCTGCCGGAGCATGCACGGGTGGACCTGTCCCGGGCCGGACGCATCGACAGCGCCGGCGTGGCCTTCCTCGTCATCCTCTGGCGCCGGGCGCGGGAGCAGGGCCGCACGCTGGTCTTCGAACCCCTGCCGGACGGGCTTCGGCCGCTGCTGGGGCTGTATGACCTGGAGGCGATCATTACCGACTCCGCGGCCCGATCCGTGGCCTGACCCGGGCGAACGGGCGAGTGCCGCGCGGATTCGTTATCATGGCGCGTTTCGCCGGGCCATGGTCGGTCCGGCGGTGAATCCGGGCACCCCATGGACAAGCTGATCATCACCGGAGGCGGCCGACTCGAGGGTCAGGTCTGGATCTCCGGGGCCAAGAACGCCGTGTTGCCGATCCTGTCCGCCACCCTGCTGGCGGACGGGCCGATGACCATTGGCAACGTCCCGCACCTGCAGGACGTCACCACGACCATGGAGCTGCTCGGGCGCATGGGCGTAAGCCTGACGGTCAACGAGCGCATGCGCATCGAGGTCGACCCCACCACGCTGACTCAGTGCGTGGCACCGTACGATCTGGTGAAGACCATGCGCGCCTCCATCCTGGTGCTGGGGCCGTTGCTGGCGCGCTTCGGCGAGGCCGAGGTGTCGCTCCCGGGTGGCTGTGCGATTGGCTCGCGGCCGGTGAATCTGCACCTGCGTGGCCTCGAGGCCCTGGGCGCCGAGATTGATGTCGACGGCGGCTACATCCATGCGCGCGCGGATCGCCTGAAGGGCGCGCGGGTGGTGTTCGACCAGGTCACCGTGACCGGGACCGAAAACCTGCTGATGGCCGCGACCCTGGCCGAGGGCGAGACTCTGATCGAGAACGCCGCGCGCGAGCCGGAAGTGATCGATCTGGCGGACTGCCTGACGGCGATGGGGGCGAAGATCCAGGGCGCCGGCACCGACACCATCCGGGTGCAGGGTGTGGAACGCCTGCACGGCTGCGAATACGACGTGATGCCGGACCGGATCGAGACCGGTACGTTCCTGGTCGCGGCGGCCGTGACCCGCGGGCGCGTGCGCTGCCGCAACACCCGTCCGGAGCTGCTGGACGCGGTCCTGGCCAAGCTGGTCGAGGCCGGTGCCCGCGTGGATACCGGGCCCGACTGGATCGAACTGGACATGGAAGGCCGCCGGCCGAAGGCGGTGAACCTGCGCACCGCGCCGTTCCCGGCCTTCCCGACCGACATGCAGGCCCAGATGATGGTGCTGAACACGGTTGCCGAGGGCACCGGCTCGGTGGTGGAGACGGTCTTCGAGAACCGCTTCATGCATGCGCTGGAGCTGCAGCGCATGGGCGCGCACATCACGATCGAGGGCAATACCGCGATCGTCGAGGGTGTGGAACGGCTGGTCGGCGCGCCGGTGATGGCGACCGACCTGCGGGCCTCGGCCAGCCTGATCATCGCCGGTCTGGTGGCCGAGGGCGAGACCGAGGTGGACCGCATCTACCATATCGATCGCGGCTACGAGTGCATCGAGGAAAAACTGAGCCAGATCGGCGCGACCATCCGTCGCGAGCCGGTCTGATACGCGACTCACACGGAACCGGACGAACGCCTGACCCATGATGGATCCCAACGCCCTGACCATCGCCCTGTCCAAGGGCCGTATCCTCAAGGACACCCTGCCGCTGCTGGCCAGCGCCGGGATTGAACTGCTGGAGGATCCGGACAAGACGCGCAAGCTGATCCTCGACACCAACCGCGAGGACGTGAAGATCGTGGTGGTGCGCGCGACCGACGTGCCCACCTATGTGCAGCACGGCGCGGCATCCATTGGCGTGGCCGGCAAGGACGTCCTGATGGAGCACGGGGCCGCGGGGCTGTACGAGCCGCTGGACCTGCATATCGCCCAGTGTCGCCTGATGCTGGCCGGGCGCCCGGGCCAGCAGCCGGACCCGCAGCAGCGCCTGCGCATCGCCACCAAGTTCGTGAACATCACGCAGAACTATTTCGCCCAGCAGGGCCGTCAGGTCGAGATCATCAAGCTCTACGGCTCGATGGAACTGGCGCCGCTGGTCGGTCTGGCCGACTACATCGTGGACCTGGTCGATACCGGGAACACCCTCAAGGCCAATGGCCTGGAGCCGCTGGAACTGATTACCCCTATCAGTTCCCGGTTGATCGTGAACCAGGCAGCCATGAAGATGCGACATAGAACCATTCAAAATCTCATCGAGGGCCTGCGGGAGGCCGTCACGCCCGCGACGACGTAACCGAGAACACCATGACCGCCGATACCGACGACCTCCGAATCCGCGAAATCCAGGAGGTGTCCGCCCCGGACACCGTCCGCGAGGAGCTGCCGATCACCGATGCGGCCGCCGACACCGTGTTCGAGGCACGCCAGGCCTGCCATCGCATCCTGCACGGTGAGGACGATCGCCTGCAGGTGATCGTCGGCCCCTGCTCGATCCACGACGTGGATGCCGCGCTGGACTATGCCGATCACCTGAAGACCCTGCGCGAGGAACTCTCCGATGCCCTGCACATCGTGATGCGGGTGTATTTCGAGAAGCCGCGCACCACGGTCGGCTGGAAGGGCCTGATCAACGACCCGGACCTGGACGGCAGCTTCCACATCAACAAGGGCCTGCGCGTGGCGCGCGGGCTGCTGCGCGATCTGGCGGTCAAGGGCATGCCGGCGGCTACCGAATACCTCGACCTGATCAGCCCGCAGTACATCGCGGACCTGGTCGCCTGGGGCGCGATCGGCGCACGCACTACCGAGAGTCAGGTGCACCGCGAACTGGCCTCCGGCCTGTCCTGCCCGGTGGGCTTCAAGAACTCCACCGACGGCAGCCTGCGGGTGGCGATCGACGCGATCCGCTCCGCCTCGCGCCCGCACCACTTCCTGTCGGTGACCAAGGCCGGTCGCTCGGCGATCTTTTCCACCACCGGCAACAACGACTGTCACATCATCCTGCGCGGCGGCAAGCAGCCGAACTACGATGCCGCGAGCATCGAACAGGCCTGCAAGGAGCTGCGCATGGCCGAGCTGCCGGAGATGGTGATGGTCGACTGCAGCCACGCGAACAGCCGCAAGGATCCGCAACAGCAGGTCGAGGTGGCACGGGTGCTGGGCGAACAGATCGCCGGCGGTGACCGACGCATCATGGGTGTGATGCTGGAGAGCCACCTGACCGGCGGCCGCCAGGACATCCTGCCCGGCAAGCCGCTGAAATACGGCCAGAGCATTACCGATGCCTGCATGGGCTGGGACGACAGCGAGGCCACCCTGCGCCTGCTGGCCGAGGCCGTGCGGGCCCGCCGCAAGACGCCCGTGCCTGCCTGACAAGACGTCCGTGCCCGTCTGAACCGAGGAATACGCCATGCCCTCCATTGCCCGACTCGATACCCAGCAGCCCGATTTCGACCAGGCCCTGGAGCACCTGCTGTCCTGGGAGTCCGTTGCCGACACCGGCGTACGCGATGCGGTGGACGAGATCCTGGGGGCCGTGCGCGCCGAGGGTGACGCGGCCGTGCTGCGCTACACCGCCAAATTCGATCGCCTCGATCGCCCTGCGGTCGCGGACCTGGAGATCCCGCACGAGCGCCTGCAGGCCGCGCTGGAGTCGATCCCGCCGGAGCAGCGCGCGGCATTGGAGACCGCCGCCGCGCGCATCCGCCAGTACGCCGAACACCAGAAGATGCAGGACTGGGACTTCACCGACGAAGACGGCACGGTCCTCGGTCAGCGCGTGACCGCGCTGGATTCCGTCGGCCTGTATGTGCCCGGTGGCAAGGCGGCCTACCCGTCCTCCGTGCTGATGAACGCGGTCCCGGCGAAGGTCGCCGGCGTCGAGCTGCTGGTGATGGTCGTGCCCGCCCCGGGCGGCGAACTGAACGATCTGGTGCTGGCCGCGGCCGCCGTGGCCGGGGTGGACCGCGTGTTCACCGTGGGCGGCGCCCAGGCGGTGGCGGCCCTGGCCTATGGCACCGATACCATCCCGGCGGTGGACAAGATCGTCGGCCCCGGCAACATCTTCGTGGCCGCGGCCAAGCGCGAGGTGTTCGGCACGGTCGGCATCGACATGATCGCCGGCCCGTCGGAGATCCTGGTGGTCTGCGACGGCGAGACCGACCCGGACTGGATCGCGGCCGACCTGTTTTCGCAGGCCGAGCATGACGAACAGGCCCAGTCCATCCTGCTGTCCTGGGATGCGGCCTTCCTCGACCGCGTCGCGGAGGCCATGGACCGCCTGCTGGCCGAGATGCCGCGCGCCGAGATCATCCGCACCAGCCTCGACAAGCGCGGGGCGCTGGTGAAGGTACGCGACTCGGCCGAGGCCGTTGCCGTTGCCAACCGCATCGCCCCGGAACACCTGGAGCTGTCCGTGGCCGATCCGCAGGCGATGCTGGACGCCGGCCTGCGTCACGCCGGCGCGATCTTCATGGGCCGCTACACCTCCGAGGCCCTGGGCGACTACTGCGCCGGGCCCAACCACGTGTTGCCGACCTCGCGTACCGCGCGCTTCTCCTCGCCGCTGGGGGTGTACGACTTCCAGAAGCGCTCCAGCATCATCCACTGCTCGGCCGCGGGCGCGGCGAAGCTCGGCACGACCGCCGCCGCGCTGGCGCACGGCGAAGGCCTGACCGCGCACGCGCGATCCGCCGAACTGCGCAGTCGATGACCGCACGCTCGACACGAACCCCGGACGCCCTGATGCGCCCGGAGGTGCTGGCGCAGCCGGCCTATCAGGTGGCCGACGCAACCGGCCTGATCAAGCTGGACGCGATGGAGAATCCGCATTCCTGGCCCGGCGCGCTGGAAGACGCCTGGCTGGAGGCCCTGCGCGACCCGCAACTGAACCGCTACCCGGATGCGCAGGCGCTGGGCCTGGCCGCCCAGGTACGCGCCGCCCACGGCGTGCCCGATGCCGCCGGGCTGATGTTCGGCAACGGTTCCGACGAACTGATCCAGATCCTGATCACGGCGATCGCCGGATCCGGGCGACCGGTGCTGGCGCCCGAACCGACCTTCGTGATGTACGGCGTGCTGGCCCGGGCGCTGGGCGTGCCGTTCGTTGGCGTGCCCCTGAACGCGGACTTCACCCTGGATCTCGCGGCGATGCGCGCGGCGATGGCCGAGCACAACCCGGCCGTGGTGTTCCTAGCCTACCCCAACAACCCCACCGGGACGCTGGACGACGCCGCGACGGTGGAGGCGGTCGTCGACGCGAATTCGGGGGTTACCGTGGTCGATGAGGCCTATGCCCCGTTCGCCGCCCACAGCTTCCTCTCGCGGGTCGGCGCGGATGACGGCCTGATGGTGATGCGAACGGTCTCCAAGCTGGGGCTGGCCGGCGCTCGGCTCGGCTATCTGGCCGGCACCCCGGCCTGGATCGACGCGCTGGACCGGCTGCGTCTGCCGTACAACATCAACACCCTGACCCAGCGCTCCGTCGCCTTCGCCCTGGATCATCGCGAGGCACTGGATGCCCAGGCGCGGGGGATCATCGAGGAACGTGGCCGTCTGTCGAACGCACTCGCGGCGATTGACGGCATCGAATACGTGTTCCCGAGCCAGGCGAATTTCATCCTGTTCCGGGTGCGCGAGGGACACGGGCATGCGACCTTCGCGGCCCTGCGAGACGCCGGCATCCTGATCAAGGACGTCGGCCGCGCGCATCCCCTGCTCGCCGACTGCCTGCGCGTCACCGTCGGCCGCCCCGACGAAAACGACGCCTTCCTCGCCGCGCTGGGGCAGGCCCTCTCCACCTGACACTTTCCGGGTCGCACCACCGTGGGCAGGGGCTTCGCCTGCGAGCAGGCTCCTACTGGCTGGGGGGCATGTGAATGCCGCCCTGCGGCGGGATGCCGCCCAATCGGCCACACCCCCGAAGCTCTCCTTCCAGCCTTCTCGTCTTCCTGTTAACCGAGACCCGAACTTCTCCGTGTCCTCTGTGCCCTCTGTGGTGAAAAGCCCTTCCTGGCCCTTCACCCTGCAAGGTGGGTTAGCGGCGGCCGGCGGGTGGCTCCAGGCGCAGCCCGCGCACCTCGCCCAGGGCACCGCCGGCACGCAGGGCGGCGGCGAACGGGGACTGGCGCGCCGGTTCGCCGTTGATGCTCTCGATGGTGATGCCGCGGCGCTTGGGTAGCCAGCGGCTCCCGGCAAGCTGGCGGATCGCCTCGGTGGCGAGTGCCGCGTGTGCTTCGCCGGTGTCGATGCCGGGGATGGTCTCCCAGACGAACAGCTGGCGACCGGAGGCGGCCAGGTACAGCAGCGGCTGGCCGCCGGCCAGGGCTACCAGCGCCCCGGCGACCCGGCGCAGGCGGCCCTCGGCGGCTTCCGGGGGCTCTGGCCAGGGCAGGAGCAGGCCCCAGGGGCTGGCGGGGTCGACGCTTGCCAGCCACTGCGGTTCGGGGGTGTCGTCGGCCGCGCGTTCCAGGGCGCGCAGGCGGTCCACCGCGCCGGCGCGGGCGAACTGTGCGCCGGTCAGGCCCTCGACGAAGTGGCCGCGGCGCAGCTTGCCGGCGTCCTCCATCGCGCGGTAGACGGGATACACGCGCCCGAAGCCGCCCGGCAGGCCCTCGGCGCGGGCCATCTCGCGGCTGACCACGCCGTAGCGACCCAGGAGGTTCTCGGCCTGTTCGCGGGCGCGTTCGGTCAGTGACACGCCGGCGTCGATCAGCTCGGCGACCCGTGACCAGCGCCCGCCGGCCAGACCCTGGCCCGGGCGCCGACGGCCGCGCGCGGAGGTCCTGTGCTGTCCCAGGCTGCGCAGTGGTGCGAAGGTGTCGTTGGTGATCTGCCCGGCCCAGACCAGGTCCCAGATCGCGGCCTCGATCGCGTCCTGGCGGGCATCCGGCTGCGCCGTCCGGGCCGCGCGTTCCAGCTCCAGGTAGAAGCAGGCGCCGCGCCGGTCCAGGGTCTCCAGGATCGCCTGCGCCAGAGGGTCGTCGTGGGCCTCGGCATCCGCGGCATCGGCCTCCGGTTCCAGCAGCACCATCGCCTGCTCGCGGCGCAGGAAGCGGATGCGCCCGTCGCGCTGGCCCAGCGCGCCGCTGCCCACCCAGACGAATTCGCCGGAGGCGGTGATGCGGTCCAGCGCGTCCAGCGAGAAGTCGCGCACCCGCATCGGCAGCACATGGGTGGTCCAGGCCGACCAGGGCAGGGCGACGCCCTCCAGTTGCGTCAGCGTGTCGCGCAGGGCGCCGGCCCCGCGGCTAGGTTCAGCCAGGCCCTGCCAGGCGGGCAGGAAGCGGCCCAGCGCGCGGGCGTCCACCGCGGCCGCCTCGTCGCGCAGCCGCGCCAGGGTGCGGCGCTTCAGCCGCCGCAGGATGTCCAGTTCGCACCAGTCCTCGCCCGTGCCCTGCGGGCGGATCTCGCCGCGCAGCAGTACGCCGGCGCGCTCCAGGCTCTCGAGCGCCGGCAGCAGTGCGCCCGGCGCGAGGCCGTAGCGAGCGCCCAGATCCTCGTTGCGGAACGGGCCGTGGGTACGGGCGTAGCGGCGCAGCAGCTGTTCCAGCGGGCGCTGCGGCGGTTCCAGGAAGGCGGCGGGCAGGCCGGGCGGGGGCACCACGCCGAGGGCATCGCGGTACAGCGCGGCGTCCTCGGCCGCGATCCAGCGCGGCTCGCCAGCGATGCGCACCTCCACCGCGCGCAGGGAGTGGGCGAGCTGTTCCAGCCACGGTCCCGGCGCCTCGGTGCAGGCGGCGGCGACCTCGTCCGGGGTCAGGTCCCCGCGCCGGCGCAGCAGGTCGTGCAGGGCGTCGGCGTCGGGCACCCGGGTCGCCTCGGTGGCGTGCGCCAGCTCGGCCTCCAGCTCGGACAGGGCCTCGGGGTCGATCAGCTCGCGCAGCTCGGCCTGGCCCAGCAGTTCGGCCAGCATGCCGCGGTCGAGCGTCAGCGCCTGGGCCTTGCGCTCGGCCATCGGCGCGTCCTGCTCGTAGATGTAGGCCGCGACATAGGCGAACACCAGGCTGCGGGCGAACGGGGAGGCCTGCGGCGTCTCCACCTCGTGCACGCGGATGCGGCGTTCCTGCACGCCGCGCAGGATCTGACGCAGGGCGTCCAGGTCGAACACGTCGGCCAGCACCTGGCGGTAGGTCTCCAGCACCACCGGGAAGCTCGCGTACTCGCGCACCGAGGCCAGCAGCTGCTGCGACTTCAGCCGCTGCGCCCACAGCGGGGTGCGCTGGCCGGGGCGGTTGCGTACCAGCAGCAGGGCGCGCGCCGCGTTTTCGCGAAAGGCGCTGGCGAACAGGGTGGAGTGGCCCAGCTCGCGGGTGACGGCCTCCTCCAGCTCCTCCGGGTCGGGGAACAGGCTGTCCAGTTCGGGCAGGTCCTCGCTGTCGGCCAGGCGCAGCACGATGCCGTCGTCGGTGTACATCACCTGCACCTCGAAGCCGGAGCGGCTGGTCAGCGCGCCCTGCAGGGCCAGCGCCCAGGGGGCGTGCACGCGCGCGCCGAATGGCGTCAGGATGCAGACGCGCCAGTCGCCGACCTCGTCGCGGAAGCGTTCGACCACGATGCGCTGGTCCGAGGGCAGCTGCCCGGTGGCCTCGCGCTGCTCGTCGATGTAGTCGCAGAGGGTTTCCACCGCCGCCTCCGACAGTGGCGCGTGTTCCCTGAGCCAGGCCGTGCGCTCGGCGCGGCCCATGCGTGCCAGCCGCTCGGTGGCGGCGCCGATGGCCTGGCCGAGCTGGATCGGGCGGCCGGGGCCATCGCCATGCCAGAACGGCAGCTTGCCGACCTCGCCGGGGGCGGGGGAGACGAGCACGCGGTCGCGGGTGATCGCCTCCACATGCCAGGTGCTCGCACCCAGGGTCACGTTCTCGCCGGTCTTCAGCTCGAACACCATCTCCTCGTCCAGCTCGCCGATGCGCGGCCCGCCCTCGCCAACATGCACGCCGTACAGCCCACGGTCGGGGATGGTCCCGGCGTTCAGGCGCGCGGCCAGTGCCGCCCCCCGGCGCGGGGTCAGTTCGTCGCGGGCGCGGTCCCAGGCGAGCCAGGGGCGCAGGTCGGCGAAGTCGGTGCTGGGGTAATGGCCGGAGAGCATGTCCAGCGTGGCCTCGAGCAGCGCCCGCGACAGCTCGCGCCAGGGCGCGGCGCGGCGGACCAGAGCGTGCAGCTCGTCCACCGTGCGCGGGCGTTCGCAGACCATCGCGACGAGCTGCTGGGCCAGCACGTCCAGCGGGTTGTGCGGGGCATGGATCGGTTCCAGCGCGCCGGCCTGCATGCGCTCGCCGATCACCGCGCATTCGAGCAGGTCGCCGCGAAAGCGTGGCAGCAGCAGCGAGCGCGAGACCTGGCCCACCCCGTGCCCGGCACGCCCGGCGCGCTGCAGGCCACGCGCGACCGCACCGGGGGATTCGACCATGATCACCAGATCCACCGCGCCCATGTCGATGCCCAGCTCCAGCGAGCTGGTCGCGACGATGCCGCGCAGGCGCCCGGTCTTCAGCCGGCCCTCGATCTCGGCGCGGCGCTCGTGGGAGACGCTGCCGTGGTGGGCGGCGACCAGGTCCTCCACCGGTTCGGCATCCTCCGGCTGCTGCTCCCGCCAGGCCTCGTTGATGCGCTGGACCAGTCGCTCGCACAGCCCGCGGCTGTTCACGAACACGATGGTGGAGCGGTGCTCCAGGATCGCGGCCAGCAGGCGCGGCTCCAGGCGTGCGGCGCGGTCGCCGCCAGCGGTGGGGAGCTGCCCGGTGCCCTGGCCGTACACCGCGCCGAGGATGGAGCCGGACGGGATGGGGCTGGTCGCCTCCGTGGCCTCGACGGTGGCGGGTGCGTGCTCGGCGGGCGGCTCCTCGGGGGCGAGGATCTCCAGGTCCAGGCGCGGGGGCTCGGCGTCGTCGATCACCTCCACCTCGCGGTCGCCGCCAAGGAAGCCGCGCGCCACCTCCACCGGGTGCACGGTGGCGGAAAGCCCGATGCGCTGCGGGTCCTCGCCGCAGCGTTCGGCCAGGCGTTCCAGCGACAGGGCGAGATGCGCGCCGCGCTTGTTGCCGGCCAGCGCATGCACCTCGTCGATGATCACCGTGTGGATGGACTCGAGGTTTTCGGCGGCCTTCGAGCCCAGTAGCAGGTACAGCGACTCCGGCGTGGTCACCAGGATGTCGCCGGGTTCGCGCGCCTGGGCGCGGCGCTCGGCCTGCGGGGTGTCGCCGGTGCGGATGTGTACCACCGGCTCGCCTGCGGTCTCGCCTGCGGTCGGGCCCGCGGTCTCGCCCAGACGCGCGGCGGTCTGAGCGATGCCGGTCAGCGGGGCGCGCAGGTTGCGTTCGATGTCGGTGGCCAGCGCCTTCAGCGGCGAGATGTACAGCACCGAGTAGCCGCGCCGGGCATCCGGTGCGGACTCGCCGGTCAGGCGGTCAATGGCGCTGAGGAAGGCGGCGAGGGTCTTGCCGCTGCCGGTGGGGGCGATCAGCAGGCAGTGGCGGCCGGCCCGGATCGCGGGCCAGCCGCGCGACTGGATCGCGGTCGCCTGCCCGAAGGCCTCGCCGAACCAGGTATCGGTCGCGGGGCGAAAGGGCGTGACCGGCATCGGCTCGGGCGTAGCGGGTCAGGCGTGGCCGACGGTGGTGTCGGTGGTGGCGTGGAAGTAGTCGCTGTCGCGCGCCAGCTCGTCGATCAGCTCGTGCAGCATGGCCAGACGGCTCTCGGCGTCCGAGAACGGGGCGCAGTCCTCGCACAACGGATCGCCGCAGGGCTGGCGGCTGTACAGCCAGAAGTGCACGGCACCGGCCAGCAGGCCGTCGGCGACGTCGCCGGTTTCGGCGGCCTGGCCGTCATCGGCGAGCCGGTTCGCCAGCTCGATCAGGTGCTGGGCGGCGTTGTTGTAGGTCTGGTCGGCGGTGTCGTTCATGGGATCTCGGGACAGTCTTGTTTCAGCCAGCGCCAGCCCGTTTGACCGGCACAGAACCCGGCAGTTTACCGCGACTGGCCGATATTCCGAAGAAACAGGGGAATATGCCGCTCTTCCGGCGACAGGCCGCCGTGGGCGCCGACGAAGAACGGCCCCTCGTCGTCGTCCGGCGGGTCCACCAGGTAGGCGTCCTCCGCGGGCAGCAGCAGGTAGTCGCCGGCGCGTGCCCGCAGCTCGGGGTGCTCACGGTGATGCCCCGGGGGCAGGCCCAGCGTGCCGGGCCCCAGCCAGTCAGCGGCGGGGACTGCGGCTACGTCCGCGCCGAAGGCGGCGTCCAGGGCCGTCAGGAAGTCCGTGTCGCGTCCTTCGCGTACATGGGCGATGGCGGCACGTGGCTCGCCGGTCAGGCGGTGGCGCAGGCAGGCCTGCACCGCCGGGTGCTCGCGCAGGTCCAGGCGGCGTTCCATGGTGCGCATGCCGTGGTCGGCGGTAGTCAGGAACACGCTCTCCGGGCGCTGGATCTGCGCGCAGGTCGCGGTGTAGGCCAGGTCCAGCTGCTTCAGATGGCGCTCCACCTCCGGGCTCTCCGGGCCGTAGGCGTGGCCCAGGTGGTCGAGCTCCGACCAGTAGACGTAGGTGAAATGCGGCCCCGGCGTCGCGTTCACATGCGCGGCCACTCGTGCCGGCAGCTCGGACAGGTCCTCGAAGCCGATGAACGCGGCGGAGCCGTTCATCATGCGGTTGTAGGGTGTGCCGCCGATCCAGTCCGGGCCGATCATGGTGGTGTGGCAGCCGAGCCGGTCGACCAGGCGGTCTGGCCGTACGCGGCCGGTCAGCTCGCGGTAGCCGAGCGTGGCCGGGCGGTCCTCGGCGTCGCGCTCCTGGCCCATCAGCACCGTCAGCGTGCGCTCGGCAGACGGCAGCCGGGTGTGCCAGCCGAGCAGGCCGTGCTGCGCGGGTGCGCGCCCGGTCAGGATGCTGGTGATCGCGGTCGCCGTGGTGCTGGGGAACACGGTCTCGAGGTCGGTTACGTAGTCCGCGCCCAGCAGCGGCGTGTGGCGGCGATAGCGGGTGGCAAAACCGTCGATCAGCCACAGCACGATATGGCGGTCCGGCCCCAGGTGTTCGGATACACCCGCCAGCGGCGGGTGGCTGGCCACCGGGTTCAGGCTGGCCTCGATCTGGCCGAGCAGGTTCATCAGCCCCGGCGCTTCCAGCCGGGCGCGCAGGATGTCATCCACGACCGAGTCGGCCGCGGCGTTAGCCGTCATCGACAAGCGATCAGGCCTTGCCGCCGTCGCCACCCATGCAGGGCGGGGAGTCGGCGACCTTGCCGGCACGCTCGAACCACTGGTCCGGGTCCAGCGTGTGCAGCGCCAGGGCATGGATGCCCCCGGCCAGCTCGTCGGCCAGGGCCTGATTCACCAGCCGGTGCCGCGCGATCAGCTTCTGGTCGCGAAAGGCCTCGGACACCACCGTCACCTTGAAATGCGACTCCGAGCCCGGCGGCACGTTGTGCATGTGGCTCTCGTTCACCACCTCCAGATGCTCGGGCGCAAAGCGCTCCTCCAGCTTCCGGGTAATGGTCTCCTGCATGCTCATCGACGACTCCAGTGCTTCGATTGACGGGACATCGCACTCAGTGTGCCGTGTCGTACCCGCATGTCCAGATCCTTGGCCAGCCGCATGGCTGCCGCTGTCTGGGGGGGCAGTCATCAGCCTTCCCGTGTGCGTTCCTTCCAGTAATCCGGGTGGCGGTGCAGGTGCATGACCGCGAGAATCAGGATGCCCCCGTCCTCTTCTGCGTAGAGAACCCCATACGGAAACCGCTTCACGAATGAGCGCCGCACTTCGCCCTCCAGAACGGTCCAGGCACGCGGGTAGGCGATGGCGCGTTGCACCGCTGCAAACACTTCAACTGCAAAATCGTTCCCGAGGCGGGGCTCGATTTCTTCGTAGTACTGAACGGCCTCGGTGAGTTCTTGCTCCGCTTCCGGGTGAAAGCGAAAACTCATCGTTCAAACCGGCTCCATATCCTCTCGAAGACCTGTTCGCCCGGAATCGCTTCGACTGTGCCCGAGCGGATCTCTTTCAGGCGCTTCCGCGAGACCTCCGCCCATTTGCGGTCCACGCCCGCATCGGGCGGGTTCAGGCTGCGCAGGAGGGAATCGACCACCAGAGCGCGCTCTTCCACGGGCAGGGACTCGGCTTCGTCAATAAGGTCTTTGATCTTCATGTCACCATCTTCCTGGTATCGCTGGGGGCGATGACCGGCGCAAGTGGAATTCTCATACTGGCATCTTGCGGCCGGTAGTGCGAGATGGCGGTTTGGTGGTTACATCCGGGAGGGGCTATGCGGCAGACGCTGGCGTTTGATGTGTACGGGACGCTGATCGATACCCAGGGGGTTACGGCGACGCTCGAAGGGTGGATGGGCGAGCGGGCGCCGGTGCTGGCGCGGGCCTGGCGCGAGAAGCAGCTGGAGTACACCTTCCGGCGCGGGCTGATGGGGGCGTACGCGGATTTCGATACCTGCACCGAGCAGGCGCTGCGGTACTGCTGCGAGGCACTGGGTATCGCGCTTGAAGTGGAGCAGGAGGCGGAGCTGTTGCGGTGCTATCGAGAGCTCCCGGCCTTCGCCGATGCGGGGTCGGCCCTGGACGAGTTGCGGGCGGAGGGACACCGTCTGTTCGCGTTCTCCAACGGGACCACTGAGACGGTCAGCGGGCTGCTGCGGAACGCCGGGCTGGGGGATCGCTTCGAGGATCTCGTCAGCGTGGACGAGATCGGCTGCTTCAAGCCGGACCCGCGCGTGTACCGGCATTTCCTGCAGCGGGCGAATGCGCTGCCCCAGCAGGCGTGGCTGGTTTCAGGCAACCCCTTCGACGTGATCGGTGCGCAGGCTGCGGCCATGCGTACGGTCTGGCTCGACCGGGCGCGGCAGGGTCTGTTCGACCCCTGGGGCGGGGAGCCCACGGCCACCATCGGCGGCCTGGACGAACTGTCCGGGGCACTACGTTAGCCGGGGTCTTGCCGTCGGCAAATATTCCTGCTGGAGCGGCCTATTGGCGCCCGGTGGTTGCGCTACGATGGAGATCGGGCCGCCGCCGGGAGAGGAGCGTGAGCCAGCAGGTCAAGCAACGGGTCGCGCCCGCCGCAGAATCGCCCTTGATCCGTCCGGCCACGCTGGAGGATCTGGAGGCGCTGGTGGCGCTGGAGGATGCGGCGTTCGAGATCGATCGCATCTCGCGGCGGCAATTTCGCTACCTGCTGACGCGCGGGCATGCGGCCACGCTGGTGGCGGAGGGACCCGGCGGGGAGGGCCTGCTCGGCTACGTGATGCTGCTGTTCAGCCGCGGGACGTCGCTGGCGCGGCTGTACTCGATTGCGGTCAGCGCGCGGGCGCGCGGCCAGGGGCTGGGCCGGCGCCTGGTGGAGGCGGCGGAAGACGCGGCGCGCCAGCACGGGCGGACCGATCTGCGTCTGGAGGTGCGGCGCGACAATGCGGCCAGCCTGGCCCTGTTCCGCGGGCTCGGGTATCGCGACTTCGGCACCATCGACGACTACTACGAGGACCACATGGATGCGCTGCGGCTGCAGAAGTCGCTGGCGACCGGCCCCGATCCGGCGCTGGTACGCGCCCCGTACTACGCGCAGACGCTGGAGTTCACCTGTGGCCCGGCTGCGCTGATGATGGCGATGCGCGCGGTGGACCCGGCGCTGAAGCTGGACCGGCGCCTGGAGCTGCGCCTGTGGCGCGACGCCACCACGATTTTTATGACCTCGGGCCACGGCGGCTGCGGGCCGTACGGGCTCTCGCTGGCGGCCGCCCATCGTGGGTTCGAGGTGCAACTGCTGGTGCGCGATCGCGGGGTGGCGTTCGGGGATTCCGTGCGCAGCGCGGAGAAGAAGGAGGTGATGCAGCTGGTGCAGGAGGACATGGTCGAGGAGCTGGAACAGCTCGGGGTGCCGGTGGTGCACGGCCCGGTGAACGTGTCCCAGCTGGAGGCGCGCTTTGGCGAGGGCGGGGTGCCGGTGGTTCTGATCAGCAGCGTGCGGCTGTATGCCGAGCGCTTCCCGCACTGGGTCACGGTGACGGGTTTCGACGAGCGCTTTGTCTACGTGCATGACCCGTTCGTGGACGTGGAGCAAGGGGAGCGCGCGGTGGACTCGGTGAACATGCCGATCGCGCGTGCGGACTTCGAGCGCATGGCGCGCTACGGCCGCGCGGGCCTGCAGGCAGCGGTGATCGTCGGCCCGCGCCGGGCGGCGGAGGGCGCGCATGCCTGAGCACCGCATCCTGGTCGAGCGCCGGGCGGACTGGAAGCCGCACTTCCCCGACCTTCCGGTCATGGCCATCGACGACTACCTGCGCGGCCCGGCCGCCGACGACCCGGCCACCCTGCGTGTGATCAACCTGTGCCGCAGCCAGCGTTACCTGTCCGCCGGGTACTACGGCTCGCTGCTGGCGGAGGCGCGCGGGCACCGGGTGATCCCCAGCGTGCGTACCTTGCAGGACCTGTCGCGCAAGTCCATTTACAGTCTGGATACCGAGGAGCTGGACGAGCGCGTGGCGCGCGTTCTGGGCCGCAGCCGCCAGGGCGTGCAGCCCGAGCGGCTGGAGCTGACCGTGCTGTTCGGCCAGTGCGACGAGCCGGCGCTGCAGGAGATCGCCGCGCAGCTGTTCGCCCTGTTCCCCGCGCCGATGTTCCGGGTGGAGTTCCGGCTTCAGGGACGCTGGCAGATCCACGCCCTTCGCTCGTTCGCGCTGAACGCGCTGGAACCCGAGCAGGAGCCGGCCTTCTTCGCCGCGCTGGAGCGCTACCTCTCCAAACCCTGGCGCCGCCGCCGCGGGGCACGCAGCGCGCGCTACGAGCTGGCCATCCTGCACAACCCGGACGAGGCGATGGCCCCGTCCACGCCGGCCACGCTCAAGCGCTTCGCCCGCGCCGGGCAGGAACAGGGGATGGATGTCGAGCTGATCCAGGCGCGCGATCTGCCACGACTGGCGGAGTTCGACGCCCTGTTCATCCGCGAGACCACCGCCATCGACCACTACACCTATCGCTTCGCGCGCAAGGCCGAGGCCGAGGGCATGGTGGTAATCGACGATGCCGACTCCATCCTGCGCTGCACCAACAAGGTCTATCTGGCTGAGCGCCTGGCCGCCCATCGCGTGCCGACGCCAAAGACCGTGATCCTCACCCGCGAGACCATCCTGCGCGCGGAGGAACAGATCGGCTATCCCGTGGTGCTCAAGATCCCGGACGGCAGCTTCTCGCGCGGGGTGTTCAAGGCGAACGACCGCGCCGAGCTGGAATCCATCGCCCGACGCCTCTTGAAGGAGAGCGATCTGATCCTCGCCCAGGAGTTTGTCTACACCGAGTTCGACTGGCGCATCGGCGTGCTCAACCGCCAGCCGCTGTATGCCTCGCAGTACCTGATGTCGCGCAAGCACTGGCAGATCGTCAATCACGACGCCAAGGGTGGCCCGCGCGAGGGCGGCTTCCGCACCCTGGCACTGGCGGACGTGCCCGCCGCCGTGGTCAAGACGGCCGTGAAGGCCGCCAACCTGATCGGCGACGGCCTCTATGGCGTCGATCTCAAGCAGACCCCGCGCGGCGTGATGGTCATCGAGGTCAACGACAACCCCAACCTCGACGCCGGCATCGAGGACAAGGTCCTCGGCGAGACCCTCTACACCACCCTGATGCAGGACTTCGTCCGCCGCCTCGACGCCGCCCGCCGCCACCGCGCCGCACCCTGATTGGAACGGGGTCTGCCCGTCGCCACGTCGCAGGATGCGATGAGCGAAGCGAATCGCATCGGGGGATGCACCGAGCGGGGAGTGGTGCGTTTCGCTGCGCTCAACGGCACCCTACGGTTGCAGGATGTTGCCTACCTGTGTCGGGCGGCGGTCAGGCTACGGCCTCGGGTGGTTCCTGCAGCGGGTCGTGGAGTTCGAAGTCGACCATCAGCTCGTTGGCCAGGGCTTCCAGGTCATCCTGCAGGGTGTGCAGGTCCAGGCCGTCCGGCACGCCCAGGCGGGCCATCGCGCGGAACATCGGTTCGCCAGTCATCGAGCCCGGCTCGCAGGCGGTCTCCAGCGTCTCGACGCTCACGCCGTGGCGCGAGAGCACGGCGGTGATGTCCTGCACGATCCCCGGCCGGTCGTGCCCAATCAGGTCCAGCACCACCGGGTGCCGCGCCGCCGGCGGCAGCTCGCTGCCGCGCTGGATATGCACCTGCAGCGAGTCGCCTGCCAGCCCGCGCAGCGCGGCCTCCAGTGCGTCGGCGTTCTCGGCATCCACCTCCAGCAGTACCACCCCGGCAAACTGCCCGGCCAGCTGCGCCATCCGACTCTCCAGCCAGTTCCCGCCCGCCGACCGAGCCCGCGCCGCCACCGCGCTCACCAGCCCCGGCCGGTCCGGCCCGATCACCGTCAGAATCACCGAAGTCTTCATACGCACAATCCCCGCACCCTTCGCCAACAGACCCAATATCCTGCGCCCGCAGGTCATCGGAGGCAACGCGCCAACGGGTACCTACGTGTCGAACGAATGATTCCCAAGAGCTCGACTTATGGGTTGCCCAAGTACGGCCAGTGGCGTTCGTGCACTTGGACTGCTAAAAGCATGATCGATCCATGGTTGTGTTTTCTAGTCTGAGGCCCTTTTCTGGAGGCAAAAGGCGAGGTCTGACCCTCTAAGGCCATGCAAAACCTGAAGGTGGACCCCGGCGGACATCCGGGCCATGCTCAGCTTTAGAGCCGAACTTTCGTGCGGAGGCAAAAGTGGAATTGTGGGTGGGGGATCACCGCTTGCGCTTCATGTACCAGGACGCGCGGGGTGCAATCACCGAGCGGGACCTAGTGGCGAAAAGGCTGTTCGTGAAAGACGCGGTGTTGTACGTAGAGGGGTGGTCGATTCTGCGTAATCAGCATCGACGCTTTCGGGGATCGAACATCCGCTCGGACGTGGTGAGCGTGAAAACGGGGGAGCTGTGGCCGCGCGACCAGATTCTGGGGCTCGATAGCATTGACAGGGAGTGGCTCAAATCTCCGGATGAATCGAGCGATCCGGAGCTGCACCCTCTTGATCGCATGCGGCCGGAAGTGGCGATTGATGAAGCCGGCCTGGTGATTGGGTCTCGTCTGACCCGAACGCCCTGGCATGTGATTCCGCAAGGGAATTGCGTGGGGCTGCATGAGCCGAAGAAGAACGGTGCTCCAAGGAAGAACCCGGTCTACCTCCTCTATGTTGATCCACCCCGCCCGAAGCGGTGGGCCATTGCCGGCCCCAATCTCTCGAAGCGTTTTGTGCGGCCATCAGCGGCCGTTGAAGCACTTCTCGAACAAATGGAACACCTGATACCGGAAGCGTATTGATGGCAAAGACCCGAGAAATTCAGGATCCGTGGAAATATTTTTCCGACTGGGTCTATCAGATCGGCCGGCACCATTGGGAGAACCTTGGGGTGGTTAGCACGTTGCTCGTGCACCGCGAGAAGACGAAAGCACTGCGGGACCGCCTGAAGGCGGAGGGGATGACCGACCCCAAGGAACGGGCAAAGCATGCGGTGCATCGCCGGGCGTATGTCGACCGGGCAGTCGATATCTGGGAGGCGCGCAGCCAGGAGCAGGCCCGACAGCTTTTCGGTTTCCGTGAGGGCTACATCTTTCGAGACGCGACGAGCGACGCGTCGATTCAGGTTCTGGCCGTGCTGGATAACGACCTTGAGGTTGCCGAGCGGGTGATGCCGACCGAGCGACTCGGCCGGGCCTACCGGCTAACTGACGTGGACTTTACGGAGCACCTGCGCTGGGGGGCTTCGCTCGAACGTTTCGAGGTACCTGCTTCCAGCCTGCGATCCGAGCTGATCCGGGCCGAGGTCTCTCGAGACCAGCGCGAGCTGCATAACGAGGTCGGGTCTCGGTAAGTGGCGGATCTCACCCGACCAACAGAGTGTGTGGAAGGTCGATTGCGGGCTTAGGGCTACTCTTTCCCTCCAAATGGCGTCAGTCGGTGTAGATCATGCGGCGGGTCATGCCGCCGTCGGCGCTCCAGATCTGGCCGGTGATGAAGCCTGCGTCCGGGCCGAGCAGGAAGGTGGTCAGGGCGGCGATGTCGGCGGGCTGGCCGACGCGGCCGGTCGGGTGCTGGGTGTGGTCCTGTGCGGATAGCGGTTCGGCCTGCTGCTGATCAGGGCTGCGGGTGTCGATCCAGCCGGTGCGGATGGCGTTGACGCGGACCTCCGGCCCGGCGCTGATGGCCAGGGCGTGGGTGAAGGCGTCCAGCCCGCCCTTGCTGGCGGCGTAGGCCTCCGTGTCCGGCTCTGACTGCAGGGCGCGGGTGGAGCTGATGTTCACGATGGCGCCCCGACGGCGCCGCAGCAGGGGCAGGGCATGCTTGGCGAGCAGGAAGGCGCCGGTGAGGTTGGTATCCAGCCAGCGCTGCCAGTCGGCCAGCTCCAGCTCATCCAGTGGCCCGGAGTGCGGGTCGCTGATGCCGGCGTTGTTGACCAGGGCATCGAGGCCACCGTGCCATTCCTCCGTGCGCCGGATGGCCTCGCGGACCTGTTCCTCGTCGCGGACATCCAGCGTGATGGCCCGGGCGGCGGGGCCCAGTTGCGCGGCGGCCCGTTCGCCCTCGGGGCCGTCGATATCGGCCAGCACCACCTGCCAGCCATCCCGCACCAGGCGCTCGCCAATGCCGAGGCCGATCCCGCGCGCCGCGCCGGTGACCAGCGCGACCCTTTGCGGTCCGCTGTCCGGGGTATCAGGCACTGGCCGTTGCGGGCAGGTTGTAGAAGGCGCGGGCGGTGGCGGTGGTGTGGGTGGCGAGGTCTTCCGGGGTCTCGTCGCGCAGTTGGGCCACGTATTCGCCAATGTGGGGGAGGAAGGCGGGTTCGTTGCGCCGGCCGTTGCCGATCTTCTTGCCGGAGCCCTTGGGCAGGGTGCGCGGCAGGAGGTAGGGGGCGTCGGTCTCGATCATCAGGCGGCCGCGCGGGATGCGCGGGACCAGCGGGTGCAGGTGGGTGCCGCGGCGCTCGTCGCAGACCCAGCCGGTGATGCCGATGTGGCAGTCGAGATCGAGGTATTCGGCCAGGGCGTCGGCCTCGCCGGTAAAGCAGTGCACCACAGCGGCCGGCAGCTTGTCGCGCCAGCGGCGCAGGATCTGGGCGAAGTCGTGGTGGGCGTCGCGCTCGTGCAGGAACACCGGCAGGCCAAGATCGGCGGCCAGCTCCAGCTGGGCCTCGAAGGCGATGCGTTGCTGCGGGCGCGGCGAGTGGTCGCGGTTGTAGTCGAGGCCCATTTCGCCCATGGCGACGACGTTGGCGTCCGCGCGGGCGAGGTCACTGAACCGGGCGGCGATCGCGTCGGTCCACTGTTTTGCCAGGTGCGGGTGCACGCCCAGGGTGGCGCGGCAGCACTCTGGGTACTGGTCGGCGATCTCCAGGCATTTCTCGCTCTGGTGGGCGTCGGCGCCGGTGATCAGCATCCAGGAGACGCCGGCCTCGCGGGCGCGATCGAGGACCTCGTCGCGTTCCTTTTTGAAGGATTCGTGGGTGAGGTTGAAGCAGATATCGATCCATTCCATGCGCGGTATGCTAACGGATTGGTGGTGTGGTGCCAGTTTCCGGGCCGTTATCACGGCGAGGGGCCGGAGCCGTCGTGGCAATGACAGGGCCATGGTCCGGGTTTGACGTCGGCACCGCGGCAGCGTGTTAAACCTTTTGCAGTGCCTTTGATTTGGAGTTTGGAATGCGTGATGCGAGTCCCCAGGCGGTTTATCTGAGCGATTACCAGCCGCCGGCGTTTGTGGTGGAGAGCCTGGAGCTGGACTTTGAGCTGGACGCGGCGACCACCGAGGTGACCACGCGCATGGCGGTGCGCCGCAACCCGCAGGCGGCGGAGCCGAACGGGGCGCTGCGGCTGTACGGCGATGGTGTGGAGCTGGCGTCGCTGACGGTGGATGGCGCGGAGCCGGGCGAGGGCCTGCTGGAGCAGGACGCCGAGGGCCTGCTGCTGCACGGCCTGCCGGAGGCGGCGCGGCTGGAGATCGTCAGCCGCTGCCACCCGGAGCAGAACACCGCGCTGGAGGGCCTGTACGCCTCCAGCGGCATGCTGTGTACCCAGTGCGAGCCGGAGGGCTTTCGCCGCATCACGTTCTTCCCCGATCGTCCGGATGTGCTGACCACCTACCGCGTGCGCCTGGAAGCGGACCGGGCGCAGTACCCGGTGCTGCTGGCCAACGGCAACCGCGTGGAGGCCGGCGAGCTGGACGGCGGGCGCCACTACGCGGTGTGGGAGGACCCGTTCCCCAAGCCGTCGTACCTGTTTGCGCTGGTCGCCGGGGATCTGGCCTGCCAGCGCGACACCTTCACCACCATGTCCGGGCGCGAGGTCGCGCTGGAGCTGTTTGTGGAGGCGCACAACGCCGATCGCTGCGATCACGCGCTGGCCTCGCTGAAGCGCGCGATGCGCTATGACGAGGAGGCCTTCGGCCGCGAATACGACCTGGACGTGTACATGATCGTCGCGGTGGACGACTTCAACATGGGGGCGATGGAGAACAAGGGGCTGAACCTGTTCAACGCCAAGTACGTGCTGGCCAGCCCCGACACCGCCACCGACAGTGACTTTGTCGCCATCGAGTCGGTGATCGCCCATGAGTATTTCCATAACTGGTCGGGCAACCGCGTGACCTGCCGCGACTGGTTCCAGCTGTCGCTCAAGGAAGGGCTCACGGTCTTCCGCGACCAGGAATTCACCACCGACTGTACCCTGTTCGGCGTCAAGCGCATCGACGATGTCGCTATGCTGCGCGCCTTCCAGTTCCCGGAGGACGCGGGCCCGCTCGCGCACCCGGTGCGTCCGGATCACTACGCCGAGATCAACAACTTCTACACCCTGACCGTCTACGAGAAGGGCGCGGAGCTGATCCGCATGCTGCGCACCCTGATCGGGCGCGAGACCTTCCGTCGCGGGCTGGACCTCTACTTCGAGCGCTTCGACGGCCAGGCCGTGACCACGGACGACTTTGTCGCGGTGATGGCCGAGGCCAGCGGGCGCGATCCCTCCCGCTTCAAGCGCTGGTACACCCAGGCCGGCACGCCGCACGTGACCGCGGGCACCGCGTTCGACGGCCCCGGTGGCCCGGCCCGCATCACGTTCTCGCAGGAGACCCCGCCGACCCCGGGGCAGGCACACAAGGAGCCGGTGGTGATCCCGGTGCGCATGGCCTTCCTCGATGCGGACGGCCAGCGCATCCGCGCACATCGGGAAGGCGACGACGCCGCGCGCGACGAATGGGTGCTGGAGCTGGACGCCGCCGAGCACACCTTCTGCTTCGAGGACCTGTCCGCCGAGGTGGCCGCGATCTCCTGGCTACGCGGCTTCTCCGCCCCGGTGATCCTGAACGCCAACCAGGGCGTGGACGAACTGGCGCACCTGCTGGCGCATGACGATGATGCCTTCGCCCGCTGGGAGGCCGCGCAGACCCTGTTCCGTCGCGCCATCCGTGCGCGCATCGAGCACGACGCCGCCGACTCCGCGCTGGAGGCCGCCATCGAGCACGCCCTGCACGCCCTGATCGAGGATCCGGCGATCGAGCCGGTGCTGCTGGCGACCATCCTGCAGCTGCCGCCCACGCGCGAGCTGGCCGAGTTGTTCGAGCGCGTCGATCCGGTGCGCCTGCGCATGGAGCGCGACGACCTGGAGAAGCGCCTCTATGCCCCGCTGACCGGCGCGATGCAGCAGATCCAGCCGAAGCTGGACGACGTGGACAATGGTGCCTTCACCGCCGAGGCGATGGGCCTGCGCCAGCTGCGCAACCGTCTGCTGGCGCTGCGTGTGGCGGCCCGCGACCAGGCCGCGGTGCCCGAGGCCCTGGCGCAGTACCAGAAGGCGCGCAGCATGACCATGCGCATGGGTGCGCTGAACGCGGTGAACGAACTGGATCACGAGGCCCGCGAGGTGCTGCTGACGGACTTCGAGCAGCGCTACCGCGACGACCCGCTGGTGCTGGACAAGTACTTCGGCCTGCAGGCCGGCAGCCAGGTCCCGGGCGGCTTCGAGCGCCTGGACGCGCTGCTGGAGCACCCCGGGTTCCGCTGGACCAACCCGAACCGGGTGCGTGCGGTGCTGGGGCCGTTCATGGCGCGCAACGAACGCCACTTCCACCAGGAAGACGGCGCGGGCTATCGCCGCATGGGCGGCTTCGTCGAGAAGCTGGACGCGATGAACCCGCAGACCGCCGCGCGCCTGGCCCAGCCGCTGACGCGCTGGCAGAAGGTGGACAGCGTTCGCGGCGAACAGATGCGGGCGGAACTCGAACGCCTCGCCGCGCTCGAATTGTCGCGCGACCTGCGCGATGTGATCGAGCGCGCGCTGGCGGAGTAGGCGGCAACTCTCTCGCCGATGCGGCGACGGGAACGTGTGTGGGAGCGTGCCTGCACGCGAAGCCCCCGCCAAAGCCGGACGCGGGCAGGAGCATTCGAGCGCGCGCTGGCGGAGTAGGCGGCGACTCTCTCGCCGATGCGGCGACGGGAATGTGTGTGGGAGCGTGCCTGCACGCGAATGCCCCTGCCCGCATCCGGCTTTGGCGGGGGCTTCGCGGGCAAGCCCGCTCCTACGGGGGCTGTTGGCTGTGGTAGCGTATCGGGGGGTTATCGGGGTGATGCCTCTTGAGATGAGGGTTTGGCCGACGTGAAACGGGTCTTCCACCGACTGCTGTGCTGGATGCTGGTGCTGGCGATTGCCGGCCTGCCGGCACTTGCGGCCGTCGCGAGCGAGGGAGGCAGTCACGCTGGGCATGCGATGCATGGGGCCCAGTCGCATGGCGATAAGCCCGCGGATCACGCGGCCCACGACCACTCCCATGATCACGCGCACGGTGACGACCACGATCACCATGCGCAGGACGATCACGCCGATACTCGGCATGCCGACGATCACACCCAAGACACTTCGGATTCCTCCGACGCCAGCGGGGTGATCGTGCACGCGGATTGCGTGGATGGCGCCTGCCTGGCGAGTTGCTCGGCCTGCAGCCACTGCCAGGGCCTGTTGTCCATCACCGGCATGCATCTGCTGACCCCGGTCACGCAGGCCATGCGCCTGTATTCCTTCCAGAGCGGCCCGCCCGCGGCCGCGTTATACCGACCCCCGATCCTCTCCTGATCTGACTGTACCGGCCCGAGCGCCGGGGTTGTCCGCACGTCCGGGTTCCACTCGGTGCCGGCGGGCGGCAAGGCCGTGTCGCGCGTTCGCGCGGGATGCGGAATCGAAGTCCGATCAAGGAGATTTTCACGATGCGAGCAACCCGATTGCTGCTCCCCGTCGTATCGGTGCTGTTCCTCGCCGGTTGCGCGGTCACCGCGCCCGAGCTGGACCGCTCCGAACTGGCGGAGGACATCTCGGTGCAGGGGATCGACCTGCCCGAGTCGGAGATGCCCCGCCCCTCTGGCGAGCTGACGCTCGAGGAGGCCATTCATCAGGCCCTGTGGCGCAACCCGCGCATGCAGCAGGCCTACGCCAAGCTGGATCTGACGGCCGCCGATGTGGTCGAAGCCGCCCAGTTTTCCAATCCCACCCTGTCGCTGTCGGTGATGCGCCCCGAGGGCGGTGGCGGCAACGAGACGGGGGTCGGCCTGGCCTGGGGGATTTCCGGCCTGCTGATGCGCAGTGCGCGTCAGGACATTGCCGAGGCCCACTGGGAGTCCACACGTCTGCAGCTGGCCGAAGGCATGGTGGCCCTGGCCTCGGACACCGAGCGTGCCTGGTATGACGCGGTGGCCGCGCGCCAGCGGGCGCAGGTGCAGGCGCTGGAGACCCGCGCCGCGGATCTCGGCTCGCTGCTGGGCGAGCGCTTCTATGACGCCGGCAACATCCCCGACCTGAAGCGGGCACAGCTGCGCATCCGTGCGGCCGAGGCCCGGCTGAAGCTCGAGGATGCGCGGCAGCGCGAGCGCGAAACCCGTCTGCGCCTGGCCCACCTGATGGGGCTGCCCGGCCAGGTGGATGGCTGGGAGGTCCCCGGCAAGCTGCCGTTGCCGCTGGCCGGTGTGGACGATCGCGATGCCCTGGTCGCGCAGGCCCTGGAGCAGCGTCTGGACCTGCGGGCCCTGGATCATGCCCTGGAGGGGCTGACCGAGGGTGTGGCCCTGGTGCGCCGCTATCGCTGGCTGGGCGACATCGAGCCCGGTATCGAGTTCGAGCGCGAGACGGACGGCACCCGCCTGTGGGGCGGAGGTATCTCCTTCACCCTGCCGATCTTCAACCAGAACCAGGCCGGCATCGCCCGCGCCGAGGCGCGGCTGGAGGACGGCGAGGCCCGCCGGGCCCGGCTGGAGCAGGCGGTCACCGCCGATGTGCATCAGCACTTTATCCGCCTGGCCCATCACCGCGACAAGTTCAGCACCAAGCGCTACGAACTGCTGCCGGCCCGGGAGATCGAGCTGGAGCGCGTGCAGGAGCGCGTGAACTTCATGTTCGACGATGTCTTCGACCTGCTCGTGACCAAGCAGGAAGAGCTGGCCGACTGGCAGCGCGCCGTGGCCGCGCTGGGTGACTACTGGCGGGCCCGGGTGGACCTGGCCTTCACCGTGGCTGGCGAGCTGCCGGGCGGCGCGCCGGGTGACGAGGGCTATCTCGACACCGACGCGCTCGAACATGACCCGTCCGCGATGGATCACGGGGACCACCATGGCGGTCACGGCGGTCACGGCGGTCACGGCGGTCACGGCGGTCACGGGGACCACGGGGACCACGGGGACCACGGGGACCACGGGGATCACGGGGACCACGGGGACCACGGGGACCACGGGGACCACGGGGATCACGGGGACCACGGGGACCACGGGGACCACGGGGATCACGGGGATCACGGGGACCACGGGGATCACGGGGATCACGGGGATCACGGGGATCACGGGGATCACGGGGATCACGGGGATCACGGGGATCATGACCATGGCGATCACGGTGACCACGGCGACGACGGTCACGGAGGGCATCACTGATGAAACGGCGTAACTTCCTGCTGGCCGCCGGCGCGGCAATGCTGCCGGCAACCACCCTGACCCGGGTGATGGCCGAAACGGGTCACGAGCACCACAACGAGGGCGATGCGACGCCCGGCGAACGCACCGAACAGGGCTACATGCCGGTGCACACGCCGAACGGCTGGACCCTGCCGTACGAGATGAACAACGGCGTGAAGGAGTTCCACCTGGTCGCCGAGGAGATCGAGCACGAGTTCGCGCCCGGTTCGGTGGCCAAGTGCTGGGGCTACAACGGCACCACCCCGGGGCCGACCATCGAGGCGGTGGAGGGCGACCGGGTCCGCATCTACGTAACCAACCGCCTGCCGGAATACACCTCGGTGCACTGGCACGGCATCCATCTGCCCTCGGGCATGGACGGGGTGAAGGGCGTGACCCAGCCGCCGATCCATCCGGGCGAGACCTTCGTCTACGAGTTCGAGCTGAACCAGCACGGCACGCACATGTACCACCCGCATGCCGACGAGATGGTGCAGATGGCGATGGGGATGATGGGGATGTTCATCATCCACCCGAAGGACGGCGAGATCGAGCCGGTGGACCGTGACTACGCGATCCTGCTGCACAACTGGGGGCTGCACCCGGGCACGCGCACGCCGGACCCGTCGATCATGGTCGACTTCGACCTGTGGTCGATGAATTCCAAGGTGTTCCCGGCCATCGACTCGCTGGTGGCGAAGACCGGCGAGCGGGTGCGCATCCGCATGGGCAACCTGTCGATGTGGAACCACCCGATGCATGTGCACGGGGTGTCGTTCGAGGTGACCGGCTCCGATGGCGGGCGCTGGCCGCGCAACCAGTGGCGCAAGGAGACCACCGAGATCGTCGCGGTCGGCCAGACCCGCGATATCGAGTTCGTCGCACCGCCGGGCGACTGGGCGTTCCACTGCCACATGACCCACCACACCATGAACCCGATGGGGCACGGCATCGCCAACACCCTGGGCGTGGACCAGTCCGGTCTCGAGGAGGAGATCCGTACGCTGCTGCCCGGCTACATGGCGATGGGCGAACACGGCATGGCGGATCACCAGGACCACACCGACGGCGGGCATATGCGCGGGCCGGAGAACACCCTGGCGATGGGTATGGGCCAGGGGCCGTTCGGCAACATCGGCATGGGCGGCATGTTCACCCTGATCAAGGTGCGCGACGACCTGGAACCCGGGGACTTCCGAGATCCCGGCTGGTACTGGCACCCGGAGGGGGAGGTCGCCCGTCGCGTGAGCAGCGACCCCGATTTCGGCAATCCGGTACGCCGCGGCAAGGTCGCGGATGCGGATTCCGACGGGCTCCCGACCCCCAGCCGCGATGCGCATGGCGGGCACGGAGGCCATGGCGGCCACGGGGGGCATGGAGGACATAACGGCCACGGAGGCCACAACCACTGAGCTTCCTCCGGCGCGGGCGCCGGGACCGCCGCAAGGCGGCCCCCGGTGGCCTGTGGCCGGCGGACTCTGACACGACACGACTGCACTTGAACAACTTGAGGACTACATGATGACGATTGGTAACCGCAATATCCTGCGTTCCGCCCTTGCGGCCCTGCTGCTGGCCTTCGCCAGCCCCCTGCTGGCCCACGAGGGCGAAATGGGACAGGTCCCGGAGGATGGCTCCACGGTGCAGGGCACCCCGGAGGAGATCGGGATTCACTTCGATGGCGCGATGCGCATCACCCAGTTCGACGTGATCGGCCCGCAAGGCCGCGTGTCTCTGGAGAACGAGCCGGGCAGTGATCCGACCGAGGAGTACCATGTGCGCCCGGCCGGCGACCTGGAACCGGGTCGTTACGAGGTGCGCTGGCGCGGTCTGGCCCGCGACGGCCACATGATGTCCGGGAGCTTCCGCTTCACGGTGGAGAACTAGGCCGTGGCCTGGCTGTCTGCGCTGTCCGATGTGGATGCCTGGACGGTCGCCATGATGCTGGTGGCGGCCGGGTTCTATGCCGGTTCCTTGCTGGCGGCCGGGGCGGTGCTGTTCCGCCTGGCGTTTCCGGATCTGCCTGATCCGGATCGCCGGGCGGCCAGCCGCATGGGGGCGGTCGCGGCCTGGGTCGCGATCGTGCTGGCCCTGGTCCAGTGGCCGCTGCAGGCTGGATTCCTCGGGGGTGGCAATGGTGCGGCTGCCTTCGACCCCATGCTGCTCGGCATGGTGTTCGAGGGGGCGCAGGGAACCCGGCTGGTGCTGGCTGTGAGCGGTTTGTTGCTGGTGCAGGCGATCCTGCTGGATGCCCGTCGGTTGCCGGGGCTGGGCTACGGTCTCAGCCTTGCCGGCGTATTGCTGGTGATGCTCGCCTTCGTACAGGTCGGGCACACGGTGGACGAGCCGCGCGTCCTGCTGGGAGGGCTGCTGGTGCTGCATCTGCTGACTGCGGCCTTCTGGATCGGTTCGTTGTGGCCGCTGTATCGCCTGGCGGGGCACTCGCCGGGGAGTCGCGATGCCGCGCGCATCCTGGCGCGCTTCGGCCAGGTGGCGGCGTTCGGGGTCGGGCTGCTGGTGCTGGCCGGTGTGGTGCTGGCGGCCTTGCTGCTGGGCGGTGTCACGCCATTGCTCACCACGGGCTATGGGCAGTTCCTGATCGGCAAGGTCCTGATCGTCGGATTGCTCCTGCTGCTGGCCGCCGCGAACAAGTGGCGGCTGGTGCCGGCGTTCGAGCGCGGCGAACCCGAGGCCCCCGGGCGGCTGCGCCGCAGTATCGCGCTGGAGGGCGGTCTGGTCGGGTCGATCCTGCTGCTGACCGCGGTACTGACCACGGTCAGTTCGCCGGCCGGTGGATAGGCGACGCGGGCGCTAGCGGTTCGGCGTCAGATGGGTCGCTGGGCGACCGTGGCGGCGAGTTCGACGTCCTCGCCCTCGCGCTGGACACGGATGTCCAGGGTCGCGCCGGGCGAGGTGCGGGCGATCACGTTGAGCGCTTCTCGCGGGGTGTTCACGCTGCTGCCGTCCAGGTGGGTGATGATGTCCCCCGGTCGGATTCCAGCTTCTTCCGCAGGCCCCTCGCGCAGGATGCCGGCGACCAGCACGCCGCGCGGCGTGTCCAGGCCGAAGGATTCGGCCAGTTCGCGGTTCATCGCCTGGACCTCGATCCCCAGCCAGCCGCGGGCGACATAGCCCTGTTCGATGATCTCGGTCATCACGCTGCGCGCCAGATCCACCGGGATCGCGAAGCCGATGCCGTGGGAGCCGCCGGAGCGCGAGAAGATCGCGGTGTTGATGCCGACGACCTCGCCGCGCGCATTGATCAGCGCGCCGCCGGAATTGCCCGGATTGATCGCCGCGTCGGTCTGGATGAAGTCCTCGAAGGTGTTGATCCCGAGCTGGTTGCGCCCGGTGGCGGAGACGATCCCCTGGGTCACCGTCTGGCCGACGCCGAAGGGGTTGCCGATGGCGAGCACGACGTCGCCCACCCGCAGGTCGCTGGAGTGCCCCACCGTGGCCACACCGAGCCCCGGCGCGCGCACGCGCAGCACGGCGAGGTCGGTATCCGGATCGATGCCGATGATCTCGGCGGGGTGGGCCTCGCCGCCGGGGAGCATGATGGCAATGGCATCAGCCTCCTCGATCACGTGGTGATTGGTGAGGATGTGCCCCTGTTCGGTCATGATGACCCCGGAACCGAGGCTGGACTGCTCCTGTTCACCCGGCGGAAGGGGCTGGCCGAAGAATTCATGCAGGCCGAGGCCGGAGGGCCGGTCGATGGTGCGCGAGGTCATGATGTTGACGACCGCGGGTGCGGCGCGGCGTACGCCGTCGGCGTAGCTGGCCGGCGCACCCGTGGCGCCCGGGGCCGGCACGGGTTCGGCGACCTGCAGATCGGCGCCGGATTCGTCGCGGCCGAGGATCTCGGGGAAGAACACCGCGATCACCACGGCCAGGGCAATGCCGGTCAGCGCGGCTTGCAGCAGAAAGCGAGAGAAATTCACCATATGTCGAATATACCGAATCAGCGTTCAACAGGGGATCCCGCCGTGGTCAATCGCGATGAACTGATGCAGGCACTGAATGCGGAGCTCGAGCCGGAGCGCTTCCGCGATTACTGCCCGAATGGCCTGCAGGTGGAGGGGCGCCGCGAGATCCGTCGGATCGTCAGCGGGGTGACCGCCTCCCTGGCGCTGGTGGAGGCGGCGGTGGAGGCCGGGGCCGACCTGATCCTGGTGCACCACGGGTACTTCTGGAAGGGCGAACCGCAGGAGGTGACCGGCATGAAGCGCGAGCGCATGCGCCTGCTGCTGGCGCATGACATCAACCTGGTCGCCTTCCACCTGCCGCTGGATGCCCACCCGGTGCTTGGCAACAACACCCAGTTGGCCGGGCGCCTGGGATTCGCGATCGACGGTGTGCTGCGCGAGGACGGCGTCGGCCAGGTGGGGAGCCCGGCGCGGGTGATGTCGGCGCCCGACATGCAGGCGCATATCAGCAACGTGCTGGGGCGCGAGGCGCTGTGCGTGGAGGCCGGTGACCATCCCATCCGCCGCATCGCCTGGTGTACCGGCGGGGCCCAGTCCCTGCTTACCGAGGCCGCGGCACAGGGAGTGGATGCCTACATCAGTGGCGAGATCTCCGAGCAGACCACCCACGAGGCGCGCGAGCTGGGGGTGCACTACTTCGCTGCCGGACATCATGCGACCGAGCGCTACGGGGCCCCGGCCCTGGGCCAGTGGTGCGCGGAGCGCTTCGGTCTCGAACACCAGTTTATCGAGATCGACAATCCCGCCTGAGCGGGGGCGATCCCGCCCGCACGCGACCGCGTGCGAGATTGCAGTGCAGCCTGTTCGCTTTGGGGGCGTGCCGGACGCCCCGTCCGTGCCCGTCTGTAATCAGTTGGTTATGTAGGTTTTCGACGCGCGTGACCAAGCGCAATGCTCGGTCTTAAGGCAGTAATCTACTTGACCTTATTAGCGTGTTCGGGAATTCTATCGGATTTTACAGCCCGCCCAGATGGGTATTCGCGCGTGCGGCCAAGGCCCCTCGCGTTCAGGCTGCGCCTTGGTTGCGTGGCTGCGGGAATACGATTTCAACACGTTGTTTGGAGAGACAAACATGGCAAACCAAGGCGTAAACCGAGGCCGGCGCCGGTTCCTCGTCGCCGCGACATCTGTCGTAGGCGGAGCCGGGGTCGCCGCTGTCGCGGCCCCGTTCCTGGCGTCCTTGCAGCCCAGCGCGCGCGCTCAGGCGGCCGGGGCCCCTGTCGAGTTCGACGTGTCCGCTGTCGAGCCGGGCCAGCGTGTCAGCGTCGAATGGCGCGGCCAGCCCATCTGGGTCGTGCGACGCACCGAAGAGATGATCGCCGGTTTGTCCGAGGTGACCGACCGCCTGCGTGATCCGGAGTCCGAGGTCGAGAGCCAGCAGCCGGAATACGCGCAGAACGAGCACCGTTCGCGCAATCCCGAGTTCCTGGTCGTGATCGGCATCTGCACCCATCTGGGCTGCTCGCCCACCTACCGCCCGGAGATCGGCGACCCCGAGATGGGTTCCGACTGGCAGGGTGGCTGGCTGTGCGGCTGCCACGGCTCCCGCTTCGACCTGGCCGGCCGCGTGTATCGCAACATGCCGGCGGCGACCAACCTGGTGATCCCGCGCCACATGTACCGCACGGACACCTTGCTTGTCATTGGTGAAGACGAAGACGGGGAGGCGATCTAAATGGCCAGCAATCCTGATACCAAGATCCAGGGCGGTCTGCTGGGCTGGGTCGATGCCCGCTTCCCGCTCTCCCAGATGTGGAACGAGCATCTGGCGCAGTACTACGCGCCGAAGAACTTCAACTTCTGGTATTTCTTCGGCTCCCTGGCGCTGCTGGTGCTGGTCATCCAGATCGTCTCCGGCATCTTCCTGACCATGTTCTACAAGCCCGATGCGGAACTCGCGTTCGCGTCGGTCGAGTACATCATGCGCGACGTGGAGTGGGGCTGGCTGATCCGCTACATGCATTCCACCGGCGCCTCGATGTTCTTCGTGGTCGTCTATCTGCACATGTTCCGGGCGCTGCTGTACGGCTCCTACAAGAAGCCGCGCGAGCTGATCTGGATCTTCGGTGTGCTGATCTACCTGGTGCTGATGGCCGAGGCCTTCGCCGGCTACCTGCTGCCGTGGGGCCAGATGTCCTACTGGGGCGCGCAGGTGATCGTGAACCTGTTCCAGACCATCCCGTATATCGGGCCGGATCTGGTGACCTGGATTCGCGGTGACTTCCTGCTCTCCGATGCCACACTGAACCGCTTCTTTGCGCTGCACGTGATTGCCCTGCCGCTGGTGCTGATCATGCTGGTGGCCGCGCACATCATTGCGCTGCACGAAGTGGGCTCCAACAACCCGGACGGCATCAACATCAAGGAAAACAAGGACGAGAACGGCATCCCGAAGGATGGCATCCCGTTCCACCCGTACTACTCCGTGAAGGATCTGGTCGGTGTCGGCGTGTTCCTGATGGTCTTTGCCGTGATCATGTTCTTCTTCCCGACCGGTGGCGGCCTGTTCCTGAAGCCGGACAACATGATCCCGGCCGACCCGCTGGTCACCCCGGATCTCATCCCGCCGGTGTGGTACTTCACCTCGATGTATTCGGTGCTGCGATCCGTGCCGGATCCGTTCCTCGGCGTGGTCGCGATGGGCCTTGCGGTGGTGATGCTGTTCTTCATCCCGTGGCTGGATCGCAATCCGGTACTGTCGATGCGCTACCGCTCGTTCGCGGCCAAGTTCAACCTGGCGGTGTTCGTGGTGGCCTTCGTGATCCTCGGCTGGCTGGGTCTGCAGCAGGCCACCACGGAAGTGAGCGAGATGAGCCTGCGCTTCTCTACGGTCTACTTCGCGTTCTTCTTCCTGCTGTGGTTCCTCAGCAAGGAACGCTCCGCGGTCTTCAGCCTGATCGCCTTCGCCGTGGTGGTGGGCATCTACACGATCTACGACATCCTGCGTTTCGATCCGAGTGACGCGAGTCTGATCATGTGGTCCTGGCTGATTCCGACCGTGTATCTGTTCGTGACCATGGTGGCCCCCGCCTTTGCGCGTGGCCTGGGCCGTGACCGTGCCGTTCCGGAAAGGGTGACTTCGTAATGAAAACGCTGATTGCAACTACGTTCCTGGCCGCTGCGGCCCTGTTCACCGTCCCGGCCGCCTCGGCGGCCGGGTACGACGGTGACCTGGAGAAGGCCAATATTGACGTGACCAATGAGGCCTCGCTGCAGCGCGGTGCCAACCTGTTCATGAACTACTGCATGGGTTGCCACTCCACGGAGTACATGCGCTACAACCGCGTCGCGCGGGATATCGGGCTCACCGAGCAGCACATGGAAGAGAACTTCATCTTCATGACCGACGAAGCCGGTGATCCGGTCGGTGTGGGTTCGCTGATGAAGAACGCCATGAGCGACGATTACGGCGAAGAGGCCTTCGGCGTGGTCCCGCCCGACCTGACCATGACCACCCGCATCCATGGCGAGGACTGGGTCTACACCTTCCTGAAGAGCTTCTATGTGGATGAGTCGCGTCCGCTGGGCGCGAACAATACCGTGTTCAGCAACGTCGGCATGCCGCACGTGCTGTGGGAGCTCCAGGGCTGGCAGGAGAAGGTTGTCGACGAGGACGGCAACGAGCGTCTCGAGTTGGTGCGCTCCGGTAGCATGACGCCCAGCGAATACGACCGCGCCGTGCGCGACATCGTCACCTACCTCTCCTACATGGGCGAGCCGATGCAGCTGGACCGCCAGCGGATCGGCCTGTACGTCCTGATTTTCCTCGGGATCTTCACGATCCTGGCCTACTTCTTGAAAAAGGAGTACTGGAAAGACGTACACTAGGCGGCCTGAACCGTCGCCGGCGCACTGATCAAGGATGATCGCGCGCCGGTGTTATTGACCGTCTGCCCGGCGTGGCCTCGTGCCTGGCCGGGCTAGGGAGAAAGCCATGGCGCTGGTCGCCAACCGTCGTTCCGTTATGACCCTGTTTTCTGCTCACGACTGTGTGCGCTGCCACCGGGTGCGCATCATCCTTGCGGAGAAGGACATCGCCGTGGATGTCGTGAATCTCGGGCCGGACGAGCTGCCCGAGGATCTCTCCGATCTGAATCCGTACAACGAGGTCCCGACCCTGGTGGATCGCGATCTGGCCCTGTACGGGACGCATGTCATCACCGAATACCTGGACGAGCGTTTTCCGCATCCGCCGTTGATGCCGGTGGATCCGGTTTCGCGGGCGGCCGCGCGGCTGGCGCTTTATCGCGTGGAACGCGACTGGTACGAGGGGCTGGACGCGGTCTACAAGGCCTCCGGCTCGGGGTTGACCAAGGCACGCAAGATCCTGCGCGAGAGCCTGGTGAGCTCGGCGGAGATCTTCGAACTCAAGCCGTACTTCCTGAGTGACGAGTTCTCCATCGTCGACTGTGCCATTGCCCCCGTAATGTGGCGGCTTCCGGCGGTCGGTATCGACCTGACCTCGCTGCCGCAGGCGATCCAGGAATACGCCGACCGTGTGTGCAAGCGCGAGTCTTTCCAGGTGAGTCTGACCGAGGCCGAGCGCGAGCTGCGCCTGTGACTTCGTCGCGCCCCTATCTGCTCCGTGCGCTGTGGGAGTGGGTCACGGATAACGGCTTCACGCCGCATATCCTGGTCGACGCCACGGTCGAGGGTGTGGTCGTGCCCGAGGCCTTTGTGGATCAGGGCAAGATCACCTTGAACGTTGGTCCCTCCGCGGTACAGGCGCTGAATATCGGGGACGACGCCGTGGCCTTCTCGGCCCGCTTCGCCGGCAACCCGATGGATGTGTTTGTGCCGATGCCGGCGGTCCTGGCGGTCTACGCCCGCGAGAACGGGCAGGGCATGATGTTCGGCAGTGAGCCGGGGCCCGGCCCCGAGGACGATGGTCCGGGTACGCCGCCGGATGGGTCCGGTGATGGCGGGGGTGGAGAGGATGCCCCGGCGCCCAGGCGCAAGGGGCCGTCGCTCAAGGTCGTCAAGTAGTGCGCAGGGCCCCGTATGGGGCCCGTTTCTTTTCCGGGGATGTGTGCCGGACGAAGGGGGCGTAGCCTCAGGCCGGGCCGGGTGCCTTGCCGGGGTTGAGGATGTTGTCGGGATCGAACTCGCGCTTGATGCCCGCCATCAGCCCCAGTGCCACCGGGTCCAGCTCGCGCGCCACATAGGGCCGCTTGACCAGCCCGATGCCGTGTTCGCCGGACAGGGTGCCGCCGAGCGCCAGGACCAGCGTAAAGACCCCGTCGAGGCAGCGTTCGGCCGCCGCCAGCTCCTGAGGGTCGTCCGGGTTGACCAGCAGGTTCACGTGGATGTTGCCGTTGCCGGCATGGCCGAAATTCACGATCTTGATCGCGTGCTCCGTGGCCAGGCGGTCCAGGCCCGCGATAAGGTCGGGGATGCGCGAGACCGGCACGACCACATCCTCGTTGATCTTCTTGGGCGCGACCGTCCGCAGCGCCGGGGACAGGGCCTTGCGTACGGCCCACAGGGCCTGTGCCGCCTCGGTGGTGTCGGCGCTGTGGGTCTCGAGGCAACCGGGGCCCTCGGCCGCGGTGCGCACGCCGGCGGTGGTGGCGTCGATACCGGCCTCGGTGCCATCCGTTTCGATCATCAGGATGGCGCCGGCGCCCGCGGGCAGGGGGCAGTCCGGATCATAGTCGCGAATCATGGCAATGGCGGAGTGGTCCATGAATTCCAGCGCCGAGGGGACTTCCGCTCGGGCCATCAGGCGCGAGACGGCGCGGGCAGCGTCGCCGACATTGCGATATACCGCCTGGATCAGGCGGGTCGCCTCCGGCCTGGGGGTGAGGCGCAGCGTGGCCTCCGTGATCACGGCCAGCGTGCCCTCGGAGCCGATCAGCAGCCGGGTGAGGTCGTAACCCACGACACCCTTGGTGGTGTGGACCCCGGTGCGAAAGGCCTCTCCGGTGCCGGCCACGCCGGCGAGGCCCAGGGTGTTGTCCCGCGGGGTGCCGTACTTCACCGCATGCGGCCCCGCGGAGTTGTACGCCAGGTTGCCGCCCAGGGTGCAGTAGGCGCTGCTGGTCGGATCCGGTGGCCAGAAAAAGCCGTGGCGTCCCGCGGCCTGCTGGATCTCGCCGTTGGTGACGCCGGGTTCCGCGATCAGCCAGCGATTGTCCGGGTCCACCTCGAGGATGCGGTTCATGTGCTCGAAGGACACCACCAGCCCCCCGTGGTCCGGCACCGCGGCGCCCGTGGTGCCCGTCCCGCGCCCGCGGCAGGTGAGGGCGACGCCCAGGCGCCGGCACAGTCCTACCAGCTCGCGCACGGTATCCGCGTCGCGCGGGAAGGCCACTGCGTCCGGGACCGCGTGGAGCTTCGAGTTGTCCGCGCCATACGTCCAGCAGTCCGCCGGATCGAGTAGCCGATCGCCGGGTGCCAGCAGTTGTTCCAGTTCGCGGGTCAGTGGAGTCATGGGGCGGGCTTTGGATTCAAGGGAGCCGGTTTAATCGGTGGGTGCCTGGATGGCGTCCTGCAGCCACTCGATCCGGTCGCGGCCATCCAGGGTCATGACATCGAAACGCACCGGCCCGTTCCAGGCATGCTCCTGCAAATAGGCCTCGGCGACCCGGAGCAGGCGCGCCTGCTTGCGTCGGTCGATGCTCTCCGCGCCGCCGCCGAATCCCGGGTGGCTGCGCTTGCGTACCTCCACCAGCACCAGCGTGTCGCCCTCCTGGGCGACGAGGTCGAGCTCGCCATACGGACGGCGGACGTTGCGAGCCCGGATCTCCAGGCCGCGGGTCTCGAGGTAGGCGGCGGCCCGGTCCTCGGCGGCCTGTCCCGAGACGCCCGGGCGAAACACTCAGGAGCCTCCGGCGGGGAGGTCGATGCGCCGGGGTTCGCCGCGCTCGAAGCGCGCCCAGGCCGGCTCCCGCACCCATTCATGATTGAACGGGTTCAGGCCCCAGGTCCCGGTGGCGCCGACCAGCTGGTGATGCGGGGCGCTGCGCACCGCTTCCTGGCGCAGGCTCAGGCGCAGCGCGTCCATCCCCAGGGCGACAAAACGGGGCAGTGCCTCGTCGCCGGCGTCCGCTTCTTCGCCCAGCGGGCTTACCCGGTCGAACAGGCGCGGCGCGTCGGGAAATACGATCCCGTTCAGGTCGGCATCGCGATTCGCATCCGGACGGCCCGAATAGACATGGGCCGTCGCCATCATCGGCAGGTGGCTCGCGCGGTGAAAGTGCACGTGCGGCACGATACGCCGCACCTGCGGGGCCGACCCGGCGATGAACAGATGGTCCACATCGGCACGTACCTGCGGATCCGCCTCCAGTTCCAGCCCGGTCCGGCGCGCCACCTCGCGAATGCGGGATTCGCTTTGCGGGATCCCCAGGGCATTGCCAATGGTGGCGTTCAGTTCGCCCGCAGTGGGCTGGACCCGGATCACGTCGCGCGGGCGTCGATCGTCCTCGGCGAGCGTCGCCTGGTAGGCGCTCGCCACGCGATCGCCGAAGGCCCCCTCCGGCAGGATCACCAGCGGGTGCAGCCAGCCGGCGCGCGCGGCGCGATCGGCCACGGCCCGGGCGTCCTCTTCCGGGTTCAGAGCCAGCGTGGTCATCGCTTCGTGGGCAATGGTGCCGGCCCGGTTCAGCAGCACGGATGGAACGGCCTGATCGCTGGTTGCGACCTGCTGAACCGATTCGCGCCGCAGTGGGCCGATGATGCGCGCGACGCCCGATTCCACGCCGCGCCGGTAGAGCGCGGCCGCGGCATCCGGCTCCCCGCGAGTGTCGCGCACGATCAGGCGCCCGTTGCTGGTCCCCTCTGCGTAGTAGGCGCGGGTGATGCCGTCCAGGACGGCGTTGCCGAGCTCGCCGAGATCGCCCGACAGGGGCAGGAGCACCAGAGTGTCGCCGGGTGCGTCCGGCGTCAGGGGATGGGACGCCAGCAGCTCCGGCAGCAGGCTGTTGGCCGGGTGCGAGGGATGGCGTTCCCGCCACTGGCCAGCGGCCTGGCGTGCCGCGTCCAGCGTGTCGGCGCCGCGCAGCAGCCGGAACAGGCTGACCCAGGCATCGCCATCCGGCGGGTGGTTGCCGGTCACTCGTTCGCGCTGGGCCGGGCGCAGGGCCGCAAGCAGACCCCACAAGCGCTGCTGGTTCTCGCTGTGCAGATCCGGCTCCATGATCAGGAGCCCGTCCAGGCGCAGGCGGGCGTCCAGGGCCTGATACCATTGGCCTTCGTGTTCCAGCAGCCGGGCGTGGAGCGACAGGCCTTCACGATAGACCTCCGGTGAACGCGTCGGATCGTCCGGATCGTCCGCTCCGAGACGCTCTCGGGCCAGGTCCCAGTCGCGCTGGGCCGCCGCCAGGCGCGCGCCCAGCAGGCGGCCGGCCTGGGAGTCCCGTTCGGCGTCGGGCAGCTCGGTCCAGAGGGTGTCGGCCCGCTCCAGCTGATCCGGCGTCGCCGGGTCCAGTGCCAGGACGGCTTCGATCGCACCCCGGATGGTCTCCGGTTCCGGGCGCGAGCGCGCCTCGCTCAGGAGCAGGCTGGCGCGGACCTCCGGCGGGAGTTCGGCCAGATCCACGCGGGGTTCGGGCTCCGGGGCCGGTTCCGGGTCCGGGCGCGGCGTGGCGCACCCGACCACAATGGCCGCGGCCAGCAGCAACAGGGCAAGGCGGGACAGGGGCCGGGCGTGTCCGGCGCGATGAAAGGGTCGGGGCACGATGGTGGTCACGAGGTTTCCCTGGCGAATGAGGAGTCAGTATTGAAAGCGCATCAGGCCGTGTCAACGAACTGGGGCACGTTGTGGGTAGTGGCCACGCCGATTGGTAATCTCGGCGACATGAGCCCGCGTGCGGGCGAGATCCTGGCCCGGGTGCAGCGCATTGCCGCGGAGGATACGCGACACAGCGCCGGACTGCTGGCCCACCTGGGTGTGCATACGCCGCTGGTCAGCCTGCACGAGCACAACGAGGCCGAGCGGATCCCGGCGCTGCTCGAGGCATTGCAGGCGGGGGAGTCGGTGGCCCTGGTCTCGGATGCGGGCACGCCGCTGGTGTCCGATCCCGGCTTCCGTCTGGTGCGCGCGGCGCGGGAGGTGGGCGCGCCGGTGCGGGCGGTTCCGGGCCCCAGCGCCCCGCTGGCGGCGCTGGCCGTGGCGGGGTTGCCATCCGACCGCTTCTGTTTCGAGGGCTTTCTGCCGCATGCGGCCGGGGCGCGTCGGCGGCAGCTGGAGGCGCTGCTGGCCCAGCCGGTTACCACGATCGTATTCGAGTCGTCTCATCGTATCCGGGCTGCGGCCGGGGACCTTGCCGGACTGGCGCCCGAGCGCGAGGTATTTCTGGCGCGCGAGCTGACCAAGCAGTTCGAGGAGCACTACCGGGGCCCCGCTGCGGACCTCCCGGCCTGGCTGGATGCGGATGCCAACCGCACCCGCGGCGAGTTTGTCCTGATCCTGGGGGCGGCGCCGGCCCCGGAAACCGGCGGCGAGGCCGACGAGCCGCTGGCGGCCGAACACGAGCGCCTGCTCGCCGCGCTGCTGCAGGAGCTCCCCCTCAAGCGTGCCGCGCGCCTGCTCTCCGATGCCACCGACCTGCCACGCAACCGCGTCTACGCCCGCGCCCTGGCCCTCAAGGACGCCCAAAGCTAAGGCTTGGTTTTCACCACGAAGCACACGAAGGCACGAAGAAGGGCAAGGTCAAGGGCGCTTCAGAGGAAGTCGCGAAGGTTTGAAGGAATGAATGCGGGTTGAACCCACTGGGCTCGGACGGTGTAGCAATGAGTGTCCGGCCAATCCTGCCAGCAGTAACGCCCTTCTTCGTGCCTTCGTTTGCTTCGTGGTGAACAAAAGGGGGGGCGTCGGCGGCCAGGCCCCTGAAAAGCCTTGCGTTCCGTGGCGAGGCGGCGTACAAGGAGCGCGGGAGTCGGCCGGGCAGTCGCTGCATCCTCGGATGTGGAGGAAAGTCCGGGCTCCACAGGGCAGGACGCCAGGTAACACCTGGGCGGCGCGAGCCGACGGAAAGTGCCGCAGAAAATACACCGCCGATGGCCTTCGGGCACAGGTAAGGGTGAAATGGTGCGGTAAGAGCGCACCGCGCGACTGGTAACAGTTCGTGGCAGGGTAAACCCCGTCCGGAGCAAGGCCAAATAGGGGTGCATGGTGTGGCCCGCATCGCACCCGGGTAGGCTGCACGAGGCGTCCGGTGACGGACGTCCCAGATGAATGACTGTCCACGACAGAACCCGGCTTATGGCCGGCTCCCACTTTTTCCCACCTGTGAGTCTCCCGCCGCCGTGCCGGTTCGGGCCGGTTCCGCTGTGTCCGTGGCAAACTTGTAAAGTGATGCATGAAGTTTGGGCCTCAACGCGAGGCTTTTAATACCCTTCTTCCAGCTCTTTCGGCGCCCTCGCGTCGGTCACGCTAAGTCTCTGTGATTCAACGCTTATTTTTTGTTTTTCGGGGTCGATTTTCTTGACTCTGGAGGATGCCCGTACCTATAGTGTCGAAAAGTGGGTCAAAGTGGGGAAAGGTGGGTAACCACCGCTACCAGCCATGTTTCGAGGCGTCAGCCAGCTCAATCTGGATGCGAAGGGCCGCCTGGCCATGCCGGCGCGGTATCGCGACGACCTCGCTGCGAGCTGCAACAGCCAGCTGGTGATTACCGTTGATCCCTCCCGTTGCCTCCTCCTCTACCCGTTTCCGGAATGGGAGCGCATCGAGCAGAACCTGATGTCCCGCCCCAACATGAATCCCAAGGTGCGCAATCTGCAGCGCCTGCTGGTGGGTCATGCCACCGAATGCGAGCTGGATGGCAGCGGCCGGTTGCTGCTGCCCACGCCCCTGCGTCAGTACGCCGGCCTGGAAAAGCGGGTCGTGCTGCTGGGGCAGGGCAAGAAGTTCGAGATCTGGGACGAGGCCACCTGGGAGGAGACCTGCGCCCAGGTGCTGGGGGGTGACGTGGATGACGAAGCGCTCGAGTCCATCGCGTTGTGACGGGCATGGAATCCGTCTCCCATATTCCGGTGCTGCGCGACGCGGTGCTGGAGGGCCTGGCCGTGCGAGCTGACGGCTTCTATGTCGATGGCACCTTCGGCCGCGGTGGCCATAGCCGGGCCATCCTGGAGCGGCTGGGGCCGGAGGGCCGGCTGCTGGCCATGGACCGCGATCCGGAAGCCGCGGCGTCCGCCGAGGCGCTGGCCGACGACCCCCGCTTCGCCTTCGAGGCCGGGCCGTTCTCGACCATGGCGGACACGTTGCGCCGGCGCTTCCCCGAGCGCGGCCCGGACGGGGTGTTTCTGGATCTGGGCGTGTCCTCGCCGCAGCTCGATACGCCCGAGCGCGGCTTCAGCTTTCAGCATGATGGTCCGCTGGATATGCGCATGGACCCCGCCAGCGGCGAGAGCGCCGCGGACTGGCTGGCACGCGCCGACGAGGGCGAGATCGCCGATGTGATCTACCACTATGGCGAGGAGCGCCACTCGCGGCGCATCGCCCGCGCCATCGCGGCCGCGCGCGCCGAGGCGCCGATTACCCGTACCGCCGCGCTGGCCGAGATCGTGCGCCGGGCCGTGCCGAAGCGCGAGCCGGGCAAGCACCCGGCGACCCGCACCTTCCAGGCCCTGCGCATCTTTGTGAACCGGGAGCTCGCCGAACTGGAGCAGTGGCTGGCCACGATCCCGGACGTCCTGCCGCCCGGCGCGCGGCTGGTGGTCATCAGCTTTCATTCGCTGGAAGACCGCATGGTGAAGCAGGCCCTGCGCAAGCCGGTGTCCGACGTGCGGCTGCCGAAGGGCCTGCCGGTGATGCCGGAGGAGCCGGAGCGCAAGCTGCGGCCGGTCGGCAAGCCGGTGCACGCCGATCGCGAGGAACAGCGCATCAATCCGCGCTCGCGCTCGGCCGTGCTGCGTGTCGGGGAGCGACTCTGATGGTCGTGCGCGGACTTCTGGCAGTGGCGCTGGCGACCGGGGTGTTTGCCTCGGCGATCGGGGTCGTCGCGGCGAAGCACGAGGCCCGCCAGGCCTTCGTCGACCAGCAGCAGGCGCTCGCCCAGCGCGATGTCCTGAATCTGGAATGGACGCAGTTGCAGATCGAGCAGTCGACCTGGGCGACCCAGGGCCGGGTCGAGGAACAGGCGCGCCGGCAGCTGGACATGATCCAGCCGGATTCCGACCGCATCGTGGTGATCGGGGGTGATGTGTGGGCGCGCTGAAGCGGCAGATCAGCGGCGGTCGCCTGAAGGTCGTGATCGGCGTGTTCGCGCTGGCGGGCATCGCGTTGCTGTTGCGCGCCGTCGACCTGCAGGTGCTGGAGCGCGACTTCCTGACCTCGCAGGGCGAACAGCGCCAGGTGCGTACCCTGACCGAGTCCGCCCATCGCGGCATGATCACCGACCGCCATGGTGAACCGCTGGCGATCTCGGCCCCGGTGCAGACCGCCTGGGCCAATCCGCAGGACCTGATGGAACAGCGCGATCGCTGGTCGGATCTGGCGGCGGCGCTGGAGGTGGAGCCTGCGTGGCTGGCGGAGCGGATCGAGAGCCGGTCCTCGCGCGAGTTCGTCTATCTGCGCCGCCACATGCTGCCGGAACAGGCCGAACGCGTGGCCGCGCTGCGCATGCAGGGGGTGGGGCTGACCCGCGAGTTCCGTCGCTACTATCCGCACGGCGAGGCGACGTCGCACGTACTCGGCTACACCAACATCGACGATCAGGGCCAGGAGGGGGTCGAGCTGGCCTTCGATCAGTGGCTCTCGGGCCAGCCGGGAGCCAAGCGCGTGCTGCGCGATCGCCACGGCCGCACCATCCGCGACGTCGCCAGCATTCGCCCCGCGCGGGACGGCAATACGCTGGCGCTGACCCTGGATCAGCGCCTGCAGTACCTGGCCTACCGCGAGCTGAAGGCCGCGGTCGCCGAACACAACGCGCGGGGCGGCTCCGCGGTGATGCTGGACGCCCGCAGCGGCGAGGTGCTCGCGCTGGTCAACCAGCCCGGCTTCAATCCGAATAACCGTGGTGCCATCCGTTCCGACCGCGCTCGCAACCGCGCCATCACCGATACCATGGAGCCGGGCTCGGTGATGAAGCCCTTCACCGTCGCGGCGGCCCTGGATGCCGGGGTGGTGGATGCCAACGCCACGCTGGAGACCGGCCCCGGTACCATGCGTGTCGGGCGCCTGACCGTTCGTGACCTGCGCGATTACGGGACCATCGACCTGACCACCCTGATTGCCCGTTCCAGCAACGTCGGGGCCACGCAGCTGGCGCTGGAAACCCCGGCGGATCGCTTCTGGCAGACCCTCCACCAGGCCGGGTTCGGGCAGGCGCCGGGCACCCATTTCCCCGGCGAGGCCCGCGGGCGCCTGCGGGACTTCACCACCTGGCGCGAGGTCGAGCAGGCCACGCTCGGCTATGGCTACGGCCTGTCGCTGTCGCCGCTGCAGATGGCGGCCGCCTACACCGCCTTCGCCAACGACGGCGAGCGCGTGCCGGTCCGGCTGGTGCGCACCGCCGACGATCTGCGCGAACCGGCGCGGGTGATGTCCCCGCGCACCGCGCGCCAGGTACTGGCGATGATGGAACACGTGATCGGCACCGAGGGCACGGCCCGCCAGGCGGCGATCGATGGCTACCGGGTGGCCGGCAAGACCGGCACCAGCCGCAAGAGCGGCCCGGGCGGCTATACCGAGGACCGCTATTTCTCCAGTTTTGTCGGACTGGCCCCGGCCTCCGATCCGCGTTTCGTGATGGCCGTGGTCATCGACGAACCCGATGCCGGGGTCTACTACGGCGGCGCCGTCGCGGCCCCCGTGTTCCGGCAGGTGGTGGGCTCGGCCCTGCGCATGTTTAATGTGCGTCCGGACGCGATGCCGGAAATCCCGATGCGGGTGGCGGCGGAACACGAGGGGGCCACATGATGGCCGCCCGCGATACCCGAGGCGAGGCTGCACCCGTGCTGGGCGATCTGCTGCCCGCCGGGTCCCTGCGCCCCGACCAGGCGGCCCTGCCGGTCGCCGACCTGGTCCAGGACAGCCGCAAGGTCGGCCCCGGCGCGGTCTTTGTGGCCCTGGCCGGCACCCACGGGCACGGTCTGGCGCACGCCGCCGATGCGGCTGGCCGTGGCGCCCGGGTCATCCTCTGGGACGAGGGCGAGCCCCCGGAATCCGCCGTGGAGGTCCCGCTGATCCATGTGCCGGGCCTGCGCGACCGGCTGCCGCAGATGGCGCGCGCTTTGTTCGGGGCGTGGCCGGAGGCGGCCCCCCTGGTGGCGGTGACCGGCACCGATGGCAAGACCACGGTGACCCACCTGATCGCGCTGGCCCTGGAGGCCCTGGGCCGGCCCACCGGCCTGATCGGCACCCTCGGCGTTGGGCGTCCCGGGCAGCTGGAGGCGACCGGGCACACCACGCCCGGGGTGCTCGATCTGCATCGTCATCTGGCGGATCTGGCGGGGTCCGGTTGCCAGGCCGTGGCGCTGGAGGCCTCCTCGCACGGTCTGGCGCAGGGGCGCCTTGCCGGGGCCCCGATCACGGTCGGCGTGCTGACCTGCCTGAGTTCCGACCACCTCGATTTCCACGGCAGTCAGGAGGCCTATGCCGAGGCCAAGGCCCGCCTGTTCGCCTGGCCCGGCCTGCAGACGGCGGTGCTGAATGTCGACGACGCCTTCGGGCGCCGGATCGCCGGGGGACTGCCGCCGGGTGTTCGCGCCCTGACCTACAGCGCGACCGGGGCGCCGGCCGACTTGCGCGCCCGCGACGTGGCGGCCACGCCGGACGGGCTGCGCTTCACGCTCGAGGCCGAGGGCCAGACCCGCACGGTCCAGTCCATGCTGTTCGGCCTGTTCCAGGTGGGCAACCTGCTGGCGACCCTTGCCACGCTGCAGGCGCTGGGCCTGGAGCGTGAACAGGCCATCGCCGCCCTCGCACGGCTGCCCGGCGTGCCCGGGCGCATGGAGCGCTTCCCGCTGCCCAACGGGGCCCTGGCGGTGGTCGACTATGCCCACACCGCCGAGGCGCTGGACGCCGCCTTGCGCGCCCTCCGGCCTCACACCGAGGGACGCCTGAGCGTGGTCTTCGGGTGCGGTGGCGAGCGCGACCGCGGCAAGCGTCCGGCGATGGGACGGGTGGCCTGCGAGCGTGCGGACGTGGTCTTCGTGACCGACGACAACCCGCGCGGCGAGGACCCGGCCGAGATCCGAGCCGAGATTCTTGCCGGCTGTGCCACGGCCGCCGAATGCCACGAGATCGGTGATCGCGCCACTGCGATCGCCAGCGCCCTGGCGGAGGCCGGCGCGGGCGATGTAGTGCTGGTGGCCGGCAAGGGCCACGAGACCACTCAGGAGATTCGCGGGCAACGGTATCCGTTCAGCGACCGCGAGCAGGTGCGGGCCGTGGGGCGTCGGCATCCGCAGGACACGCGCGACCCGCAGCGCGCGACGGGCGAGGAGGGAGAATGATTCGCATGACCAGCCAGGAACTGGCCGAGGCCGTGAAGGGGCGCCTGCAGGGGGCGGGCGACGTGGCCTTCGAGGGCGTGTTCACGGACACCCGCGAGCCCCGCCCCGGGGCGCTGTTTATCGCGCTGAAGGGGCCCAACTTCGATGCCCACACGCAGGTGGCCGCCGATCTGCCGGCGCCGGTGCTGCTGGTGGAGCGCGCCCTGGATGTCCCGCAGCCGCAGGTCATTGTCTCCGATACGCGGGAGGCCCTGGGGCGACTCGGCCGCCACTGGCGCCGCCAGAGCCGGGCGCGGGTGATCGCCCTGACCGGTTCGAACGGCAAGACCACCACCAAGGAGATGCTGCGCTGCATCCTCGAGGGCGCAGGCTCCGTGCATGCCACCGCGGGCAATCTGAACAACGAGATCGGCGCGCCACTGACGCTGCTGGCCATGCCGCAGGACGTGGACTACGCGGTGATCGAGCTGGGCGCCAATCACGCCGGCGAGATCGGCCGCATGGTGCGCTGGGTCGAGCCGCAGGTGGCCATGATCACCAATGCCGGGCGCGCACATCTGGAGGGCTTCGGGAGCCTCGAGGGCGTGGCGCATGCCAAGGCCGAGATCTACTCCGGGCTGCCCGCCCAGGGCGGTACCGCCGTGATCAATCTGGACGACCCGTTTGCCGACTACTGGCTGTCCCTGAACGAGCACCACCACTGCCAGCGCTTCTCGCTGGAGGGCGGCGGCGAGGTCGAGGGGATGTGGCAGGCCCCGGACCGGCTGCGGCTGGCGATCCTCGGCGCCGGGCGCGACCTGCGCCTGGCCGGCCCCGGGCGCCATCTCGCGGCGAACGCTGTTGCCGCGGCCGCCGCGGCCAATGCGGTGGGCATCGGGATCGACCGCATCGTCGAGGGCCTGGCGCAGTGGAAGCCCGTCCGCGGGCGCCTGCAGGAACTGTGGCACGTCACTGGCGCACGCCTGTGGGACGACAGCTACAACGCCAACCCGGACTCGCTGCGGGCCGGGCTGGAGGTGCTGGCGGCTATGCCCGGCCGGCGCATCCTGGTGCTGGGTGCGATGGGCGAGCTGGGCTCGGAGACCCGCGAACTGCATCGCGAAACGGGCCGGCTGGCCCGGGCCATGGGCATCGACCACTGCCTCGCCCTGGGCGACGCCGCGCGCGACAGTGCCGAGGCGTTCGGTGACGGTGGCGAATGGTTTGCCGATCACGGCGCATTGCAGGCGCGCCTGGAGGCGCTCCTGGCCGAGGGTACGACGGTGCTGGTGAAGGGCTCGCGCAGCCAGCACATGGAACGGATCATCGAGGGGCTGGACCTAGCCTCGGCAGCGCCGGAGGTGGCGGATGCTCTACGCGCTGACTGAGTACCTGAGCCAGTTCTATTCCGGCTTCACGGTCTTTCAGTACCTGACCGTTCGCGCCATCCTCGGGGTGGTCACGGCGCTGGCGATCGCGCTGCTGATCGGCCCGGCGATGATTCGCCGCCTCACTGTCGGCAAGGTCGGCCAGCAGATCCGTGACGACGGCCCCGAGTCGCACCTGACCAAGGCCGGCACCCCGACCATGGGCGGCGCGCTGATTCTGGTCGCGGTGGCCATCGCCACCCTGCTCTGGAGCGACCTGACCAACCGCTTCGTCTGGCTCGTGCTGCTGACGACCCTCGCGTTCGGTGCGGTCGGCGGCTGGGATGACTACCTGAAGCTGCGCTATGGCAACAGCAAGGGGCTGTCGGCGCGCGCCAAGATCCTGTGGCAGACCCTGTTCGCCCTGATCGCGGCCGGCGTGATCATGTACACCGCGCAGGGCCCGGTAGAGACCACGTTCTACCTGCCGGTGTTCAAGGACATCCAGTTCAGTCTGGGCTGGTTGTTCATCCCGCTGGTCTGGCTGGTCGTGGTCGGTTCCTCGAACGCGGTGAACCTCACCGACGGGCTGGACGGCCTGGCGATCATGCCTGCGGTGCTGGTGGCCGGGGCCCTGGGCGTGTTTGCCTACGCGGCGGGTCATGCGGTGTTCGCCGACTATCTCGGCATCCCGGCGGTGCCCGGGGTGGGCGAGGTCGTGATCTTCACCGCCGCGCTGGTCGGCGCCGGGCTCGGGTTCCTGTGGTTCAATACGTACCCGGCCCAGGTATTCATGGGCGATGTCGGGGCCCTCGCGCTGGGCGCGGCCCTGGGCATGCTGGCGATCCTGACCCGGCAGGAGATCGTCCTGCTGATCATGGGCGGCATCTTCGTGCTGGAGACGCTGTCGGTGATGCTGCAGGTCGCCTCGTTCAAGCTCACCGGGCGGCGCATCTTCCGCATGGCGCCGCTGCATCACCACTTCGAACTCAAGGGCTGGCCGGAGCCGCGCGTGATCGTGCGTTTCTGGATCCTGACCGTGGTGTTCGTGCTGATCGGTCTCGCGACCCTGAAGGTGCGCTGATCCCATGATGCGAGCCAGCGGCGACAACCTGATCGTGGGCCTGGGGGCGACCGGACTGTCGGTGGCCCGCTTCCTGCGCGCGCAGGGCCAGTCGTTTGCGCTCACCGATACCCGGGCGGCCCCCGCGGCGCTGGCTACGGGCGCGGACTGGGTGAACGCCGCCTGGGTGGGGCCGCTGGACGATCTGGATGCCACGGGCTTCGCCCGAATTGTGGTCTCGCCCGGTGTCGCCCTGGAACAAACCGTCCTGCAGCAGGCGCAGGCGGCCGGTGCCCGCCTGATCGGGGACATCGATCTGTTCGCCGAGCAGGCGACCGCCCCGGTGATCGCGATCACCGGCTCCAACGGCAAGAGCACCGTGACCGCCCTGGTGGGCGAGCTGCTCCAGGCCGCTGGCTACCGTGTCGCGGTCGGCGGCAACTTCGGGACCCCGGCGCTGGACCTGCTGGAATCGGCGCCCGATCTGTACGTGCTGGAGCTGTCCAGCTTCCAGCTGGAGCGCAGCCACACATTGGCGCCGGCCGCCGCCGCCATCCTGAATATCTCCCCCGACCACCTGGACCGCTACGCCGATCTGGACGCCTATGTACGCGCCAAGGCCCGGATCCTGGATCGCGCCCAGCGCGGCGTGCTGAATCGCGAGGACACCTGGCTGCGCGAGATCGCGCTGCCGCAGGACCTGCAGGTGATCTCCTTCGGTCTCGACGCCCCGCCGCGTGCGGTCGACTTCGGCGTGCGTCCGGCCCCCGAGGATGGCCCCGAGCTGGTGCATGGCGACGAGGGCCTTCTCGCCACGGGTCGCCTGCGCCTGCGGGGGCAGCACAACTGGGCCAACGCCCTGACCGCGCTGGCGCTGGCCTGGCCGTGGCTGGAGCCAGGCGCGCCCCGGGCCCGTGCACTGGCGGCGCTGGCCGAGTTCCCCGGGCTGCCGCACCGCTCGCAGTGGATTGCCGAGGTCGACGGGGTCGCATACATCAACGACTCCAAGGGTACCAACGTGGGTGCCACCCTGGCCGCGCTGCGTGGCACGCCGGGGCCGCTGGTGCTGATTGCCGGGGGGCAGGGCAAGGGCCAGGACTTCGCCCCGCTGGCGGATTACATCCCGGGCAAGGTCCGCGGGGTGGTCCTGCTGGGCGAAGACGCGCCGGCCATCGCCCGCGCCCTGGCATCAGTGGTGCCGGTGCAGCGCGTCGACGACATGGCCGCCGCGGTCGCCCAGGCCGCCGCCTGGGCGGAGCCCGGGGATACCGTGCTGCTGTCGCCGGGCTGTGCCAGCCTGGATATGTACGAGAATTACCAGGCGCGCGGCGACGACTTCGCCCGCGCGGTGCGGGGGCTCGCGGCATGAGTGTCTCGAGTAGCCGCCTCGGACTGCCGGATCGCGGCCTGGTGGCCGGCCTGCGCGATCACGTGGACCTGCCTCTGCTGGCGGTCGCGGCGACCCTGCTGGGGATCGGGCTGGTGATGGTCGCTTCGGCCTCCATGGGGTTGGGCGAGCGCTATTTCGGCAATACCTGGCACTTCTTCCAGCGCCAGGTGATCTTCGCCGCTATCGGTCTGGCGGTGGCGACCTTCCTGTGGTCGGTTCCGCTGGCGCGCTGGGAGCGCGCGGGGCCCTGGTTGCTGATCCTGGTGATGGTGCTGCTGATCGCCGTGCTGATCCCCGGGGTGGGCCGCACGGTGAACGGGGCGACCCGCTGGATCCCGCTGGGCATGTTCAACCTGCAGGTGGCGGAGCTGGTGAAACTGCTGGTGGTGATGTACCTCGCCGGCTACATCGTGCGCCACTACTCGACGCTGCGCCTGCATTTCCTCGGCTTCATCCGTCCGCTGATCGTGCTCGGGGTGGGCACCATCCTGATGCTGCTGCAGCCCGACTTCGGGGGGGCGGCGATCATGCTGGCGATCGGCATGGGCATGCTGTTCCTCGCCGGTGCCAAATTGTGGCAGTTCGCCGCGCTGGGGGTCACGATCGGCGCCGGTATGGCGGTGGTGGCGGTCGCGGCACCCTACCGCGTGGCGCGCCTGACGGCCTTCCTCGACCCCTGGCAGGACCCGTTCGCCACCGGCTTTCAGCTGACCCAGTCGCTGATCGCGATCGGCTCCGGCGGCTGGTTCGGGGCCGGGCTGGGCAACAGCGTGCAGAAGCTGTTCTACCTGCCGGAGGCGCACAACGATTTCCTGTTTGCGGTCTTTGCCGAGGAGTTCGGCTTCGTCGGCGTTATCGCCCTGATCGCGCTGTTCGGGGTGCTGGTCTGGCGCTGCATCCGTATCGGCCTGTATGCCGAGCGCGCCGGCCATGCCTTCGCCTCCCATCTGGCGTTCGGTGTGGCGATCTGGATGGGCCTGCAGGCCTTCCTGAACCTCGCCGTGAACATGGGGCTGCTCCCGACCAAGGGGCTGACCCTGCCGTTTCTCAGTTACGGCGGCAGTTCGCTGATTGTCTCGCTGGCGGCCATCGGCCTGGTGATGCGCGTCTACCGCGAGGCCCAGGTGCCCGCTCCTCGGGCGGCGCAGCCGTCCCGTCGCCGGCGCGGAGGTGCGGCATGAGGGCCCCCCGCATCCTGATCATGGCCGGCGGCACCGGAGGGCATGTGTTCCCCGGGCTGGCGGTGGCCGAGGAGCTGCGTGCCCGCGGCGCCCAGGTGCGCTGGCTGGGTACCACCCGCGGCGTGGAGGCGCGGCTGGTACCGGAGTCCGGCATCGAACTGACAACCCTCCCCATCGCCGGGATTCGCGGCAAGGGCGTGATCGGACTGGCGCTGGCGCCGTGGCGGCTGGGTCTGTCGCTGTGGGCGGCGCTGGGCCTGATGACGCGCCTGCGCCCGGACGCCGTGATCGGTTTCGGCGGCTTCGCGGCCGGGCCCGGCGGCCTGATGGCGGCCGCGCTGGGGCGCCCCCTGGCGATCCACGAACAGAACGCGGTGGCCGGCCTGACCAACCGCTGGCTGGCGAAGGTCGCCGACCGGGTGTACTCCGGCTTCGAGCACAGTTTTCCCGAACGGGTGGCGGTCACGGTCGTGGGCAACCCGGTGCGCGCGCAGATCGCCGGCCTGCCCGTCCCGGAGGTCCGCTTCGACGAGCGCGAAGGCCCGCTGAACATCCTGGTCCTGGGGGGCAGCCTGGGTGCCCGCTCCCTTAATCGGACCCTGCCCGCGGGCCTGGCGATGGTGGCGGCGCAACAGCCCCTGAACATCCGCCACCAGGCCGGCGAACGCACCCTGGAGGAGGCCCGGTCCGCCTACGCCGAAGCCGGGCTGGCGGCCGAGATCTCCGCCTTTATCGAGGACATGGCCGCCGCTTACGCCTGGGCGGACCTGGTGATCTGTCGCGCCGGGGCCCTGACCGTGGCCGAGGTGGCCGCCGCCGGGGTGCCGGCGATCTTCGTCCCCTATCCACATGCGGTGGATGACCACCAGACCGCGAACGCCGAGGCCCTGGTGCGCGCGGGCGCGGCCTGGATGATCGCGGATGCCGAACTGACGGCCCAGGCCATCTTTGACCGGGTCGGGCCGCTGGATCGCGAGGCCCTGCGGGCCCGCGCGGTCCTGGCGCGCGAGCAGGCCTGCCCGGACACGGTGCAGCGCCTGGCCGACGCCTGCATGGAGATGGCGGGTGCCCGCCCGGAGGGATCGTCATGAACGCCACGCGCCTGCCGCGTCACGCAATGCGCCGCATTCGCCGTATCCACTGCGTCGGGATCGGGGGTTCCGGCATGAGCGGGATCGCCGAGGTCCTGCACCAGCTGGGTTACCGGGTCTCCGGTTCCGACCTGGGGCAGTCGGCGATGGTCGAGCGCCTGAAGGCGATGGACATCCCGGTGGTGGCGGCCCATACCGAGGCGAATGTGGCGGACGCGGACGTGCTGGTGGTTTCCAGCGCGATCAACCCGTCCAACCCAGAGGTCCAGGAGGCCCGTCGTCGGGGTATCCCGATTGTGCGCCGCGCCGAAATGCTCGCCGAACTGATGCGTTTTCGCTACGGCATCGCGGTGGCCGGCACCCACGGCAAGACGACCACCACCAGCCTGGTCGCCAGTGTCCTGGCGGAGGCGGGCATGGATCCGACCTTTGTGATCGGCGGGCGCCTGAACAGCACGGCCAGTCACTCCAACCTCGGGGCCGGTGACTACCTCGTGGCCGAGGCCGACGAGAGCGATGCCTCGTTCCTCCATCTGCAGCCAATGATCAGCATCGTGACCAACATCGATGCCGATCACCTGGGGACCTATGGCAACGACTTCGGCAAGCTGCGCGCCACCTTCCTCGAGTTCCTGCATCACCTGCCGTTCTACGGCATCGCCGTGCTGTGCGCGGACGACCCGCAGGTGCGCGACCTGTATCCGGAACTGGAGCGCCCGCGCCTGACCTACGGCATCGAGCAGCCGGCCGACGTGCGCGCCCTGAATGTGCGCCAGGAAGGCGTGCGCATGTACTTCGATCTGGCCCTGCCGGGGCAGGCCGCATTCCCCGTGACCCTCAACCTGCCCGGCCGCCACAACGTGCTGAACGCCCTGGCCGCGGCGGCGGTCGCGCACGAGCTGGAGGTGGCGCCGACCGCGATCCAGGCCGCGCTGGAGCGTTTCCAGGGCATCGGCCGGCGCTTCCAGGTCCAGTCCTGGCAGGCCCCCAGCGGCCCGGTGACCCTGGTCGACGACTACGGCCATCACCCGCGGGAGATCGCCGCGACTCAGGCCGCCGCGCGCGATGCCTGGCCGGATCGGCGGCGCATCACGATCTTCCAGCCGCATCGCTATACCCGCACGCGTGACCTGTTCGAGGACTTTGTCGAGGCGCTGTCAGAGACCGATGTGCTGATCCTGCTGGAGGTGTATGCCGCCGGCGAGGAGCCGATCCCCAGTGCCGACGGCCGCAGCCTGGCGCGGGCCATCCGCTTGCGCGGTCAGGTCGAACCGGTGTTTGTCGAGCGGGCCGACGACGTCGTCGATGTCCTCGGGCGCATGCTGCGCGCGGATGACGTGGTCATTGCCCAGGGCGCCGGCGACATTGGCCGCCTGGCCGGTCTGCTCCCCGAACAGCTGAGCGCGTCCGGCGAGGGGGGCACATGATGGCGGCGCGCGAGATCGAGCCGATGGCGACGCCGTTCGCCGGGGAGCCGCGCGGGCGGCTGCAGGCCCGGGTGCCGCTGGCCGGGCTCACGTCGTGGCGGGTCGGCGGGCCGGCCGACTGGCTGTTCCAGCCGGTCGACCTCGACGACCTGGTGGCCGCGTTGCGCGACCACGCGACCCACGCCCCGCAGATGCCGGTGACCTTCCTCGGGCTTGGCAGCAACGTGCTGATCCGCGACGGGGGTGTCGAGGGGCTGGTGGTGCACCTGTCGGGTGTCCTCAACGAGCGCCGGCGTCTGGACGGTGATCGTCTCCTGCTGGGCGCCGGGCTGGCCTGTGCCCAGGCCGCGCGCTTCGGGGCCCGCGAGGGGCTGGTCGGGGCCGAGTTCCTGGCCGGCATCCCGGGCACGGTGGGGGGCGCGCTGTACATGAATGCGGGGGCCTGGGGCGGCGAGATCTGGCCGCTGGTGGAATCGGTGGCCACGGTGGATGTGCGCGGTGAACTGCATACCCGCACGCCGGCGGATTACTCCATCGGCTACCGCAGTGTCCGGGGCCCGGAAGACGAATGGTTCACCGGCTGCGTGCTGCGGCTGGCCCCGGGCGACCCCGAAGCCGGAACCCGACGCATCCGCGAACTCCTGCGCGAGCGCTCGGCGAAGCAGCCGCTGGGTCTGCCGTCCTGCGGTTCGGTCTTCCGTAATCCGGAGGGGGATCACGCGGCGCGTCTGGTGGAGGCGGCCGGGTTGAAGGGCCTGCGCCGCGGCGCGGCGGAGATCTCGCCCAAGCACGCCAATTTCATCACCCACGACGGGACGGCCCGCGCCGCCGATATCGAATGGCTGTTGCGCCATGCCCAGGACGCGGTGGAGCGGCGCTTCGGGGTGCACCTGGAGCCGGAGGTCCGGGTGCTGGGACGCGCCGCGGGTGCGAACGAGACAAGCGAGGGAACGGCATGAGCAAGCGAAGCGCACAAGACTACGGCCGGGTCGCGGTCCTGATGGGTGGCTGGTCCGGCGAGCGCGACATCTCGCTCCAGAGTGGCCAGGCCGTGCTGGCGGCCCTGCAGCGCCAGGGCGTGGATGCCCACCCGCTGGACCTGACCCGCGAGAGTGCCCGCTGCCTGGCGCTGGAGGGCTTCGACCGGGTGTTCATCGTGCTCCACGGCGAATGTGGCGAGGACGGCACGTTGCAGGGCTGCCTCGACATGGCGGGTGTGCCATACACCGGGACCGGCGTGCTCGGCTCCGCGCTGGGCATGGACAAGCTGGCCTGCAAGCGGCTGTGGGCGGGCAGCAATCTGCCCAGCGCGCCCTACCGCCTGCTGACACCCGGTTTCGATCCGGAGGCGGTCGCCGAGGCCCTGGGCCTGCCGCTGATCGTGAAGCCGGCCCGCGGGGGCTCCAGCCTCGGCATCACGCGGGTCGATCGCGTCGCGGATCTGCCGGCGGCGTTCGAGGCGGCCCGGCTGCAGCCGGGCCAGGTGTTCGCCGAGCAGTGGATCCGCGGGCGCGAGTACACCGTCGCGATCCTTGGCAACGAGCCGCTGCCCGTGGTGGAGATCCGTACCCCGGGTGGGTTCTACGACTACCACGCCAAGTACGAGGCCGATGATACCGGCTACGTCTGCCCGCCCCCGCTGGATTCGAGCGCGCTTCTGGAGCTGCAGTCCCTGGCGATCGCGGCCTTCGCGACGCTGGAGGGCTGCGGCTGGGGCCGGGTGGACATCCTGCAGGACGAGCACGGCGAGAACTTCCTGATCGAGGTGAACACGATCCCGGGCATGACCGACCACTCGCTGGTGCCCAAGGCGGCCGCGCAGGCCGGGATCGACTTCGACGAGCTGTGCCTGCGCATCCTCGACTCCAGTTTCGAGTGTGGAGGGCTGCGTTGAACGCACGGCGTACAACCCGACCCGCGCGCCGGCCGCAGTCGCAGGGGCCGTCGCCCTTGCGCCGCCTGGCCGGCCCGGGGCTGCGCCTGATGGCCGGCATGGGCCTTGCCGGGATGCTGGTGCTGGGCGCGCTGGCCTGGCTGCAGTTCGACCCGGATGCCTGGCTGCCGATCGAGCGCATCGAGGTGACCGGCAACCCGCAGCACGCGGATGTCGCGGCCGTGCAGGAGTTGGCCCGCGCCCATGCATCGGGCTTTGTCGGGGTCGAGCTGGAGCGCCTGCGCACGGCGCTGGAGGCCCAGCCCTGGGTGGACACGGTGCGCCTGCGCCGCCAGTGGCCGGACACGCTGGTGGTCGAGATCCGCGAGCCGGTGCCGGTGGCGCAATGGGGCGACGACCACCTGGTCGACCGCCACGGCCGGCTTTTCGGGCCGGTGGCGCTGGATGACTGGGAGGGGCTGCCGGCCCTGACGGGGACGGATGGGCGGCAGGTGGTGCTGATGCATCGCTACCTGGAGGTCTCCGCGCGCCTGGCCGATGCCGGGCTGGAGGTCACCGGGCTGCAGGAAGGGGCGCGCCATGACTGGAGCATCCACCTGGCGGACGGCGTGCGCGTGCTGATGGGGCGGGATGCCGATCTGAGCCGCCTGGGTCAGCTGGTCCGCGCGGTGCCGGCGATTCGCGACTATCGCGATGCCCCGGTGGAACGGATCGACCTGCGCTATCCGCACGGGCTCGCGGTGGCCTGGGCGGATGCGGCGGATGACGGTGCGGGAGACGCCCGATGACACGAACGACAGGACGCAGAAAGATGATGGCAAAGAAGTCGGAACCCGGTCTGATCGTCGGCCTGGACGTCGGGACCTCGAAGATCGAGGCGGTGGTCGGGGAGCTGACCGAGGAAGGCGAGATCGAGATCATCGGGATCGGCTCCTCCCCTTCGCGCGGGCTGAAGAAGGGCGTGGTGGTGAACATCGAGTCCACCGTCCAGTCGATCCAGCGCGCGGTGGAGGAGGCCGAGCTGATGGCCGGCTGCGAGATCCATTCGGTCTACACCGGGATCGCCGGCTCCCACATCAAGAGCTACAACTCCACCGGCGTGGTGGCGATCAAGGACGGCGAGGTGGTCGCGGGTGACGTCGACCGGGTGATCGACGCCGCGCGCGCGATCGCGATCCCGGCCGACCAGCGCATCCTCCATGTGCTGCCGCAGGAATACATCATCGACGAGCAGGAGGGCATCCGCGAGCCGATCGGGATGTCCGGGGTGCGGCTGGAGGCCAAGGTGCACCTGGTCACCGGCGCGGTGTCCGCGGCGCAGAACATCGTCAAGTGCGTGGAGCGCTGCGGGCTGCGGGTGGACGACATCATCCTGGAACAGCTCGCCTCCAGCTATTCGGTGCTCAGCGAGGACGAGAAGGACCTGGGTGTCTGCCTGGTGGACATCGGCGGTGGCACCACCGACATCGCGGTGTTCGCCCATGGCGCGATCATGCACACCGCGGTGATCCCGATTGCCGGGGATCAGGTGACCAACGACATCGCGGTCGCCCTGCGCACGCCGACCCAGTACGCCGACGAACTCAAGATCAAGTACGCCTGCGCGCTGCGCTCGCTGGCCGACCCGGGCGAGAGCATCGAGGTGCCCGGGGTGGGCGATCGGGCCGCGCGTCGGCTGTCGCGTCAGACGCTCGCCTCCGTGGTCGAGCCGCGCTACGAGGAACTGCTGCAGCTGGTGCAGGCGGAGCTGCGCCGCAGCGGAACCGAGGAAATGATCGCCGCCGGGGTCGTACTGACCGGCGGATCGTCTCGAATGGAAGGTGTGGTGGACCTCGCCGAAGAGGTCTTCCACATGCCCGTACGCCTGGGGGTGCCGCAACGCGTCACCGGGCTCCTGGATGTGGTGAAGAATCCGATCCACGCGACGGGAGTGGGGCTGCTGCTCTACGCCCGCGAGTCGCGTGCGGAGCAGGAGGCCCGGCCCGTGAGCAGCGGGTTCCAGGGCGTATGGGCGCGCATGAAGCGCTGGTTTTCCGGGCAGTTCTGATGACCAGGACACCGGAATCTTTGGGGGTCGGACCGCTCTCCGGCCATGACGCAGGCCAACCGAAGTACCTGTACACACGCAACGAGAGGACGCAATCATGACGTTCGAACTGATGGATACCTATAGCCAGAACGCGACGATCAAGGTCGTCGGCGTCGGGGGCGGCGGCGGCAACGCCGTGCAGCACATGGTCAACTCGCAACTGGAGGGCGTGGACTTCATCTGCGCCAATACCGATGCCCAGGCCCTGAAAAGCCTGGATTCCAAGACGCTGCTGCAACTGGGTGGCGACATCACCAAGGGCCTGGGGGCCGGGGCGGATCCCTCCGTGGGCCGCGAGGCCGCGCTGGAGGATCGCGAGCGCATCCAGGACCTGCTGCAGGGCGCGGACATGGTCTTCATTACCGCCGGCATGGGCGGTGGTACGGGTACCGGGGCCGCGCCGGTGGTGGCGCAGATCGCCAAGGAGATGAACATCCTGACCGTGGCGGTGGTCACCAAGCCGTTCCCGTTCGAGGGCAAGCGCCGCATGCAGGTGGCCATGTCTGGGATCAAGGCCCTGACCGAGCAGGTCGACTCGCTGATCACCATCCCCAACGAGAAGCTGCTGACGGTGCTGGGCAAGAACACCACGCTGCTGGACGCCTTCAAGGCCGCCAATGACGTGCTGTTCGGCGCGGTGCAGGGCATTGCCGAGCTGATCACCCGCCCGGGCCTGATCAACGTCGACTTCGCCGACGTGCGCAACGTGATGCGCGAGATGGGTATGGCGATGATGGGGACCGGCTCCGGTTCCGGCGAGGACCGTGCCCGCGAGGCGGCCGAAGCCGCGATCGCCAGCCCGTTGCTGGAGGACATCGATATCTCCGGCGCGCGCGGCATCCTGGTGAACGTGACCGGCGGCATGGATGTCGGTATCGGCGAGTTCGAGGAAGTCGGGGAGGCGGTGAAGGCCCTGGCCTCGGAAGACGCCAACGTCGTCGTCGGGACGGTGATCGACCCCGAGATGACCGACGAGCTGCGTGTCACCCTGGTGGCCACCGGCCTGGGGGCCCCGGCCTCGCAGTCCGAACGTCCGCAGGTGCGGGTGGTCGATGCCCAGCCGAAGAAGGCCGTCGGTTCCGACGTCGAAGTCGACCTCGACCAGCCGACCGTCAAGCGCCGCGGTGGCGACAACCTGGCGGTGGACTACAACCAGCAGCAAGGCATTGATGTGCTGGATATTCCGGCCTTTCTGCGCAAACAGGCGGACTGAGAGCGCCGGCACATGCAGGACGAGCGGAATCCTGCAATAATGCGGCAATCGTTGTGTGCATGAGGAGCCCGGGAGGGCCCGGGCTCCCCTTATGCGCTCTCCTGGAAGAGAGAGGCTCAATTCGTTGATCAGGCAAAGAACGCTCAAGAACAGCATTCGGGCGACCGGGGTAGGACTGCATACCGGAGAAAAGGTGGTGCTGACCCTGCGGCCGGCCCCGGTGAACACCGGGATTGTGTTCCATCGCTGCGATCTTGATCCGTCCGTGGAGATTCGCGCCTGTGCCGACAATGTCGGCGACACGCGGCTTTCGACCACGCTGGTCAATGGCGATGTCCGGGTCTCGACCGTAGAGCATCTGCTCTCGGCCATAGCCGGACTGGGCATCGACAACCTGCACGTTGACGTGAGCGCCGCCGAGGTGCCCATCATGGACGGCAGTGCTGGTCCCTTCGTGTTTCTGCTGCAGTCCGCCGGGCTGAAAGAGCAAGACGCGCCCAAGGAATTCATTCGGGTCAAGCGCAGCGTGGAAGTTCGCGAGGGCGACAAATGGGTGCGCTTCGATCCCTACGAGGGGTTCAAGGTCGGTTTCTGCATCGACTTCGAACACCCGATGTTCACCGACGGGAGCCAGCGCGCCGAGCTGGATTTCTCGTCCACCTCCTTCGTGAAGGAGGTCTCGCGTGCCCGAACCTTCGGGTTCATGCGCGACATCGAGGCCCTGCGGGCCAACCAGCTGGCGCTGGGCGGCAGCCTGGACAATGCCGTGGTGCTCGATGACTACAAGATCCTGAACGAGAACGGTCTGCGCTACGACAACGAGCTGGTCAAGCACAAGATCCTCGACGTGGTCGGGGACCTGTACCTGCTCGGCCACAGCCTGATCGGCGCCTTCACCGGGCACAAGTCCGGGCACGCACTGAACAATCAGCTGATCCGCCAACTCGCGGCCGACGAGACGGCCTGGGAAAAGGTCACCTTCGAGGACCCGAACGAGCGCCTGCCGATCTCCTTCGGCCAGCTGGCACCGACGCCGGCGGGCTGAATACCGCGGTGCCGATTCAGTCCGGCTTCGGCGGGGACGGGCGTGCCGCGCGGGCGAGCCGTTCCAGCGCACCGGCCAGTTCGGGATCCTGAATGCGGGAGGCGGTGTCGGCGAGGATCTGTCGGGCCGCTTCCGGGATCTCGCGCCGTTCCAGCCGCGCGGCCGGTTCGGCAGGGCGGGGCACCCGGGACAGCCGGATGCGCATCTGCTCGATGCCCTCGAAGCCCGCGGCACGCAGGGTCTTGAGCAGTTCGCGTTGCTGGAAACGCAGCTCCGTCGCCAGGCCGCGGTCCGCGCAGATCGCGACCAGGGTGTCCTCGCGCAGGGTGAACGCCAGTCGCCGCGCCTTCAGCGCATTGCCGGCGAGGCCCTCGAGGGCGCGCTCCACGCCGCGGTCGCGGCCGGAGTGCGCGGACCAGTCGCGGGCGATGAAGCGGGTGATCCGCTGCGGTGTCATCCCGGTAACCCGGTGGCGCGAGGCGGAGAGAACAAGAGGATTCGCATGCAGTTGATCGTACTACGTCCGGACGGCCTTTGTGCACGCCTGCCCCTGTGGGCGATGGCCGTGTCGGGGGGCGTGCTGGTGCTGCTGATGGCGGCCGCGGTGGTGGCGGCCTACCTGGTCGGCCAGAGCCAGCGCGAGGTGGTCCGGATTCCGGTGACCAATACCCTGGATCCTGTGGCCGTCGAGACGGTGGAGCGCGAAGCCGCCCGCGAGGGCCTGAATCATCTGGTCGAACGGGTCGTGGCGCTGGAACGCCAGTTGTCGCGTGTGGATCTGCGCATCCGCTCGGTGGGCGACTCCCTCGGGCTGGACGTGGCCGATCTGGCGCCGGAGACCGGGGGGCAGGGCGGGCCCCTGCTGGAAGGACCGGATTCGCCGCTGGAGGTGCACGACCGCCTGCTGGCGCTGGAGCACCTGCTGGGCCGGCACAGCGCCGCGGTGGACCTCGTGGGCTCCGAGCTGCGCCTGGATGCCTCGCGCGAGGCCCTGTCGCCGCGGCTTCGTCCGGTCGAGGATGATGCCTGGATCAGCTCGGCGTTTGGCTACCGCGAGGATCCGTTCACCGGCAATCGGCGGTTCCACTCAGGGATGGACTTTGCCGGTCGGCCCGGCTCCGAGATCCGCGCGGCGGGTGGCGGTCTGGTGGTGTTCGCGGGGCGGCGCAGCAGCTTCGGCAACCTGGTCGAGATCGCCCACGGCGGCGGCCTGAACACGCGCTACGCCCACAATGCGGAGATCCTGGTCGAGGCTGGCGAGCGCGTGGAGGCCGGCCAGGTGATCGCGACCATGGGCCGCACCGGCCGCGCGACCGACACCCACCTGCACTACGAGGTGATGGATGCCGGCAAGGCCCTCAACCCCTACAACTTCCTTCCCGATCGGGACTGACACCGAGGGAGACGCTGATTGAATCGCACGTCCGCGCTCGAGTCGCTTTTGCGTGCGAACAAGGCGCGGTGACTGCCGTGCAGTCACTCTGCACAAGGGAACCGCAACGCCGTGCGCGCGCCCGTTTTTGATCAGCAACGGGCGCCCGAGCCCTTGCATTCAATCGCTTGCGGGGTTGGTGCCCCCTATTCCCCGACCCTGCGTTGCGCCCCTTGCGGGTAGAACCACTACCCGGTGCACGACGCGCCTTGTCTCGGAAAACAGGGGGCACCAACGCGGACGTGCGATTCAATCAGCGTCTCCCTAGTGGCTGCGCGGCGCGGGATTCGGCGTCGGTGGCCTCCCGGAAAGCCGTTTTCCCGGCACAGCGTTTCCCCGGCGGATCGTTTATCCTAGGCGGGTTTCAGCCAACCCTTACGGATCCCCATGGTCAAGCAGCTCGTTCAGAAGATCTTCGGTAGTCGCAACGATCGCATCCTCAAGCGCTATACCCGCGCGGTGGAACGCATCAATGCCCTGGCCGACTCCACCGAGGCGCTGTCGCGGGACGAGCTGCGCCACAAGACCCGGGAATTCCAGCGCCGCCTGGGCGAGGGCGAGGACCTGGAGAAGCTCCTGCCGGAAGCCTTTGCCGTGTGCCGCGCGATGAGCGCGCAGGTGATGGGCCTGCGCCATTTCGACGTGCAGTTGATCGGCGGCATGGTCCTGAACGACGGCCGCATTGCCGAGATGCGTACCGGCGAGGGGAAGACCCTGGTCGCGACCCTGCCGGCCTATCTCAACGCACTGACCGGCGACGGGGTGCACGTGGTCACGGTGAACGACTACCTGGCCCGGCGCGATGCTGCCTGGATGGGGCGTCTCTATCACGCGCTGGGGCTCTCGGTGGGCGTGGTCAACAGCTCCGGCGGCCTGGGCGTGGACTCCGCCTCCTATCTCTTCGATCCGGATTATCACGCCGAGGAGGGCGGGTTCGAGCACCTGCGCCCGGTCACCCGTCGGGAGGCCTACGCGGCGGACATCACCTACGGGACCAACAACGAGTTCGGCTTCGATTACCTGCGCGACAACATGGCCTTCTCGGCCGACCAGCGGGTGCAGCGGGCGCTCAATTTCGCGGTGGTGGACGAGGTCGACTCGATCCTGATCGACGAGGCGCGTACCCCGCTGATCATCTCCGGCCCCAGCGGCGACAGCTCGGAGCTCTACGAGCGGCTCAACACCATCCCGCCGCAGCTCACTCGTCAGGAAGACGAGGAGAGCGAGGGTGACTACTTTGTCGACGAGAAGGCCAAACAGGTCTTCCTCAGCGAAGAGGGTCACGAGAAGGCCGAGGAACTGCTGCGCCAGGCGGGTCTTCTGGAAGAACACCAGACCCTGTACGACTCGGCGAGCATCGCGGTCCTGCATCACCTGAACGCGGCCCTGCGCGCGCACGCCCTGTTCCATCGCGACGTCGACTATCTGGTGCGCGACGACAAGGTCCAGATCATCGACGAGTTCACCGGACGCATCATGGCCGGGCGGCGCTGGTCCGAGGGGCTGCACCAGGCCATCGAGGCGAAGGAAGGCGTGCCGATCCAGCGCGAGAATCAGACGCTCGCCTCGATCACCTTCCAGAACTACTTCCGGCTGTACGACAAACTCGCTGGCATGACCGGTACCGCGGATACCGAGGCCTACGAGTTCAAGACCATCTATGACCTGGAAGTGGTCGTGATCCCCGGCAACAAACCGCTGGTGCGCGACGACATGCAGGACCTGGTGTTCCTGACCCAGGAAGAGAAATACACCGCCATCATCAAGGAGATCCAGTGGTGCGTGGATCGCGGCCAGCCGGTGCTGGTCGGGACCGCCTCCGTCGAGAGCTCCGAACGCCTGGCGGACGCCCTGAAAAAGACCGGCATCGCCTTCGAGGTCCTGAACGCCAAGCAGCACGAACGCGAGGCCTCGATCATCGCCCAGGCCGGCCGTCCCAAAGCCGTGACCCTGGCGACCAACATGGCCGGGCGCGGCACCGACATCGTCCTGGGCGGCTCGCTGGATGCCGAGCTGGCCGAGGTGGATCCGGAGGACACGGCCCGGCAGGAGGCCATACGGGCCGACTGGCAGCAGCGCCATGATGCGGTGCTCGAGTCCGGCGGTCTGCACATCATCGGCTCCGAGCGCCACGAGTCGCGGCGCATCGACAACCAGCTGCGCGGGCGCTCCGGGCGTCAGGGCGACCCGGGCTCCAGCCGTTTCTTCCTGTCGCTGGAAGACAACCTGATGCGGGTGTTCGCCTCCGAGCGGGTGCGCGGGCTGATGCAGCGCCTGGGCATGAAGGAGGGCGAGGCGATCGAGAACGCCTGGGTCTCCCGCGCCATCGAGAACGCCCAGCGCAAGGTCGAGGCCCACAACTTCGATATCCGCAAGCAGCTGCTGGAATACGACGACGTGGCCAACGACCAGCGCCGCGTGATCTATGACCAGCGCGCCGAACTACTGACCACCGAAGACATCAGCGACACCATCGACACCCTGGTCGAGGACGTGGTCAACGCCCAGATCAGCCAGTACATCCCGCCGGGCTCGATCGAGGACGAGTGGGACGTTGAGGGCCTGCAGCAGGCCCTCAACGGCGAGTTCGGGCTGGACCTGCCGGTGCAGCAGTGGCTGGACGACGAGGACGACCTCCACGAGGAGCCGCTGCGCGAACGCATCGTCGGCCATGCCCGCGAGATGCTGGCCGGCAAGCGCGAGCAGCTGGGTGACGAGACCATGAACCGGCTGCAGCGCGACGTGATGCTGCAGGTCCTGGACAGCCAGTGGAAGGAACACCTGGCCGCGATGGACTACCTGCGCCAGGGCATCGGGCTGCGCGGCTACGCCCAGCGCAACCCGAAGCAGGAGTACAAGAAGGAAGCCTTTGCCATGTTCCAGTCCCTGCTGGAACGCATCAAGCACGATGTCGTGAAGTTCCTGTTGCGGATGCAGCTGCGTTCGCCGGAGGAGGTCGAGGCGCTACAGCCGAAGAAGGCCGCGCCGGCCGAGGACGACCTGCAGTTCCAGCACCAGAACCCCGACAGCGCCCTGAAGCCCGATGCCGAGGGCGAGGCGGAGGGCCGCGAGCCGGTCGCCAGTGGCGAGGCCCCCTATCGCCGCGAGGAGCCCAAGCTGGGGCGCAACGAGCCTTGCTGGTGCGGCTCGGGCAAGAAGTTCAAGCACTGCCACGGCAAGCTGTAGGGGACGCCCACAATGGCCGTTGGATTGATCGCCCCGGAGGTCCTTCATCCCGTGCCGGGGATCCGCCTGGCCGCGACCGCAGCCGGCATCCGTTACGCCGGGCGTGACGATCTGGTCCTGATCGACGCCGGCCCGGAAGCGACCATCGCCGCGCTCTACACCACCAATGCCTTCCGCGCGGCGCCCGTGGTGGTGGCCGCCGAGCACCAGGCGCGGGGGCACGCTCGCTGGCTGCTGATTAACGCCGGAAACGCCAATGCCGGTACGGGCGAGCCCGGGCTGGCCGCCGCGCGCGCCTGCTGCGAGGCGGTGGCCGGTCTGACCGGGACCGTCGCGGATGCGGTCCTGCCGTTTTCCACCGGCGTGATCGGGGAGCCGCTGCCGGTCGAGCGGATTGTCGCGGCCCTGCCGGTCCTGTACGCCGGGTTGGCGCCCAATACCTGGATGCAGGCCGGGCGCGCGATCATGACCACCGATACCGTGCTCAAGGGCTGCAGCCGCCGCGTCTCCCTGTCGCAGGGCGAAGTGACCCTGACGGGCATCGCCAAGGGTTCCGGCATGATCCACCCGGACATGGCGACCATGCTGGCCTTCATCGGGACCGATCTCGCCATCGACGCCGCCGAACTCGAGGGCCTGCTGCGCGTGGCCAACCGCGACAGCTTCAATGCGATCACGGTGGACGGCGATACCTCGACCAACGATGCGGTCGTGGTGATGGCCAGTGGCGCCAGCGGCGCCGGGCTCGCCACGCCGGCGGATCGGGAGGCGTTTCTCGCCGCGCTGGCGGCGGTGTGTCTGGAGTTGGCCCAGGCGATCGTGCGCGACGGCGAGGGCGCGACCAAGTTCGTCACCGTGGAGGTGACCGGGGCGCGGGAGCGCGAAGAAGCGGCGCAGGTGGCCGAGACGGTCGCGCTGTCCCCGCTAGTGAAGACCGCGTTGTTCGCCTCGGACCCCAACTGGGGCCGGATCCTGGCGGCGGTGGGGCGCGCCGGTGTGCCGGACCTGGCGATCGACCGGGTCGCGATCCACGTGAATGACGTGGAGATCGTTCGCGACGGTGGCCGGGCCCCGGCCTATGCAGAGGCCGATGGCCAGCGGGCCTTCGGCGCGGACGAGATTCATGTGCGCATCGACCTCGGCCGGGGCCGCGCGGGCGCGCGCAAGTACACCTGCGACTTCTCCCACGAGTACGTGCGCATCAATGCCGAATACCGGTCCTGAGCCGGTTGTCTCCCGGCCGGTCGAGGTCGCGATCGGGCTGATCCTGGATGCCCGGGGCCGCGTACTCGTCACCCGCCGTACTCGCGGGCAGCATCTGGCCGGGTTTCGGGAATTCCCCGGGGGCAAGGTGGCCGCGGGGGAATCGCCGGCCACGGCCCTGGCCCGCGAGCTGGATGAGGAACTGGGCGTCCGGGTCGGCGCTGCGGTTCAGTGCCTGACCATTGATCACCGCTATTCGGAGCGCGCCGTGCGCCTGCACGTGTTTCGCGTGAGCACGTGGTCCGGCGAACCCGCGCCGCGCGAGGGCCAGACCATGGCGTGGCTGCGCCCGGACACCCTCGACCCGGCGGATTTCCCGGCGGCCAACCGCGCGATGCTCAACGCGCTGCGGCTCCCCGAGCGCTATCTGATCACCCCGTCCCCGGACGATGCGGGCCAGGCCGACGCGATCGCGGAGCGCGTGGTCCGGGCCCTGCGCGCGGGCCGGGCCGGCATGGTCCAGGTTCGGGCGCCGGCGCTGGACGCGTCGGCCTATCGCGACTTCCTCGCGGCCATCGCCGGGCCCGCCGGCGCGCTGGGTATCCCGGTGCTGGCCAACGCCCCGGCGGACTGGCTGACCGGGTTCCCGGAGGTGGGGCTGCATCTGCCGGAGCGGCGCTGGCGCGAACTGGAGACACGTCCGGACCGGGGAGGCTGGACCGGCGCGTCGGTGCATGACCGGGCCGGGCTCGCGCGGGTCGCCGCGCTGGGGCTGGATTTCGTGGTCCTCGGGCCGGTGGAGGTGACCGCCACCCACCCCGGGGGCGGGACGCTGGGCTGGGAGCGCTTCACTGCCTGGACGGCCGGAGCGGGCGTACCGGTTTACGCGCTGGGAGGCATGACCCCGGGGCACCTGGCACAGGCGCGCCAGGCGGGGGCGCAGGGGATTGCCGGCATTCGCGGGCTGCTGGACGGTTGATCCCGTCGCCGGGCAACGAGCCCGGTCACGGTGTCAGATCGCGCAGCAGCAGAGCTGGAAGGGGACGTCGCGACTGGCCGGAACCGGGCGCTCGCGGAAGTCGCCCGGGGCGAAGAAGCGCACGGTAAAGCGCTGGCGTCCGCCGCTGATCTCCGGATAGACCCCGAGGGTGGGGTCGACGGTCACCCGGATCAGTTGCCAGGCATGGCTGGTGTCCAGGCTGCGCTCGAAGTAGCCCTCCTCCGCCGTGACCGGCTCCGCGTGGCCCGAGCGGCGCATGTAGCGCAGCACCTGGGCGGTCGCCTCGGCGACGGTATTGAGCGGCTCGAACCACTCCAGCAGGAGTTCGCTGCGCGCCTGGCTTGGCTGTGCGAGCCAGTAGTGGTAGATCGGCAGGTCAAAGTCGAAGGCGCCGCCCGGCAGGGCCATGCGCTGGCGTACGCTGGAGAAGAACTCGCTGCCGCGCACGCGGTGATCGAGGGCGCCGGCCTGTTCCTCCAGCGCATCATGGAGCCGCTTCTGCGTGTCCATGGTTTCGCGGAAGCGCTCGGCATCCACGCCCGGCTGGTTGGCCAGACGGTTCAGGTTGACCGTCTGGCGTTCGATCTCGCCCATCAGCTCGCGCTTGATGTCGACGCGGGTCACCAGCGCGTAGATATCGACCAGGGAGACCAGGGCCTCGTGGTGGTCGAACGGCCGCCCCGACTCCAGTGCGTCGGCGAAGCGCGCGTTCAGGGCCTCCAGTCGCAGCAGGAGGCGCACGCGTTCATGCAGCGGTTGTTCGAAGGTCAGGGTCTGGCTCACGGCGTGCCCGTTCGGCAGGAGGGCTGAAGGTGCATGGCCCGGGAATCCCGGCAGTATCAGGTATTCGGGGGGCGGATTTCCACCCGGGAGGCGGTCGTGGCGGACAGCTCGCGCAGGGCGGCGTCGCGTTCTGCTACCTGGTTCGCCAAGTCGGCCTCCGTTGTGGCTTCGCGATTGTGGATTTCGCTGTCCCCGCGCAGGCGGCGCTCCTCGGGATTCATCTGTGCCGCCAGGATGGCCTCCACCTCGGCGCTGCTGCGGCCGTCACGCTGGGTGACGCGGGCGATCTGCTCGTGGGGCTCGCAGTGGACCACGATCACGTGGTCGAAGCGGTTCTCCCAGCCGGCCTCGAACAGCAGTGGAACCACGATCAGGGCGTAGGGCGTGTCGGATGGCAGCGCGGCGAGGTCTTCCTCGATGCGGGCCTCCACCGCGGGGTGGACCAGGGCCTCCAGCGCCTGGCGCTCCCCCGGGTCGGCAAAGATCCGGCTGCGCAGGGCGCCGCGGTCCAGGTGCCCGCGGGCATCCAGGACGCCGGGCCCGAAGCGGTTCACGATGGCAGCGTAGAGGTCGTGTCCCGGTGTCTGCAGCTCGCGGTTGATGGCGTCGGCATCCAGCACCGGCACGCCGAGGCTGGCGAACAACCCCGCGACCCGGCTCTTGCCGCAGCCGATCCCCCCGGTGAGTCCGACCCGCAGCATGCCCGTCGCCTAGAATCCCTGGGGGAAGTAGAGGGCCAGCAGCTCGTCTCCCCAGATCAGCGCGAGCCAGCCGGCGGCGGCGAGATAGGGGCCGAACGGGATCGGGATATTGCGATCCCGGCCGCGCAGCAGGATCAACGCAATCCCGACTACGGCGCCGACCAGCGAGGCCAGCAGCAGGATGACCGGCAGGGCCTGCCAGCCCAGCCAGGCGCCCAGCGCGGCCAGCAGCTTGAAGTCCCCGAAGCCCATGCCCTCCTTGCCGGTCAGCAGGCGGAAGCCATGGAAGATCAGCCACAGCACCAGGTAGCCGGCGACGGCGCCAATGACCGCCGACTGCAGGTCGGTGAAGGTCCCCGGGATGTTGACCAGCAGGCCCAGCCACAGCAGGGGCAGGGTCAGCTGGTCCGGGAGCAGGGTGGTGCGGGCGTCGATCCCGGCCGCCGCAATCAGCACGCCGGTGAACACCAGGGCCAGGAGGCCTGTGGCGTTCGGCCCCAGGTGCCAGATCGTCACGATGAACAGCAGCGCGGTGAGGGCCTCGACCGCGGGATACTGCCAGCTGATGCGGGTGCCGCAGCCAGGGCAGCGCCCGCGCAGAAGCAGATAGCTGAGGAGGGGCACGTTCTCCAGCGCCCGGATGGGGCGTTGGCATTGCGGGCAGCGCGAGCGCGGGCGCACGAGGTCGAAGCGCTCCTCTGCGCCCGGCGGTTCGTGCTCGAGGATGGCGCGGGCCTCGCGTTCCCAGTCGCGTTCCAGCATCACCGGCAGGCGCGCGATGACCACGTTCAGGAAACTGCCGATCAGCAGCCCGAAGACCCCGGCGATCGGCAGGGCCCACGCGCCCAGTTGCGCACCGGTCTCGGCCAGCATCCCCTAGATCACCTGACCCATCTGGAAGATGGGCAGGTACATGGCGATGACCAGACCGCCGACCAGCACGCCCAGAACCACCATGATCAGCGGTTCCAGCAGGCTGGACAGGCTGTCGACGGCGTTGTCGACCTCGTCCTCGTAGAAGTCCGCGACCTTGGCCAGCATGGAGTCCAGTGAGCCGGATTCCTCGCCGATCGCGACCATCTGCACCACCATGTTGGGGAACACGCCGGTATTGCGCATCGACCATTGCAACTGCCCGCCTGCCTCGGTCTCGTCGCGCATGCGCAGGGTCGCCTCGCGGTAGACCGCGTTGCCGGTGGCCCCGGAGACCGAGGTCAGGGCATCCACCAGCGGGACCCCTGCGGAGAACATGGTCGACAGCGTGCGGGCGAAGCGCGCGATCGCGGCCTTGCGCAGGATCGGCCCGAAGGCCGGGGCCTTGAGGATGATGATGTCGAGGAAGCGGGCGAAACGTGGCGAGCGCCGCTTGGCCTGCACGAAGACGAAGCCGATCGCCACCATGACCCCGAGGATCGCCCACCACCAGCTCTGGGTGAACTCCGAGAGGTCCACCACCATCCGCGTGAACACCGGCAGGTCGGCACCGAAGCCCTGGAACAGGGCCTCGAACTGCGGGACCACGTAGATCAGCAGGATCGCGGTGACCACGATGGCCACCACGACGACCGCTGCGGGGTAGAACAGGGCCTTCTTGATCTTGGCCTTCAGGGCCTCGGTCTTTTCCTTGTAGGTGGCGATCTTGTCCAGCAGGGTCTCGAGCGTCCCCGCCTGCTCGCCCGCCTCGACGAGGTTGGTGACCAGGTCGTCGAAGTGACGCGGGTGCTTGGACAGGGCCTTGGCAAAGGTCTCGCCGCCTTCCACGTCCGCTTTCAGTTTCAGAACGAGGTCGCGCATCGCGGGTTTCTCGTTCCCGCGGCCGACGATCTCGAACGCCTGCACAAGAGGTACACCGGACTGCAGCATCGTGGTCATCTGCCGCAGGAAGTAAGCGATATCCGCCGGCACGATCTTCTTGTTGCCGCCGGAGAACAGCGACTTCGGCTTCTTGCGGATCTTGACGACGTTAATGCCGTTCTTGCGCAGTTCGGCGCGCGCGGTGGCCTCATTGTCGGCCGGGGTCTCGCCCTTGACCCGGTCGCCGTTCTTGTTCAGTCCTTCCCAGGTGTAGATCGTCCCGGAGTCGGCCATCCCCCTGTCCCCCTGTAGCTGGTGACCCGTGCCCCTTGCGGCACTAGTCCTTGGTCACGCGATTGACTTCCTCGAGGCTGGTCAGCCCCGCCATTACCTTCATCAGACCGGCGCGGCGCAGGTCCTCGATGCCTTCCTTTTCTGCCTGTTCCGCCAGCTGCATGGAGTTGTAGCCCTCCAGGATGCCGCGCTGCATCTCCTCGCTGATGGGCATGACCTGGTAGACCCCGAGGCGGCCCTTGTAGCCGTTGGTGCACTGGTCACATCCCACCGCGCGATAGGCAGTCACCCCGGCCTGGATATCGGCGTCGGTGAAGCCCTCCTTGCGCAGGACCTCTTCCGGCAGCTGTTCCGGTTCCTTGCAGTTCGGACACAGGCGCCGCGCGAGGCGCTGGGCGATGATCAGCAGGATCGACGACGCGATGTTGTACGGTGGCACGCCCATGTTGGCGAGGCGAGTCAGCGTCTGTGGCGCGTCGTTGGTATGCAGGGTGGAGAGCACCAAGTGGCCGGTCTGCGCGGCCTTGATCGCGATCTCCGCGGTCTCGAGGTCACGGATCTCCCCGACCATGATCACGTCCGGATCCTGGCGCAGGAAGGCGCGCAGGGCGCTGGCGAAGGTCAGGCCGACCTTCGGGTTCACGTTGACCTGGTTGACCCCGGGCATGTTGATTTCCGACGGGTCTTCGGCGGTGGAGATGTTGCGGTCCGCGGTGTTCAGGATGCCGAGGCCGGTATAGAGGGATACGGTCTTGCCCGACCCGGTGGGGCCGGTCACCAGGATCATCCCGTAGGGCCGGCTGAGCGCCTGCAGATAGGCTTCCTTCTGATGTTCCTCGTAGCCCAGTTGGTCGATCCCCATCGACGCGCTGCTGGGGTCGAGGATACGCATCACGATCTTCTCGCCGTACAGCGTCGGCAGGGTGCTGACACGAAAGTCGATCGCCCGCGTCCGTGACAGCTTCAGCTTGATCCGTCCATCCTGGGGTACGCGGCGTTCGGCGATGTCCATGCGCGACATCACCTTGACCCGCGCGGTGATTCGCGGTGCCAGGGAGTTCGGCGGGTGGGCCACTTCGTGCAGCACGCCGTCGATGCGAAAGCGCACGCGGAAGTCCTTCTCGAAGGGCTCGAGATGGATGTCGGAGGCCTTGCGGTTGATGGCGTCCATCAACAGCTTGTTGACGAAGCGCACTACCGGGGCATCGTCCGCCCCTTCGGCGGTGTCCGAGCTGTCCTTGTCGTCGTCGCCCGATTCGATTGCCAGGCTGTCGAGGCCGTCGTCCCCCAGGTCGTCCATCAGCGACGAGGCGGCGCTCAGGGCGCTGTCGATCAAGCGGTCGAGCTTGTGCGACTCGACCAGCACGGCCTCCACCGGCATGCCCGTGGCGAACTTGAACTCGTCGGTGGCGCCAAGATTGGTCGGGTCGGAGACGGCGATGTAGAGCCGGTTGCCGCGCACCATCAGCGGGAGGGCGTGATGCTTCTGGATCAGCTTCTCGTTCAGATGATCCTTGGGCAGCAGTTCCGGCTCGAAGGTCGCGAGGTCGAATACCGGCAGCCCGAATTCCTCGGCGGCGGCCTCCGCGAGCCGGGCCTCCGCCACCTGGCCCTTGCTGGCCAGCAGGGTCATCAGGGGGGTCTGCTGGGACTGGGCCTCCTCGACCAGCTGGGAGGCGATGTCCTCCGCGATCAGGCCGGCCTCGACCAGGCGTTTGGCCAGCCCGGGGAGCCGCGGTGCCGTAGTGGTGTTCGCCATGGGCCTCTGCGTATACAAACCAGTGATGGGCCACACAATACGTGCGTCCGCGGCGGAAGGGAAACGCCCTGGCGGACCACTGGCGCCCCCCACTGTGCCCCCGATCATAGGAATCAACCCCGCAGAAGACAAGGCTGTTGCGCCGCGGCCGGAAGCGAATGCTCGAGGCGCTTGACGCTGCGCTTCGCGCTGGTTCAGAATACGCGGCTTGATCGAGGAGGGATACCCAAGCGGTCAACGGGGGCAGACTGTAAATCTGCTGGCTCAGCCTTCGGAGGTTCGAATCCTCCTCCCTCCACCATCGAGTTTTTGAAGCCAGCGGCCATAGTGGGCGGTGGTCAGGCAAGCCAGGGTTCTGCGGGTGTAGTTCAATGGTAGAACCTCAGCCTTCCAAGCTGATGATGTGGGTTCGATTCCCATCACCCGCTCCACGTTTGGCCTGTTGTGGTGCGTCCTTGCGGGCGGCCCGGCCGAGGCCCTGGCAGCCAGAGCAATAGAGTTATCCGGCTCATGTAGCTCAGTCGGTAGAGCACTTCCTTGGTAAGGAAGAGGTCACCGGTTCGAATCCGGTCATGAGCTCCATATTAATGTCAGCGTACAACCTGCGTCGCTGTTGAGTTTTAGCGTCACGATCCGGGGAAGCGAGAAATGTCCAAGGAAAAGTTCGAGCGTAAGAAGCCGCATGTGAATGTGGGGACGATTGGTCATGTGGACCATGGGAAAACGACGCTGACGGCGGCGATGACGGCGGTGCTGGGCAAGAAGTACGGGAGCGAAGCCCGTGCGTTTGACCAGATCGACAATGCGCCGGAAGAGAAGGCGCGCGGGATCACGATTGCGACCGCGCACGTCGAATACGAAAGCGACACGCGCCACTATGCGCACGTCGACTGCCCCGGGCACGCGGACTATGTGAAGAACATGATCACGGGTGCGGCGCAGATGGACGGCGCGATCCTGGTGGTGTCGGCGGCCGATGGCCCGATGCCGCAGACCCGCGAGCACATCCTGCTGGCGCGTCAGGTCGG
>NZ_KB906361.1:0-141521 GCF_000381305.1 Thioalkalivibrio sp. ALE16
CCGCTGGAATCACTCGAAGCCCCTACTCTTGCGGTTGCATCCTGGGAACTAATCCCAAGCCCGGATGCGCGGGAACGTGCTTCATTCTGCATCGCTTCGAAGTAATCCTCACTGGATACTCCGCCACGCTCGATCCCATGCTTGGCCATTGCACCTTCGGCATCAAAACCATGGCGGTCGTCGGCTTGCGCGCTGACCGCTCCGAACGCCAATCCCAGAGCAATCACGCTGGACAGCACCGATTTCGCTTTCATCTTCATCGCATTACCCTCCGCAATAGCCTTCAAAGTGCCAGTAATTCTCACAGTCGAAGCACCCGTCATTTCTTTGGTCGTAGCTCACAACTACAGGCACCCCTCCCCAAGGACACATACCGTCCTCAAGAGTGGTAGACCAACCCGTCCAGAGGCTCACGCCCGGGGGATTCACCAACGGCTTGAGGTCGTCGCGGCTTCCATTACATTGACTGAAGACCGAATTCCCAGACGAGTAACACGTCTGCCCGTGAGTCGGCGAGTAAGCATACCAATTAACTCCCTGTGACCCCGGCCCATATATTGGGTTCCTGTTGCTATTCGCACTCCAAGCGCTCACATAACTGCCCCCTGGCGCACCAAAAACTGAGGCGTGATCCACTTTACAGCTCTGCGAACTTTCGTCCCACTCGAACCCCATATCCCGACATTCACGCTGAGGATATGCGCAGCTCAGGGATGACGCATCCCATTTTCCGTCATTGGCTTCGCAATCCGCGCGACGCGAGTCCCACCAGCCCTGTGTGCTGGCTTGCGTCACGTTCATACTGGAGTCCACAAAATCTGAGGACGACGCGGCAGCGGCATCCATCCCCTCACTCAACCGCTCTTCCACGCTTCGGCTGGTCGTTCGGGACTCGCTGACCTTATCGTCCAGGCGGTTCGGGTCCACCTGGCCGGTGATCCCCCGTTCCATCTTCATGGCCTCGGTGTTAAATCCATGCCGATCGTCGGCCTGAGTCGCTGTCAGACCAAACGCAACGACCATGGCCACAGACGTGGCGGCTACCAATACCTTTTTTCCATTCATTTCCTCTCTCCTGTTTACCTGCTTTCCCTGTTCGGCCTGGGCGACCCCATCACCCGCATTTCGTGAATACCACTGTCATCGAATTGCTCGTGTCCTGCCAGGGCCCAGTCGGCGGGAGGATCTGCGGATCGATCCGCCATTCCGAACCAAGATCGGTAACATTGACTCGCTGCCCGTGAATCGGCTCCCCGGATTCTCCCGCAATCGACTGAATCGAGGTGTACACCCCGGGGTCGATGCCGGCCGGGCACTGCGGTTTTTGAACCGTCATCCCAGTACCCGATAGAACGACCTGGTTGTAGATTCCCTGACTCACGAGCTTGTCGATATCCTCGATGTACATATCCCGTGCCAGCACGCGCTCATCCGCCACGACATTGTTACCGGCATACACGTTGTCGCCCGCCACGACGTCCGTGGTCGCGACTACATCATTGCCTGCAAACAGGTTCCCATCGGCGCGAATATTGAGTCCGGAATTGATGCTCTGCCCGACCTCAAGAGACCGCTGAATCACGGTATCGCCACCGATAAACGCATTGTTCCCCAGCACCATGTCGCCCGACGCATCGATCGAGTCGGCATTGACGAGACTGTTTCCGCCGGCCCGAATGTTCGCGTTCATCTCGTTCGACCCGTCCGTCCGCAGCCACATATCGTCAGAGGGACGGTTGCTGGCCACGACCATGGCGCGACCAAAGTCGGGGTCCGCCGGATCCTGCGTGCTCGCCGACGGATCGTTTGAATTCACCGGGACATTGGCGAGGAAATTCTGGAACAACCCGTTCGCCGGCTGCCCGCTGTGCGCAGAAGCCGTGTTGATCACCCGGTGGGCGAGAACTCCCCGGCGATCCGGCTGATTGCTCAATACGTCGAAATAGGCTCGGACTTCCCATCCATCTGTCCCGAAGTTATTGACCTCGATGTCATAATCCGTGCCAAAGATCGTGTCACTGTTTCCGTATCGAGCGATATGGCACGGGATGTACCCCTCCGACACATCGAGGTGCCCCCGGGCGGGGCCGCCACACGACTCGGGCCGGAAATGATCTAGGTCTACGGGGCCCGCCGTCGGCGTAACCACGCCCGCTTGGATATCCCCGATGTAACCGCGCAACCCGACAGAAAGCTGGGCCAACTCATTGCCCGCCGTTTTCGCTGACGAATCCGCAGTGCTCCGATCCATCATCTTGTGCGCCAGCGGAAGTGCGGCGACCGCGACGGACAACGCCAGCAACATACCGATGAGCGTGAAGCCTTCCTGCCTGGCCCGCGCTGCGCTTGAAATCGTTCCCTGTTTCATCCCTGACCCATTCCTTTAGATTGTCCTAACGAAAAAGGGCCCGGCACACCCACCTTTTCACGAGATGGAGTGTGTCGAGCCCTGCATGAACGCCCCGCTCCCTAAGCGGGTAGTGCAAGTACGATTAACTGCTTTATCGGCCTTGCGTAAAGGCGATGTCCACAAAATCCGCGCTGGAGCAAGCCTGACCCAGTGTGGCGACTTCCATGGTCTGACCCACGTCCTTTACAACCGAACCGCCAACCTCAACACGGGTGAACGAGCCCTCGGCAGCCTGCACGAATCCCGTACAATCATCGCGCGGAACATCCGGGTAGGTGAAGCGCACGGCATCGTTCGTGGTATTGATCGTCGCTTCATCGACCGCGATCGCGGTGTTCCACGGCGAAATAATGTCGGAGCCATTCACCATCGAGCGAGGCGGAACGTTGTTGTTGACCAGCGTTTCGGCGTCGATGTTGTTGAAGTTACCCTGGCTGCGATACAGCGCTCGGGTGTCCGCCACCATCAGATTCAGGGTTTCGGACGCCTCTTTCGCGACCGCCTTGCCCTGCACCTTGCTCACGGCCGCAAACACGGCAAAGAGAATACCGGCGCCGATCGCGAGCACGATCAAGACCTCGATCAGAGTGAAGCCCTTCGATTTGCGGGCGCGGGCGTTGAGGGTGGAGCGGGAGATGGACTGCTTCTTCATGGAATCACCTTTCCTTGGTTGAGGTACACATTAGTGGTCCGACCACGCCTATAACGTAGCCGATTCGGATGGGCGGATCAAATGCCCATCGACTGCTGCTCAACGGCATCCGAGATCGCGAAACTGGTCTCCCCTAGCGCGAAGATCGTGGCCAGGATGAACGCAGCCAAAAGCACCATGACCGCCACGGATGTAAGCGAGCTGATTCTGGAGACACTGCTCTCGAGGTCACTCATCGCGTCGTCCCCGATCGTCTTCATCGCTTCCGCAAAGTCCGGAAGATCGCCGTAAATCGCAAGACTATCACTCATTTCGTGACTGAGAAGCCCCGTCTCAAGCGCTTTTGACTCGGGCAATCCGCCCTTTAGCTTTGCCCCCATGAGCGAGAGATGCTGACGCAGCCAGGGCGTCGAATACTGGGACAGGCTCCGAATGCTGTTGGCCGCCGTCATACCCCCTCGAAGCATCGATGAGAGCGCAAGCAGGAAGAAAGCTCCCTGCATTGAGCGATAAAGCGTCCAAGGGAACGCCTTATCGGCGTAGTCCCTCAGGCTCTCCTTCTTCTCCCAGCGATTACCGCTGGATTTCTTCTTCTGGAACTCAGCACTCCCTTTCCAAATGGGAAATGAAATGACGAGGGCAATCGCTAAGGCAACCACCCCAAGGGCGGTCCACCCGCCCCAGTCCAGCATCCATTCACCAAATGCGAAGTACGCTTTCGCGAAATCCGGCATCTGTTCTTCTGGAAGCATGTCCTGGGCGCTGGGCACAATCGTTGCGGCGATGTAGTAGACCAACCCAAACAACGAGAGCAGAAGCACGACCGGCATTGTCAGTTTCGACACCGCCATTTTCGTCATCTTGTGTCGGAACTCGGTCAACTCCGCGGCCTCCTGGAGACCCGTCTGGAGGTCGTTCACCTTGTCGCTGGCCGCGATAATCGTCACTTCCGCGGGATCCGCCCACCCATCAAGCGCATCAGCAAGGCTCGCACCCTGCCCAACACGCTTAATCCAGTCATGCGTCATAAACTCGAGCGGGTTGCGACGCGCCTTATGCCTCGCGTTGAGCTTCTTGATCGATTCCGTTGGGGGGAAGCCGGCCGCCGTCATGGATGCCATCTTGCGATACAGGCTGGCCCGCTCTTTTGCGCCGAACTTGAGCTTGGCTCGCATCCTCTTGAGTCGATCCCCTAATGCCGCCGAAGACACATTCTTTCGTGCCCCCGGCTTCGATCCACCCCCCGCATTCGACGGCCGACTCGAGAATCGATCCGCCAGCGCCATTAGACGCTGGCCGTGCTCCATCATAGCTTCCTTCATCGCCCTTCCCTAGTCGTCAAGGTGGAACAGTTCGTCCAGCATCATGAATCGGTGCTCGATATCCCGAGGGTCGCATATCCCTTTTCGCATCTTGTAGATCGCATGCTCAAAGGCCGTTCGCCCTGTCATATCACCCGGTTCTTCGGATCGCTGGTCGCGCCAAGCCTTCCGGGCCTCGATGATGTCGCCCTGGCGAATGGCTCGCAGCATCGCGTTGTTCGGCAGGGCGACCTCCGCGCAGACCGTCTGACCGACAATTCCGACGCCATTGCACTCAGGGCAACCGTTTTGCTTGCTGAAGTAGATTCCATCGAGATCGTTATTCTGGATCTCGCTTAGCCGTCCGATCATGCTCTTTTGCTCGGGAGTCCCTGCGTTTTCGCGTGCCCATTCTTCTGCGGGGATCTTGCAGTGGTCACACAGCACGGGCATTAACTTCTGGTATGCGAGCCCCGATATCAAGCCGGGCTGCGACAGAGTCCCACCATCGATGTCGATCAGATTGAGGCGGTCAACAACCCCGCTCCACGCGTCGGCGTGAATGGTGGTCGCGACCTGATGCCCTGTCTGCGCGGCCTGGATGGCCAACTCCGCCGTCACGGTATCTCGAATCTCGCCAATCATTAGAACATCAGGGTCACTGCGCAGCGCGGCCTTGATCGCATCAACAAACGGCTTGTTTTCGCTCTTCCCATCGCCCGCTTTACTTTCATCACGAACAACCGGTGTTTGCGAAGCTCCTCGGATCCGATACTCCACGGGCTCCTCAATGGTCCGGATTTTTTGATCGGGTCGCTCCATCGCGATCCCTTCAATCGCATTTTGGAGCGTCGTCGACTTACCCGACCCCGTCGTACCCGCAATAATGAATACCCCAGACGATTTCCCCATCGCCCGGCGGATATCGCGCACATGCGACTCTGCGTAGCCCAGATCTTCATACGACTGGTGATCCGCCTCAACCCCAATCGGAAGGAGACGCAAGACCACGTTGAAGCCTTCCGGTGCCACCGGCATTGACGCATACCGGAAACGAACGCGCCCCTCTTCGTACGGTCGGTCAATAACCGCGTTCTGAAAGATCCGCTCATTAAATGAGTCCCGTGTCGATCCGGACTCCGTAAGCGTGTTGTACGCCGCAGAACAGATAGCTCGGGCTCGCTCGGGCGCCAGATCCTTGTAGTGCCGAAGTCGCCCATGCTGCCGCATCAGGATTTGGGCGGATTCCCGATCCGCCTCGATGTGGATATCCGACACCTTATTTGCAAGGGCATATCGCCCAATGTCATCAAAATCCTGTTGCTCATTCGAGACGTCTCCGCCGGATAGTAGCTCGTCGCTATTCTGCCGCTCGTAGAGCGCCTCAATGATCGCCGCTGTAGTCAACCTCGGCCTATTGTGCACCCGAGCACCCGGCAATGCTTTTCGCGCAGTGCCAATCAGATCCGCGAGATGAACCTTTGACCGGTCACGCACACGGCCAGTACACAAGACCCAAACTTCGAGTTCGATCGATTGGCTCTCGACCATCCTCGGGACATCCTGGACCTCGATGTCTTCCTTTTGAAAATCGCCCTTGATATGCGTGACATGCCCCACCACACAAGCGAAATCCTCGATGACCAGGGGCGCCTTAACGACCCCGCTGGAACCAGTGAGAATCCAATCGTAAGGCGGGAGATCCACCATGCGTGTAATCTCCGGCGCCTCAAACCGCTCCCGGTGGTTGTCCGAGGCGATCGCCCCCACACTGCTCGGCGGCGCGGGCTGCTCGGCGCCTTCAGTGTCGACCGCAGCGTCTTCCAGGATCTCGCCGACGGACTCCGCCGTCTCTTCGAATTCCAGGCTCATCCTTTACCTCCGGCGATTGGGATCGCCATTCCCATTGGGGCGCTTCAGGCCGATTTCGAATCGTCGGCCTTCCTTCTCGGCTACCACTCGGGTCAATTCGATTTCGGACACCATCCAATCGCCCGGGAGCATGTCCCCGTGAGAGATCGTCATACGACCCCCGCCATAGAAGACCTCCGCCGAAGGACGGCCGCGGTCACCAAACACGCTCACCAAGCGCATCTCGGCCAGTGCTCGCTCGTCATCGAGGATGGTGGAATCAAACGCACTGGCCACTCGGCCCGGTCGAGCTTGATTACGTGGCGCCCCGCCTCCTTGAGGCCCATTCATCAACGCCATGATCTCTTCCATTGAAGGCCCTCGTGGTTCAGGGCGTGCGGCCTCGTTAATCTTCTGTTGACGCTCCATATAGGCTTGGCGCTGCTCCCCAACCCGATTCCGAAGCTCCCACAACTCGCTTTCCTGCTGAAGGGCCCGGAGTTCATCCAGGTATTGCCGTTCGGATCGGGTCATGTCGACCGGGCTTTCAAGCTCGTCGTCCGCCGCGCGAGCGCGCGGGGGTGCTATCGGAATATCTGGACGAATGGGTGCTGCACCCACAACCGGTTCGCCCCCTCCCGTACCGGGGTCAACACTTACCCGGCCCGCGTCCGCCGCCGACCGCTCCGGACCGGGGCCCAGGTTTTCTTCTGCATCCCCCGCATCGCCATCGGGGCTAACCGAAGGGGTTGGGTCGATCTCACCTCGATCGCTCTGCCTCTCGGGTGATCCATCCGCTTCAATCGAACCCCCATCAGTCTCCATGTTCTGCATGAACGAAGGTACGTCGTCCGCCTGCGCAGACGCCCATGTCGCCGTGCCCAGGCACAACGCAACCACCGCGGCTGCGACCGGTTTGCGGATCCACTGAGTTTCCTTACTGTTTCGCCACATACTCCATCTCCACTCTCCATTGGGAGGAACTGCCACCGTCTTCCGGCGGGGCAAACGTCACTTTCTTTGCTCGAATATCGGTTTGGTCGAGGCTCCCCAAAAGCCGCTCTAGTTGAGCGAGCGTCTTACCGTTGGCGTGCAACGTCTCACTTTCAAGACGAACCATCCCCGCTGGCGCGACCGCCGGCCCAACCGAAGACGTCCCTCTCGATCTCTCGAAATCGATCCCGGGCGACCGGAATTGAGCAAGCTGCATGAAATCCCACCAGTCGGCACGGATCTCTCGCCCAACTGGCAACTGATTCAGGTCCGACTCACCTTGGAATACTCGCATTGGCACATCCCCGATCGAGACTTGCGCACTCAAGGAGTCCCCTCGAGAGGATCTCGACAAGGCTCCTTCCGGGAGCCCCGCTTCCTCTTCAAAGCCGCGGATTGGCCGGATGGACGAATACGGCACCCATGAAATCGTGCACGCTCCGGGCTCGCACGCAACACCTTCGAATTGCCAACCATTCGCGGACACGGCGTGCCGATCCATTGCCGTCTCAATGGCCTCTATCGCCCAACCACTATTCTCGGGGATTCGATCGTTGACGGACCGGAGGATGGCTTGAAGGTATTGCTCTCTTGCCTCGGCTTCTTCGCTCTGGGTCTGAACTTGTGGGGTCTCATCCACAAAAAACATATCCCACGCCATCCAGCCAACGCCGGCCATAAACGCCAGCGCAGCGACGCCGGTAACAGCCTGCCTCGCGGGCGACATCCCTTTTTCGAGCGCCTCTACCGCAACCGCATCCACGTCCGCGACAATGCTTTCAAGACCCTGAATACTCGCGCCCGCGAGTGCTCGACCCACCTCGTTTTTCGCTTGATCACCCAACCCCTCAAGGCCAGGGATATCCGCGCTTGAGACCAGGATCGCCTGATCGCCGAAAAGCTCGAGATGATCGTGCAGCGCTGACAGAATTTCGCGCCCGCTTCCTTCGATATCGGTGCCCGGGATAACGCCACCCTGGTGCGAAACCATCAGCCACCAGACACCATCCTCGATTTCGCCGACGATGATGTGCTCGGGGCAAGCCTTCGCGATTGTTCCCGCCAGCGTGCCGGCTTTTTTAGGGGGTGTACCCCGGTCTCGATAAAGGCCCACGAAATCCTCTTCAAGCGACTCGGAGGATTTCAGGTGAACAACTCCAGTAACCGGCGGGCCGCCGTCCTCTTCATAGCTTTGAACCTCGCGGGCGCCGACGGCCTTGCCAGCCGGCACACCATGCCACTCCAATTCGGTGAGATAGAGCTTCTTGTTGAGCTTGATCTGGCTCACGCATGCCCTCCTTGGCTTAGAAGCGATCTCGGATCGAGGTCACAGTGGGAGTGAGAACAATCACCAGACTTTCTTTGCGATTGTCCGCTGCCCGATTACCCCCGAGCGCCCACTGATCCGCATCGATCAAGCCCTGCCGCGAGAGGTTCGCATCAATCGACTCAAACCCCGCGAGAACCAATGCCTCCCCGCTTTGCAGCCAAGTGCGCTGGACGAAATCACGGGAGGACACCTCGGGGAGCTGAATCCGCTGACCCCCAGACTCAAACTCCTCGATGCGATCCAGTGTCGACAAGGTCAGCATCACCTGCATCAGGATGTCCCGGCCGTTGTCCTGCACGTGCGGAAGGAGCTGCATCGAAAAGCCGACATCGATCTCACCCGGAGTGAGCGTCGTACTCGACCCCACGTTTGCGGTATCGGTCTGACTCACGGATTCCAGATACGCAATCGTCTGGCCAATCCGAACGGGCGCCGGCTGGTTGTTCACCGTCTGAAGCGTGGTGGACGTGACACTGGACGTCTTACCGATTCGGGAAAGACTCTGGATAAAGCCCTCACTCCCCACGAACCGGCTCAGCGTACCCGCCCCCTCAGGAATCGAGAGACGCGCCGTTCCTGGGTTCAGATCACCTACACCTCCACCCGGGCTCGATACTTCCAATCCGATGTTGGGGGTATCGAACAGCGCCGACCAATTCACGCCACGTAGGTCTTCCTGCGAGGCCTCCACGCGGAACACCTGCACATCCACCGAGACCTGACGCTGGAAGGTCTCATTGAGGTTCTCGATATATTCCGCGACGCGGTCCACGACATCCGGAACGTCTCGGATCGTCACCGTTCCCGTGGTATCCGTTACCGAGAAAGCACCGCGGCTCGACGTCATTGTCTCAAGCGCCGCTTCCACCGACTCCCACACCGAACTGTCGCCCTCCAGTCGAAGGTTGCTTTCCGCACCCCCTGTCCTGGACTGCTCGCTCCTGGTTTCGATGTTGACGTCGTTACGGATACTCCCCGGCGTCATGGCGATTCGCATGGTCTTGGTGACATACCGATAGAACACGACCCGCTGCGCACCTTCGTCATAACGCCAGTTGGCCTGCAATGCATTGGCCGCCGCATCCAGCACGTCGCGTACCCGACCTTGATGAGACACAGCGACTTTGACGTCGTGCATCAACTCGCCACCTTCCGATCGAGCACCCGCCAGTTCATCCAGATCCACCACGGACACATCCCGCCCTGCGGAGTCTTCCCGACGCTGGTCGCGGATATTCCCGCTCCGGGCGCCTGAGTCGACCAGGTCATACTCGAATCCAACCTGCAACCCCGCGACCTGAGAGAGCTTCCCCATGACCTGCCCGATCGGGGTGGGATGCGGCTCATGGAAGGTCACCTGTCGCTCGAACAGACGCGGCAAGGTTTTCCGGATCGGAACCGGACGGGTATTCACGTAGGGGTTGCTCGACCCTTGAGGCTGACGGGTCGACTCGTGGGCACGCTCATTTCCTTTCATGCGCTCGGCCTCGAGCACCTGAATTTCAGAGTGAACGCGATCCACTTCCGCGTCGGCACGGTTGACGGTCTCGTTGGGCTCGCCGAAAGACGCACAGCCTGATACGACCAACGCCACAGCCCCCGCCACAATCGTCTGCTTCCAATGCATCATCTAAAACTCCTTTTTTCGATCAGCGGCGACGCAGAGACTGCGGTTCACCCGACATATCGGACGATTCAAAAACCACGACCCGGTTGGCTTCCGCGAACCGGGGGCTAACGCCCATCAATCCACCCTGATCCTGGTAGGCGCGAACAAGCCCCATGATTGCCGACTGCATATCGCCGCGCATCGGGATGTCGTCCTCGATGAAATAATCGTGATCAACGTTCCAACGCAGTGAGTTCCAGCCTTGCGCTTTCACGTAGCGCCGGAGGGACTCGCTCAGCATGGTCCCAGCGCGCAGGACATAAGCCGGCGACTCACAAACCGGATCACACCCGCTTTGAGCCGTCCGACCGGAAATTTCTGCGGCGAGTCGAGAGTCGCCGCGACGGACCACCTCGACCTCACCTTTCGAAGTGCGAAGGAAGAATTCTCGAGGCGATGAATCCAGCACCACGTAGGGTGGACTCTCCTTGAGCTGTACTCGGCTCCCCCCCACGATCGCGTAATGCGGCGTCACATCCCCAGGCATCTCGATGAACGTTTCGTACTCATCCGTGAAGACCTGAACCGGCTGGGCGTTTGGCGCGCCAAGGGTTTGGAAGTCGAATGAATACGGTGAATTCACCGATTCGTTGTCGATATAGGTTGTCCAGCTACCGGCAAAGACGGGCGCTGCTGCCATGAGCGCCAGTGTCGATACCACCAGAATTCCTTTCTTGCCTTTCATTAACTACTCCTGTCGCCCATTGTTTTCGAGCGCCTCCAGGCGCTGCATCAGTTCTGCCCTGCGCTTTTCCAATTCTGTTCGGTCCGGCTGCACACCCTCTGAGGCTTTAATCGCGTCGTTACACGCCCCTTCGGTCATCCACCCCGCCCGAATACAAATCGAGTCCCCCGCTGAATTTCGCGCGAACCAGATCGATTCGACACCTTCGGTCACTCGATACATTCCGTGCCTGCGGGTCTCTCTCGTTTGACCAGCCGCATCCTTGAGGTCGCGATATCCTGTTCCGTCAGCGGTGAGAAAATAGGTTCGGCTTCCATCGTCAAACACCTGACCATCGGAATTCCTTCCATCGAGCGATGCAACCTCATAATCGAAGTTAAACTCATCAGCCTCGACGATGATCGCCATTTCTGGGTTCTGCGCATGGAAATACCGCGCATCTCCGTCTCGGGGATCCTTGGTGCCCATCCCTGCGCACCCCGTCACTAGAAAGGTGATGGCCGTAATGCCGACTCCCATTTTCGGCATACCTATCATTCCATTGCCTCCCGATAACGCTCATATCGCGCCAGCACGAGTGGCACGAATTGCTGGGTTTCACTGAATGGCGGAATCCCTCCATGCCTTTGAACCGCACCCTCACCGGCGTTGTATCCGGCGATCGCATGCTCAATTTGATCGAAGGTATCCAGAAGGAAACGGAGATATTTCACTCCCCCTTCAATGCTTTGAACCGGATCAGTGCGATCTGTCACACCAAAACGTTCGGCGGTTGCAGGCATAAGCTGCATCAACCCAAGCGCACCCGCACTTGAAAGGGCTTCCGGCTGGAAAAAGCTCTCGGTGTGCATTACGGCCCGAACCAAGGCAGGGTCGACACCATAACGACGAGAGATGGACTCCACCTCACGCTGAAAAGCTGTCGTGTTGATCCGGCCGTTATACGGTTGGGTCGCCGAGGTTCGGTTCGGCGCGGGGTGGAAGGCCGCCTGGCGCGCTCTTGGGTTGCTCTGGGTCGTTTTCGAGGACGCAGCGCCTTGATCTATGACGACCGAACGGTGGGCTATATCCTCGCCTCGCTTGAAAAAATGCGCGAGGCGACGTCCTTTCTCGTCTGTTCCAACGAGGACCAGTGGACCATCATGGTTTCGACGAACACCCAGATCCAGAAGGGAGGTCCCCGCCTCGATCTCCACGGTGCCGCTTTGCGCGGCCGCCGCCGGCCCAGCCGCCAACATTGTTCCCGCTAGGATTAGCGGAGAGATTGCTCTCAACATCCCTGTTCGTCCTTTGTCATCCGGATCATCCCTATCCGGTTCTCCATGAGCCTACAACAACTTGAATTCGATTTACAGCACGATGTCCGAGTTCACCATGATATTCATCGTTTCCCCGGCCTTGATGGTAATCGTCGGCGGCCTCTGCTGATTGCGTTCCAGCGAGTCGCGTGCGACATCTCCCACGATTTCGGCCGCCTGGCTCGAACTCGTGGTCTCACCCCCGCCGCCACCAATCTGGGTCACTTGCGCGGGCTCGCTCTGTCGCTCGATGCCGTAGGTGATGGCGCCAATCAGGCCCGCTCGCCCCAGGCGGGACCAGAAGTGCGTATTCACACGGCCTGTCATGCCCGATTGCCCCTCTGCATCCGCACCCTGCATACCTCCCAAATCAATATCCCGTCCATCCGGGAGCATTGCTCTATGGAAGGCAAATACCAGCCGGTTTTGCCCTTGAATGACGTCCGAATTGTATTCACCCACAAACCGTGTCCCACGGGGAATCACAACCTCTGCGCCGTTCACTGAATCCAGCGTGTCGCGGGTCGAAATGGCTGTAATCATTCCCGGAAGATCCGAATTCACAGCCGTTTGCAAAACCACAGGAATCACCGATCCCTCCAGGACTACGGGGCGATCAAGGGGCCGATCCCGCACCACCCGCATATCCCCGGGATCACGGTCACGCTGACGGTTCAGCCATTGCTCATTCCGTGTCGGCCCGCCGGCCACATCCTCGCCAGGGGCTCGAGGGGCATCAACCCTTCCGAGCCCTTGCTCCATCATTTCCATTCCGCGATCCGCCCGCGAACGAAGGTCCGCAAGCATGCGGTCGTTCTGATCCCGCATCGCCTGGAATCCCGGGGGGGGTGACGAACGATCCGCTTCAGCGCCCCCTCTCGCTCTGCTGCCGCTACCCGTGATCGCCAAAATCTCCGATTGAGCGGCGCGTTCCTGGAGCGCGCGCTCACGATCGCTCATCTGGACCGACTGGTTCGACTCCGGATCCCCATTTTCAACGCGAATACGGGGCGCCCGATCATCACTTCTCTCTGGCTCCGGGGAGTCTTGAGCGGTTCGTTGAGCCTGCATCTCGGCTTCTCTCGCTCGGCGCCGCTCGAGCGCTTCTTGCTGGCGCCGCTCCAGCTCTTCCTCGAAACTCTGGGATTCGATTCCTCGATCCGCGAGCGCGTCCTGCTCCGCTTCTTGCCCGCCACCGCCACCACCACCTTCGGAGAAAATCATCCCCACGACCATGACCCCCGCGATACCCAGGATCACGAGCATGGCCAGGTTCTTCGGGGTCTTCCCCTTTACTTGTTCCTTTGGCGCCTCATCAACTCGTTCCTCGAATTCTTCCTCATCGAAAGAACCCTCCAGAAGTTCGTCGTTCCGCCCTTCGTTCCGGCTTCCTTTGCTCATTTGGCATCCCTGCTCGTGACGCACTGCATGCGTTTACCCGCGCTCAATCACCACTTCGTCGCGCCCAATCCTAAGCCGGGTCACCCGACTCACCTGGTGAACGACGATGTAGTTGCCGTCCACGCGGTAATTCGCAAGGGCCTGAGACGAATTACGCCCCTCGACAAACACCGCCGGAAGCTCGTCGAGATCATCCTCCAATCGAATCCACAGCGATTTCCCGTCATCGAACGCACTTTGGACAACACCCGAAGCCCCATTGATCTGGTAGCCGAAATTCAGCTCGGACGGATGGGGTGTTCGTGTTCCCCGCGCGCTCGTCTCAGCGTGCTCGCGCGCCGCCGTTGCCTCGGCCGCCTGTCGACTGCTCGAGGATCGACCTTCTCCTTGACGTCCAGATCGATTCGCCTCTCGGATGAGCCCACCAGACCCGTGCTCCCACGAAACCCGCTGATACCACTGCCCACTCGAAGGAACCGCCCGCAGGCTGATTTGATACGTTCTCTTGTCGGTAACGATCGTGCCTGCCGTGTACACCCCCGGCCGCACCGGCTTGACAAATATGTGGCCAGGAATGTCGTCCGTGATCCATTGCACCGTATCACCAATCGCGAGCGCCACCAGCTCTTCGTCCGGGGCGAGCGCGATATTCGTTGGGGAATTCGGCCGCGCGAGGATCTCGTAGGTGCGGTTCTCGTCGTACCGAAACTTCACCAGGCGCGTCTCCTGGGGGAACGTGTACGGCTCCGCGGACGCCACCGCTGTCGACACCAGCGGGGTTGCCGCGCCGCCTGCCAACCCGGACACGAGTGCAAACGCGACTGCGCCCGGAACCACCGCACGCCCTATGAATCCCTTCATCATTATCCCCCAATATCCCTTGTGAGGTTGAAGTTTGTTACCACTAGGCCAACCGGATTTTCGAGGATCTGCTCCTCGGTCTGCGGCCTAAACGTTTCGTAGTTCACGACGAGAGAATAATCTTCCCTCCCCGTCGCCCGATTCGGCGAACGTGTTTCCGTATAGAACTGTATCACAGCCGCACCGTCCGACAAAAAATTGATCGAACGGATCTGTGTATCAACCGTAACCTCCGGGCTATCTGTCGAGCGTCCGATTGGATCATAGCTATCCAGGTGCTCGCGAAACTGCGAAGACGCCGTTCCCCTTGTTTTGTTAAACGCTTTTGGAAGATTCTGGGACGTCACGCCTGGCCGGATCGTCATCATCTGATTGGTCCACTCAGCCAAAAAATAGCGAAGCTGAATCTCTGACGGAGTGAATTCAATCGCTCGCGCATTGGACACTTCTGTCCGGCCTATGTTATCCGTTTCGATGACATACGGCGTCACCTCCTTCAGCGGGGTGAGACTGGCAATCGAAAATGCCAGCAGACCCGCCACCGCGCACATCGCGAGAATCGCCACGAAATACCGGTTTCGTTCTACCTCCAACGCTCCGGCGTTCATGAATCGGGCCTTTATGGCCTTCGCATCCAGAGCCACCGAAGGTGCCCCTTCCGGCGCTTCGTCTTTGTTCTTTTTTCCCTTCGCGACCCGCTCATCCTGGGCCTTTCGACCGAACATCCCTTTCATTTTTCAATCCTTTGCCAGAGTTCCCTCATTAACGGTTCTTCCCGACTGCACGTGCAACGGCTGCGGCGCCCCTTGATCCGGCGGCCGCTACCGCCGGTGCAGCTCTAGCGCCACCCTTCGCCGCCATACCTGCGCCTGCGGATGTTGCCATGCCAAATCCTCTGCCCATCATCAGCATTTCCGCAAGCAGCGGGGCCTTCAGCAGCATGATGCCGCCCACGGCCGCCGTCAAAATCAGCGGAAGAATCGTCATCAGCGTGAAGGCTCCGTTGAGCTGGTTGATACCGGTCAAATTCTCTTCAGGATCCTCACATCTTGTATACCCTCCGCCACCCCGATTCGGCATCTCAGGACCCACCTCACACTCGGGCTCTGGACCCGGCGCAAACTGATCGAATGAATCCATGTTGGCGGTCACGGACAGCAGCAACCCACCAAACACCGACAAAATAATGGTGAGCACTATTTTCATTAGACCTACAAGAATTGCCATCCTAACCCAGCCATCCCCCAAGAATGACAGGTAAGGGACCATTAGCGTCATTAACATAATCGGGCCAATCGCAATGACCACCGTTTGCATAAAGGTGACCAGGATCAGCATGAACGCATAAATCAGCAGATACGCCACCGAAGCCAAAATGGCGATGGCATGTATGACGTGGATCTTAATAATCACCCACAAACCCTGAATGGCCGCCGAAGGCTTCTCTCTCCACGACCGGTCAGCGATTTCAGAGTTAATTATATCCTCGGCTGTCCGGACCGATTTGCCCATCATATCCATGAAGTGGCCGAGCCCTCGAATCGCATTCGACCCGGGTAAATCCGAATCGATTTCCGCAACGTTGGCACTCCCCGCCTGTGCTTGTGATAGTCCTGCTTGAGTGGCTATCGCGCTGACCGTCTCCTGCTCAACGGTGGAACTTAACCGGTCAAACCCGTTGTAAAAGTATTCGACCAGTTCACCGTAATTCCCCACTATCCAATAGAAGATCGACCATAGAATAATCATTTTGACGAGATTGAATACATAGTCCGACGCATCCATGGAGCTTGAAAGCGCCATTCGGATCCCGAACCACACGATAATGATCACGATCAGGAAATCCATGATCGTAAGCGCGACCGCCGACAGGTTCTGCCCAGCCTCGGTTGCGAGGATCGTCAAGCCCATAACAGGCCCAACAACCGCATCAAGGCCGTCGTTAATCAGTTGTCCTACCGGGGCCGCCATTCCATCTCGCCTCTTCCGTCGTTATCGGTTCCCGAACTCTTAGAAGTTCGGTTCAATGCCAATCGAACGGTAGAACTCTCGACTTTCTTCTATCGAACGGCGACGCTCGAATTCACTGCGCATCGCGTCCTGCCGCGCATTGCGTCGGACGCTTTCTGCGTCCGTCGATGCGCTTCTCTCCTCCTCCGCGGACATGACTTGCTGGGCCGATGCAAGCTCGACCAACTGCGCATTCTGGTCCTGCAACATCGCCATCTGCGTCGAAAGCTGCGTCAAACCTTCGACCTCTCCCGCGAAGCCAGCCGCCGCCTTGTTTTGATGGCGCTGGATCACATCGTATTGATTCTCTACTCGCGAGCCAATCTGCCGAGCCCGCTCGAACTGGCTTACCACCAGACCGTCACGCCGCTCTGCCCTCTCTCGTCTCGATTCATAATAAGCTGGCCAATCGTCATGCTGACTCACCGAAAGATCCCTGTGGAGGTCATCCATAAAGTCTCTCGCACCATCCAAATCACCCACAAGCCTATCTACGGATCGCATGTAATCCTGATACTCCTGCATCGTGAGCCCCGTATCCCCCAACAAATCTCCCGGATTGCTGAGCTGCTGAAACTGATTGTAGTAACGCTGCAAGTCCAATGAATACTGCTGGGCCGTCTGATAAGCTGTCACCAAGTTTTCGGCGTGATTCGTTGGGTCGTAAACGATCCCCGCTGCGCCCGACGCCTGAGCACCCGAAGTGGCTACCACGGCGGACACAATCAAACCCGTCAGGGCCGTCCATTTCACTTTACGCGTCGTCTTGCATCCGATCATGATAGATCTCCTTCCATTGTTCCGGGTGTGAGCTTTTGGCCATATCAAACACCTTCTGCGCTTTCCCGTCCGATCGAAGATAGGCCAGCACGCGGGGCGGGAATTTCGCTTCCACCATGCGTGCTTTGGTGTTATCCACGATGTAATACTGCTTCTTCGGGATCGCGGTTCGAATGCGTTCAATCTGTGCGTCAGATAAACCGAATCGGCTTTTGTACAACTCCTTCGATGCGCGAGCATTCGGATTTGCCAAAAAGATCCGATTGGGAATGTTGTCCACCATCGATACGAATGAGCTAGATTTGGCCAGTTCCTCAAGGGATTGCGTGGCCATGATGAGCGTGGCGTTCTTTTTCGCTAGGGTTCGGAGCCAGTCATTGACCTTCGCCGCAAAACGCTCGTCCTCCAGCATGAACCAGGCCTCCTCGATATAGATCATAGTCGGACGTCCATCGAGGCGCTGATGGATACGATAGAACGCGTAATCCAGGAACGCCCTTGCCGCCCGAGGATCTTCAAACAGTTGCCCCATTTCCATCGCAGTCCAGTTGGAGAAGCTGAGCGCATCTTCGTCGTTGTCGAAATAGGAGGCCTTTGCTCCCCCCTCAATCCAGGGTGCCAACTGGTCACCGAGGTGCTGAGGAAGATGCCATGCAAAACTGGAAAGTTTTACGGTTTCACCACTGCTCTTGAGCTGCATAACCTCCTTGGCAGCTTGGTAGATCGCTTTCTCGTCAGCCGTGGTGATCTTGTGTTCACGCGACTCAATTAGTGTTTCCACCCACCGCGTAAACCAGTTCAGATCTTCCTCTGAATCCAGCTTGGAGAGGGGGTTCATAGGCGCGTCTTCTTTCGCCAGCCAGAGATACTTTCCGTCGTGTAGATAGGTTGGAATTCGGCAGGTTAAATCTTTGTCGAATATAAATACCTGAGAAGGGGCATACCGATTCCACTGGCTGGCGAGGAACATCATAAATACGGACTTACCCATTCGGCTGGGTCCCACCACAAAGCCATGAGGCAAGTCACTCTCGTGGAAGCTAAAGAAATACGGGCTCTTGTACTCCGTTTCGAGCGACGTCAACGCCCCCGTTTCCTGTCCGCGCTGCTGCGTTAGATATTCGTTTACCTTCGACCCGGTGCGAACGGAACGGATTGGCACCGAGTCCGCGTAATTCTTGCCCGACACAAACATCCAGCGAACGGGTTCTTTGACCTGCCCTGGAATATGCCCTGTCCAGGCCGAAAGAAGATGAATCGTCTCGCGCATGAGAATGAATTCGTTCTCATGCAGTAGCTTCATTGTGTTGTTGTAGTCCTTCTCAAGCTGCTTCGGGGTCTTTGCATAGACGGTGAGCGTGGCAAGCATGTAGCCAGCACTCCCGCCAAGACCCAAGTCGGTTAAGGCATTATCCGCCTCTTCGTACTGCATGATGCGGGTGTTGTCGATCGTCGCCGTATCACCTTGAGAGAATGCCTCCTTCATATACCCCATGATAGACTTGGCAAAGTTGGCATTGTGCCGGCGTACATCCTCGATGTAGGACTTCGCCTCCTCTTTGTCGAGAACCTTGAACGCGATCGTGAAATCCAGTTCGGCGTCCGCTTTCTGAATCGGGTCAAAAACGCCCGGGACCGAGTGATGCGGCCACGCCTTGATACTTGCAGTCGTCGCCACCCTCGGGTTCTGTCCACTGAATTGCAGATGACGGGGGTGGACGGTCAGGGAGTCCTCGCCCAAATACGAATCGAGATACGTCGATGTCGGGTCGGGCGCAACGGTGGCTTGCTGAGAACCTGGAGAAATGGTCCGGTGCATAAACCCCAACAGCTCTTTCCCTTCCAGCCGACGCATTTTGATCCCCGGGAGCGCCGCCGTGAACTGATCCAGAGTGCTCTCAATCGCTTTGACCCAGGTCACGACCTCTTCTGCCTCGAACACGAGCCGGTCGCGCGACTGAAGAGAGATCGATGCTGCCCGCATCAGCGCTTTAATCGATGAAAGGCCATCCGACAGGGCTTTCGCATAGAGATCGAAAAACCGCGTCGATCCCTTAGCATTCTCGAATCGAATCGCCACGTAGTGCCGGTGATAGTAGGAGCGGGTCTGTTTCAGGCTCTCCACCCAGGCCTGGTCGACATACTCCGACGCAGGATTATCGAAAGAAGCAATACCGGGATCCGGGTCCAACACTCGGCGCTGCGTCGTCCACCAAAGGCTTGTGCCTTTTTCAAACACTCCAAGGGCCGCCTCGATTCGTTCCACCGAGGTATTCACCTCTAGGGCGTCTACGCCTTCTCGGTCAAACCCTTCATGCTCAAACGCCACAAGAATGGATCCATCCTTCTGGATCACGCAGCCATCGGTCACCATCGACATCCACGGAATAAACTCAGAAAGTGGTCGATGACTCGCCTGATACGCTTCGTCTGGGCGTTTCTTCGAAACACTTAGCATAGCATCCCCCTGCCCCAGCCCTTGGGACGCTTGGCTTGCTTCTGGTTGATTCTGGGCCAGGGCTCATATCGGTCGCTCTGGCGCGCATACGCCAGATAGACCTTCCGAACATCCTTGTCCTTGGAGTAGATATGCCGAAGGAATTTGTGAATCAGCCAAGCGAGAGCCAACCACCAATACCAGTACAGACCCATCACCGCCGCGGCCGTAATGGTTAGGTTGGCGATCACCATATTCGCTTCAACACCCGCGATTCGCTTTCCCTCGATGAGCGATGGGCGCACCGGGGTTTTACGTAACCCCTCGGGTGTGAAGAATTCATGATTCTCGTCTTCCATGACGTTCCTTTTCTATCGCTACGCGCCGCAGCCGGCCTCACCCAATCCGAACAGGTTTGCGAACTGGGCTGCCATAAGCGCTAATGACGCACCCATAACAAATCGGAGCAGGCTGGCGAACATGCCTTGCAGCTCGCCAAATGCAACCATCAACCCGGTAACCACCAACGCGATTACTACGGCATACCTTGCAACGGGACCACACATCGAGTCGCGCACAGCCTTGAGCATTTCAACCCACGGCACTCTGTCTTCCGCAACACGATTTCCGGCTTCCTGAGCCGACGCCACCTCCGGCCAGAAAGCCGAAAGAAGCACCAGGAACGGCATCACCAGAACAAGCAGTTGCCCACTTTTCCGCCATGCTTCACTCGAGGCTTCCACTGGAACTTACCGTCCGCAGGCAAAGCCGCCGGCAACCCCGAAGAAGGAGAGAAAGTTCACTGCGAAGAGCGCAATGGAAAGGCCAAAAGCCACACGCATCATCACCGAGAACAAACCCGACAGCTCACCAAAAGCCACCAGAAGGCCCGTTACCACGAACGCGATCACCGCCGCAAACTGAGCCACCGGACCACACAGCGAATTCATCACCGTTTCCAGAGGCCCCTCCCACGGCATTGTCTCCGTCGTCGACTGCGCCAGCGCCGGATCGATCGTGAAAACAGCGATCACCGCCAACAGGCTCCAGATATTCCATTTGAGGATGGTGTGCTTGTGCTTCTCAGCCCAGACCGACAGATTGCTGCCTTTTTCCGCCATCCATGCTTTGCTCTGATCCATCATGCTCATGCTATCCCTCGCATTTTTACGTTTACTGCATACCCACTGACTTTGAAAACCCTCGCTTCCCTTCAGTCAGCACCACTTCGACCGAAACCGTTTAGCCCCCTGGACGGAACTCGAACAATGTTTCGGTCTGATACCCTCCGTCCCTGTAGCCGGTCACCCGAACAATCTCTGCCAAGTGCCGCTTTCCATGGGTTCGGGACATCTGGATTACATAATCGATGGTCGATGCGATCTGGGTTCGGATCGCGTCGATGGGCCACCCGACGTCGGCGATCAGCACCAGGGTTTCCAGGCGTGCCAATGCCTGCTCTGCACTATTCGCGTGCAAGGAGCAGCAGCATCCGTCATGCCCGGTGTTCATCGCCTGAAGAAGGTCGAAAGCCTCCCCGCCTCGGATCTCACCGATAATAATCCGGTCCGGTCGATACCGAAGCGCGAGTTTCAGCAGGCTCTGCATGTCGATCCCGATCTGGTGATTGGTTTGCACGCGCACCTGATTGGCGACCGCGACATCCAGCTCGGGAACATCCTCCAGCACCATCACTCGGTCGTCTTCCGGGATATGCTCCAGAAGTGCGTTCAGTAGTGCGGTCTTACCGGACGACGTTCCACCCGACACGAGAAAGTTCTGGCTTGACCGAATCAGCCAACGGACCCACTCGGAAAACCCCTCCCCATCTTGCCGCGGAGGTTCGGGCTCCTCCTCTGCATCGGGGGCCCCACCGGCGCGATGGAATTCGGAAAGCTGCTGGGCATAGTCACCGGTCGTGAACCTCACCTTCCGGTGTTTTCGAATGCAGATGGAGTGGCCTTCCTGGGCGATTGGATGCAAAGCAGCGGCGACACGCATGCCTTCGATCTGCGTATCGATAATCGCGTCCTTGGAGGTTTCGCTCACGTCCTTCTGGTCAAGGCGCCCCATCAGCACGATGGCGGCCCGAACCGCATCCGCCTCCATCCCGACGGTCACCCGATCGAGCGAACCATTCTTCTCAACGAAGACGTCACCGGGGTTGTTCACCATGATCTCCTGGACATCGGGGTCGTCCAGGTAGGGCGCCAGCGGGGCGAGATGAGCGCGAAGTAACTGCTGGGCTTGGCGGGTTCGCTGATCGTCCATGATTCTCCTTTGGTTCCATCCTGGAACGCGTGCATTTGACTATACCCATCCGGCCGCTTCGATTCTACCCCTCCCGAAGGAGCGGTAGTCGAGGCGCCGATGGTCACACCCGCTTTTGCGACGAGCGTAGTGTGCTTCCGAACAGAAACAGTACAGCCGCCACCAAAGCCGTGATCGCCCATGCTGGCGTGGGGATCAGGGCGAATGGCGCATAGATCAGGAGCGCAACCCCCAAAACGAGCATTTTCTTAAACGTATCGTGCTTCAGCGGCGACGTCATCTCGAATTTCCACTTCCGCTTCTCGCGACTATTCAGCGCGTCGTAAATCAGCGCGGCGAAGAAGGGGAGAAAGACGATCAGCCACGACAACGCCAGCATGAGTCGATAAATCATTGTCCAGAACGCCAGCCAGAACACCTCGACGCGCTTCCACATCTCACTCTCGGTGTTTCCACGACCGGCCTCGCTTGCGAACGGGAGACTCGCTCCGGCGTTGTGCGTCCAATCCCGCGCCTTCCCGTATATCCCGGAATCGACGACCCACCCGAAGAACACGTCGTCGGCCCGGTCTTTGAAGACCTGTTCTGACTCATTCCCCATCACCGACGCATTCAATGTTCGCTCAATATCAACAACCCGTGACAGATACCCTTGTGCGTCAAACAGGAAGAGGATCACCGTTTGCAGTAGAACGATCGCAATCGCGAATCGCGCCTTGCTTAGCGGCTGCCTTGGGGCTTGCGCTTTAGCTACCATCGCTCTCTTCCTTGAGATTTTTCAAAACGTCCTACCCTTTCAGGATCGGGGTCAGTACCTTGAGGAGTCGCCCATCCTTGAGGTGTGCGAAATACTGGAGGTCTGGGATCTCCCCCAGGAGTGGTGGCGGTACAAGCTCCAGGTCTTCCTTCTTCATGGCCTCACTGTATCCAGCCTTGGCGGTCTCCATTTCTCCAATCTCGCCGCCTTGTTCCCGATAGCCGATTTCCATGTCTTCAATGCGAACGTTCGGAAGCGCCTTCGTAATGTACTCCTGCGTCCCGCCGTCTCGGACCCGAAGGAAAAGGCCGTTGTTGAAATTACCGAGCGCCTGCAACGCGTTTGCCTGCCCCCCAAGTCGCACATCGACATCCGACATCGTCTGCGAGGCCATGATGGCACGCATTCCAGCACCTCGCCCCTTGTTGAGGATCCGGATGGCGGGCTCGTTCAGCACCTCAGATGCTTCGTCGACACAGATCCACAGGGGCTTTGCTGTTCCGTAGTTATAGATATCACCCGCGACCGCCGCCAAATCCGACAAGACGATGGCACCGATCGCTGATCCAACCGTTTTATCCGCCAGCGAATCCAGCCCGATATACAAGACCATGCTCTCTCGAATTACCTTCTTCATGTCCAGGATCTGGCGATCGTCCTCGGCATCCTCGTATTTCGGGCTCAACAGCTCCCCGAGAACGTCAGAGGTCAGCATGGACAGAATCGGGATCAACGAAGCAATCAGCTTCTGGAAATGCTCTCGGTTGTGAGTGAACGCCATGACCAGGCCATCCACCACCGAACTTCGGTGCGTTTTCGCAACCTCATCCGTGTAGAACGAGATCATCTTCATGATGCGCTCGTCTTCCTCTGACATCTGAGCGTTCTTTTTGCCGCCATCGCCGCCACCGCCCGCTTTGTAGTTCGCAAACGCATTCGGCCAGTCTTTCGACCATCGCTCGAAATGGACCGGCAGCACGCGCGCGAGCAGCGGCCCCGGGCCACCCTCGATATAGGCCCGGATCTTCACGAGGCTCGGCATCTCGCCAACCTCCACCATCCCTTGGATCCCGGAATTCAGGGCATTCCACGCGATATCGCGAAACGGATCCGAGCCATCGCTGGACATGAGATCGGTAATCCGGGAGGCGACTTCTGTGGCGCGGTTCCAGTTCTTCAGGGGGTCAATGCGGATCGAGCGCTCGGCATAGGCTGGATGGAACATCTTGAATCGTTCCGGCGAACCCGTCGCTTTGCACGCCCGCTCCATATTCTCTCTCAGCTCATGGTCACCCTTGGGGTCGATCACCACCACAGGCCCGTCGTTCTGGGCGATGAGTTGGGTCAAAAGGATGTCGTACAGGCGGGTTTTCCCTGCACCGGTGGTTCCAATGACCAGCGTATGTCCCTCAAGGTATTTCTTCTGGACGTAGAGGTCCTCCGGCTTCTTGAGCCCGTGCATCCAAAAGGCACCGCCGCCCTTGGCTCCGGATGTCTTGCCAACAACATTCTCAACACCGCGGCGCCAGATCGTGTAGGCCTTATTTGCCGCCGTTTTGTCCCACACAAAGCCGCGCCCAATCCAGATCTCATCGCTTCGGAGCTTTTTCAGGAGGTGCTCCATGGTGACGAACTCCAGAGCACTTCCCTGGATTCTTTGCGATTCCTGCCAGCGGGGCCAGGCCTGGAGGCCACGAAACATACCTACCCCCAGACAAGCTGCAACGGACACGGCCACCAGTCCTGATGGCATTGCCATCAAGGGCCCGGCAATACCCGAGACGGTCGCCCCGACACCCCAGCCAATCGCACTTCGGAGTTCAAAGTTTGGTCGGAAAGGGACCTCGTATTCATCGTGACTCGTGAACAGCACTCGAAAACTCCTTGTTACGTTCTCGCAAGCGCTTCGCCCCTTTTTGCGTGAGGCGTAGCCCTGCCTTCCCATTCTCTAGTTTTTCGCCCACCACTCCGAAGCCGTGAAGACTGGTTCGCACCTCATAGGGTCGAACCGTTCTACCTTCCAGCTCCGATAGCTCTTCAAGCACCTCGGTCTCCGTGAACGTCTTGATGCCGGATTCCCATCGATCCATGAGCCACCGGATAAGGTTGGCTTCAAGCCGCGCTTTCCGATGCTGCTTCGATTCAGCGGATGATGCCGGTTGACTACGACTTTCTCCGTGGTCCTCTTCGATAGACAGAACACCGCCCTTCGGCTTTTCGGCCTTCGGGGTCACTCCATCTCCTCCCTCTGCTGCGCCGCTCGCTACGGCCGGTTTCGCGACCGAATACCCCTGGACGCGAATCGTATGGCCATTAACCTCGATAGCCGTTTCCTCGGTTTGGACGTCATGCGCACCAGCAATCTCACGCTCACGTTTCTTTTCTTCGGGGCTTCGTTTGGAGGATCCAACGAACCCGAGCCGTTCAGGCGTCGCGCTGTCAAAGCCTTCACTCTCCCCGTTTCGGGTGGCGCCGCGCCCACCTTTCCGTTTTCCCTTGTTGCCCGAACCATTAGTCGAGGGTGCTTCACCCTTCTTCGTAGACCAATCAGGTGCCTTCGGCTTTTCCGTTGAGGGGGCTTCCTTGCTGCGCTCGGTTGACTGATCTCCAGATCCTTCCGTTTTTTCCGCGGGAACCCCCGCCGTTAGCGGGGCGGTGGAGATTGTCTTCGGACCGCCCTGGATCGCATTGTCCTTCCGGTCGGATGCTGAAGTGGACTTCGCGGATACGACCTGCATCCTGGGTGGCGCCGATTTTCCAGTCGCCTTTTTCTCGGGTTCGGCCGCGGCGGGGTTTTCCGGTCTGTCTTCCCCGGCGGTACTTTTGTTCGGATATGGTGCTGACTTCTCTGGGGCGTTCTTCGCCTTACCCGATCGTTTCTTGGGTTCCTCGACCCCCTTAGTTGCCCGTTTCTCCTCCTGCTCCGGCGCTTCCGTCTTTTCCCTGGGTTCCGGCGCGAGGTCATCCATGACCTTGGAACGGGTGGTCTTGGGCTTCGCACCCGGATCGCCTTGTTCGATCTTGCGGGCCAGCATTCGGCGATACGCTTCGGCGTTCCGCAAAACGCAGCGGCTGGCGCGATCATTGAGCCTCCACCACTCTTCGCCGTATTCGCCTGCCGCGAACGGCAGCTCACCGTTCGCGTTCAAAAGGAAAAGGCCTGACTTCAGGGCAGCGTCACGCATTACCTCCATGTCGGGATGGAAGTCCGCAAAGAAGTCGGGGGCCCTTAGCGCGACAATTCGAGGCTTTTCGCCTTCGATAATCTCCCCATCTTCGGTCACCAGCTCATAAGGAATCGTTGCGATATCCGGCGACGCGCTCCGCATCTTGTTCAGGTCGTCGGCAAATGCCCCAAGAATGCGCCCCATGAACCCATGCTCCGTAAAGAACGCGGAGACATCTTCTGCTGATAGTTCTTCCCGGCCCTCCTTCTGGACCACACGGGAAGGCTCCTGCGTGGGAATCCGGGGCGGCGCAGCCGGCTTGAGCTTCGAATGGGCAGGCGGTGCCTCCGCATCGGGCACTGCCCCGACTTGCGATTCCGCCGGCACCTTTTCTTTTTGAGCCGCCGCATGGTCCTCTGCCCTCATCGGCCCGGCGGACGCATCGTGATCGTTTTCCGGTTGGCCAATCGCTTTTTCTGCCTCTTCAGGGCGCGAACCGGCACTGTTCTGATGCGGATTCGAACCGTCTTCCGCTGCCGCGTCTTCCGGCGCGCGCGGAGCTGCGCTTTCAATCGCGCCCCCATAACGCCCTGGCGTCGACTCCACGATTTCATCCGTAATAGTGTCGATCGAGTTCATCCGCAAGGCTTGTAGGCGAATCCCTTTCTTGGCCGACCCCTGTTTCTCCAAGGCTTCCGGCGCAATCGGCCAGTAAGTTCGTTTCTCGTTATTATCATCGACGAATGGAGACGCAAGATTTCGGTCCAGAAGTTCGCGGGCGATCGTTTCGGCGTCGAGCGGAATCCCTCTCACGCCATCCGACTTCAACACCTTCGCAATCGCTTCACCGGCTGCGGGCCAGACCAGAAATGGCACCTTGTCGATCATCCAGAAAGGAGAACCCGGCTTGTTCGGTTTCCACTTATGGTCCTTCAGAAGACGCCGAATGGCCGACAGATAGTAGCGCTCCACGGGGATTCCGGTGCCGCCGTACACCGCCACAGTTTGCTGCTTGTCGGCACTGGTACTGGAAGAATCAGCTTGCTTGACGATTTTCGCGATCACATTCAGTGGAGAGGCATCGCCCGTGATCGCCTCCAGGGTCTCGTTGAGGATGTCCGAAGGTACATCCGTTAGAAACTCTTTCCCCCGGCTACCCATGATCGCATCGAGCATCGTCAGTGATGCCGGCTCATGGCGACGATGACGCCCTCGATTCCAGTAGACGAAATATCGATCAACGCCGTTCTTGGAGGCCCATCGCGGGATCGTCATCCCAAACGGATTCCACCGGATCTCACCCGATGAATCCATGACATTGATATCCGTTACAGGCTTGCCGATATCGTGACAGAGCGCCGCGACCATCACTGCATAGCGAAAACGAAGGTTCAGCTCTTTTCGGCGTTCTGCGTATTCAGAACGGGCAAACGGGGCGTGATTGTGCGCGCTTTTGAGGGCGAGGTGCGCGACCTCCAGACCATGCCGAAAAAGCCCACCCGGTTGGGCATGATGGTCCGACTCCGAGGCCGGGAGCAGATGGACGACCTCCGCATACCGATTCAGAGCGGAATTGAAGACTTTTCTCTGGTAGTCGTCGTCCGTTTCAAACTCGTCCTGGATCTTCTTCAGGAGTTCTGATTGGGTTGCCAGCACGGTATCTCGCGAGACGGCCGGAAGGCCGTCCATGTACGATGGGTACCGCGGTATATCCCGTTCGAGATCAAACGGCCGGACTTCGGCCCTTTTCGACTGATTGAGGCTTCTCTGACGTCCACGAATCATCGTCGAGTCGGGCTTCCCAGTCGGCTCCTTTCCGGTCAGAACCCCCCACGCGGACCGCGCGCGCCTCACTGCTTCAACTACTGCTTTCACGCCGCCTCCCTGCGCGCGATGGCCGGGCTGCCGCTTTATGCGGCAGCCATACCCAGTCGCTCTTGAATTTCGCCTGCCACCCGGTCGGCGAGATCAACGTCGATCTTCCGCCCAAACAGGAATGTTTCGTCCGAGCCCGATTGCGTTCCGCCGTCCTGGCTGAGATCTCCGAACCCGCGGAGCCTTAGATCATGCTCGGCGACTTCGAAGCCATCCTGGGTTTTCTCCAGTACGGAAAGCCGTTCGAAGACCTTTTCCTTCGCGGTATCCGGCACGATTAGACTGCAAAGCCCCGAGCCGCCCTGGCGGGCCACACGACCGCGCAGTTGATGTATCTGGGTCAGGCCGTAGCGAGACGCGTCAGCAATCACGATATGCCGCAGAGCCGGGAGGCTGATCCCGACCTCCACGACGGTGGTGCCGATCAACACATCCGCTTCGCCTTTCCGCATCCGATCGAGCGCCGTGCGCTTTTCCTCGTCGTCCATACCTCCAGAAATCATGGCAACCCGCTCGCCGAACTGCTTTCTCCACTTCTTGATCGCATTCTCGAGCGCGAGGCGGTCATCCGGATCCCCTTCCTTCAAGGGGTATACGACTAACGCTTGATAACCCTTCTCAATAGTCCGACGAATCTGCCCGAAGACGCGGGCGGCGTCCGCGGCACGAACCACCTCGGTCACAATGTCTTTCGGGGTATGCGCCTGGCGCAGTTGACTGACTTCCATCGCCCCGTAACGGATGAGCGCCATCGTCCTCGGGATGCAGGTCGCCGTTGCTTCAAGCAAGTGAGCCCCCTGCTTCGCCAACTGTTCGCGCTGCGCCACGCTGTATTTCTGCTGTTCATCCACCACGACCAGCGCGATTCGATCCAGGTCATCCTGGCTCAACCGCGTCAAAAGGGCCGTCGTTCCGACGAAAATTCCCGGCTCCCCATCCGGTAGCGGGAGCGGCGCCTGTGTTCCAGAAACCTCACGCACGTTGATCTCCGGCCACATCTCGCCAATTTCTCGAGCCACCTGCTGCGCGAGCGGCTGATTCGGGAGCATGATGGCAACGCAATGGCCGGCATCAACGGTCGCCGCAGCGACCAGGGCAAACACCACCGTTTTCCCGGTTCCCACATCCCCCGAAAGTAGGTGTCGTTGCGGAATGGAGGAGGCAAACTGTCGGACCATAGCCTGCACGGCATGCTGTTGCTCTTCTGTCATCGCAAAAGGCACGCCCTCCAGTCTTTTTTCCCAAGCGCCCAAATCCAGCGGATGCGCCTTGGCATCCCCCCCTTTTGCGCTATATGCGCGTGAGAGGGTCGCCAGAACCGCCAGCATCTCGACTCTGCGCTGAGCTTTCATGCCCTTTTCGATCGTTTCAGGCCGATGGGATTCCCACAACCATGCTTCCACCTGCTGTACGGTCGATTTAACCGGAAATCCGATGTGCCCGGCCGCATCGCAGACTTCGTTATAGATCCACCGCGCGGCGACGGGGATGGCTTCCTCGATATTTTCCGAAACACGCTCACGAACGGTGGCGGCTTTCATTACGCCTCGGGGTGCCGGATAGATCGGCCGCAGTTGCCCAGCCCATTGGGAATCGATGCGTTCTGCTTTCCTCAGCCACCGATTCCCGTCACCACCTCGGCTCACCTCCCCGGAAAACAACACGGGCGAGCCTGCTTCCAAATCCTTTAGTGTTTCCCGGACATCGCCGAATAGCATAGTTTCGACGGCCTCACCATTGCCATCGACTATTCGAAGGCGCGTTCGGGGTTGTCCGTTTTTGAACTGAGGCGGCGGAGGCGCTGCCGCCAAGGATCCACGAATCACGATTGGGCCACCCTCTTCAAGGGTGTCAAAGACCTCAAAGTCTTCAACCAGCTTCGTCAGGTCATCCCAGCGCTCCGGCAACAGAAGCGCGAGCTGCCATCGCTCCTTTATACCCATGGCGCTCAAGCGCCCCACCGCTTTGTCAGCCTCACCGCTCATGGGCGTCCTTCACCATCGAGGATGGTTTTCCAGCGTTCAGGGGGGTGATACCCAGAGACGGCCCGGCCGTCTTCTGTAATAGACCATGGCCGTATACCGCTCGCCCCAGCATCATGCGCACGCTCCACTTGGATACGAATAGCGGATTCCGCGTCGCACTCGGGGGCGAGATAGACATCGCCGCGCATTTCCGCCTCAAAGGCTTCTTCACGTTCCTCGGGCGGGGCGCAATAGACGGACTTCGCTGACTCCATGCTCAGCTCGTTGTCCATGCTCGTTGGGATCGTTACATACTCGACCGTAATCCCCGTCTCATTCATTGCGGCTGTGTTCTCGAATGCGCGGCGACAATGCGGGCAGGTCGGATCCACAAACATCAAGACACGCCCCCGATAAGTGGCCGGATCCAGGTCTGCGTAGTAAATATGCCGAGTCCAGGGCTCAAACTCCTCTGCGATCGCACGCCGCATTGCACGGCCTTCCTCGATCACAGCCCCCTCAGAAACCAACCGGTCGTACGTGATTTCGCCTAGTAGGTACGTCCGTACGGAATCGATATTCAGAACGTACAGAACGGCGAACACGATAACGACCATGGCGATGCGCCCGCCGGGGATTCTGGTTGGGATCACCGTCCCGTCCATTTTCTCCGTGGCGTTTAGCAGTCGTTTGCGCAGCCCTTCTTGCTCCCCTTCAGAGGCAGTTTGGCTCGCTTTGCGCTCGACCTGAGGCTTCACTCCTGACTTCCGAGCCAGGTTTTTGTTTTCGGCCAGGCCGTCTTCCTCACTCGCTCCCTGGCCCGGATTTTCGGACATTTCGGCCGCACCAGCGGGCGCCTCTTGAGGCTCCCCGATCTCAACTTCGGATAGCGAGCGTTCTGGCTCTCCGTCGTCTCCCTCGAGAGGATTCTGGCCTTTTTGTTCCTGTTCCGACATGGCGACTCCCTCGCTCTCCGTGGCTTCCGTGCCGTTGTGTCACTGCTTACTATATATCAGCGACGCTTCGATCTCACGGCTTTCGCACCGCTTCAACCTGGATCTGCACGGATACCTGCCCCATGTAGTGATTCCTCTTTATTCGCCCAGCCAACTCAACTTCGAGGTTCTCCCTCAAGGTGAGGTCTTCTCCGGGTTGCAGCGCCCCAAACCAGACTGCTCGCACCGACATCCCGCCGTCTCTCGGAAGGAACTGAAACATCAGATGCGATCCGTCTCCGATTCGTCGAATCTTGGTCAGTGTTCCGCGCAGGAGAAATAGCGGTTCAGGGAAGCCCCTACCGTATGGCCCCAGGGCCTCGATCTCGTCTACACCCTGCACCGTCAAGGGCGGCGTACCCCCCTTCTCGATCTCCAGCGACGGATACAGCTCGATCCCTTTTCTTGCGACTTGCTCGGCGCATGCCTCCCCCCATGCCTCACGCAGAGCGTCCAAGCCGTCTCGATGGAGGCGCAGACCCCCGGCCCCCTGATGCCCGCCATGTTTTCTCAGCAGCTCAGGGTGGCGATTCGCGACGCGATTGAAGGCTTCGGCGACATCGAATCCCTCAACCCCCCGGGCGGACCCGGTGATTTCGGCTTCACTCTCAAACACCGGCGATACGCATAGAACGGGCACCCCGAAGGCCTCAACCACTCGGCTCGCTACGATGCCATGGACACCGGGGTGCCCATCAGGCAACCAGACCAACACGCCTTTCTCGCCGCGGCCGACCAGGGTATTCGCCTCTTTCATCGCTCGCTCCTTCAGGGTCGCTTCGATCTGCTTCCTGGCTTCGTTTTCTTGCTCAAGGAGCGCCCAGTGCTCTTCGGCCTCGGCTTCCGTCTCCGCGAGGAGAAATCGCACACCGGCCATTGCTTCATCCAGTCGGCCTCGAGCGTTAATCCTGGGGCCGACACCAAATGCAAGATCTTCCGCATTCAGCGGCCGCTCGCCCTTGGTGAGGTGGCGGGCCGCCACCCGCCAGCAGGGCCGTGTTGTAGAGGGGTGATTCATCCGATGTAGGCCATGAATGACGGCAATTCGGTTATTGATGCTCCCACCGAGCGTGACGCAGTCGGCGACCGTGCCCGCCGCGACCTCCGCCAACATTCCCGTGAGTTTTGACCGAGCATCTGTCGGCATCTCTCGGCCCATATCCGCGGCTATGCGGAATGTCGCCATCATCAGCAGCCAGGCGACCATGCAGCCCGCAATGGCGGGATCCCCGTATCGACTGTCCTCGCGCGTCGGACTGACGAATGCGACCGCCGATTCCGGTCCGCCTGCTTCGGGGATCGCATGATGATCGGTCACAATCGTGTCCACGCCACAGGCGGCGAGGCGTTTAATTCGGGCCTCATCCGCGGATCCGTTATCCGCCGTAATGACCAGGTTTACCCCTGGTTCACTGCCCAGGATTCGATCAGCCACGGAATCCGACAAACCATATCCTTCCCTGAGGCGGTGCCCGATGAACGACTGGATCTTTTCCATCGGGTGCCCGAGGCATTCCACAAGGGCGCGATAGAGGATCGCGTGACTGGTCACGCCATCACAGTCATGGTCCGTGGAGAGGGCAATCGTTTCACCCAGTGTTATCGCCATCACAATCCGATGGGCTGCCGCTTCCATGTCCGGGATGCCGAACGGATCGCTCAAATTCTGAAGGCTGACGGCGGTGAAGTGATTCATCACCCCGCCTTCGTCCATTCCCTGGACACGCGAAGCCAAGATCCGCGCTTGAAGGTCCGTCAGGCCCACACTGCGGGCCTGACATTCCTGTTCCGGGTCTATTTTTCGGTGAACCCAGACCTTCTCCGGCTTCCGGCCTGCGCCGTGCGCGAACGCCGGTTCACGCTCGTGGGCGTTCATCGGGGTGTAACCCCAGGCTTGCAGGCATCTTGATCCAGAACGAACTCTTCGCCATCCCAGACAAACATAGCGCCCACGACGGCCATGTCGCCCCGCAGGGGTCGAAGGCTGTACTGGGCACAGTCGCGCTCGTCGAAACCGTGAAAGACGAACGCGGCCACCGGGTGGCCCTCCGCATCGTACTGGTAGCCGTGGATATCGGCGTCGTTGTTCATATCCGCTCCGGCACAGGCCGCCAGGGGGAGAATGAGGGCGGCCGCGAGGGCCGCCCGGTTGCAGGTGAGTGTGCGCATCATCATGGCTTAGAACCGCTTCGAGAAGGTGGCAACACCGGCCACATCGGAACCGTCCTGATGGTCCGGGTTATTGGAGTACAGCAGGTTCACGTTCAGCCGGCTGTCTTGGCTCGGTGCGTAGGCATACCCCAGCTCAACGTCTTGCTGACGACCGGCCGCGGCCAGACTGGCGCTGCGTTCCTCGCGGATCACGTTGCCGTCCAGGTCACGCCCCACCGGCACGTTCAGGTTGGCGGTGCCGCCGGTGACGCGCAGCGGCTGACTGACCATAAAGATCGCCTCGTGCTGATCCCGCTCGAAGGTGACACCCAATGCCGACTGCTCGGTGGTCAGACCCTCGATGGAGCGGATCATCCCCGGGCCGCCAGCCACATCCGCATGCCCGCGCTCATACCGGGCCATCAGGCCGAAGTGGTCGCCCATCGAGTAGTTCGCACCCACCGACACGATGCCCGTGGTGGAGCTGTCTCCGAGCGACAGGGCGCCATTGCCCCGCGAGCCCAGCAGGCCGCCGTCTTCATGGCGCTGGCCGTATCCGGCTTCCAGTTCCAGCGCGTCGGTTGCGGCGAAGCGCATAGCCACATCGGTACGGGCCTGCCGATACCCGGCGTACAGATTGTCGTCACCCCGGTTCGCCGAGCCGGCATAGTGCCCGACATCCAGCGCCATGCGATCGGACATCGGCAGTGTCACCCCGAAGCCCGCGCCCCGGTCCAGCAGGTGCGACAGACCGCCCGAACCGTCGGACAGCATCGCCATCCCGCTCTCCGGCGCCCACGGATCCATGATCCCGGTTTCGCCCTGGTGGAACCCAAAGGCCGACAGTTCGACCACACCGGTATCCAACCGCATCTCGCTGGCGCCGACTGCACCCCCCGCGACGTGGTGGCTGGTCAGGGACAGCCCCGGTGCGATCTCGTTCTGGACCGGCCGCGGATTCAGGCCTGCCGTTGCCATCTGGTTGACCCGGTCGCCCAGGCGTTGCCCGTAGGGCAGTACCGAGTAGCTGTGGCTCGACAGGTCCAGTTCATAGTCCCGGCCCAATTCGTCGAAACCGACCACACCTGCCAGGGCGTTGGTATCGAAACCACCGCCGAAGCTCGACGACCAGGCCGCATGCGTTCCGGCGATCGAGTGGGTTTCACCCTCGACCGCTTCGCCGGCCGCGATCGCCACTTCACCGTCCGGCTCCATCGCGGCTTCCAGATCCAGATGCCCTTGCCCCAGGTAGTAATAGCCGCAGTTCAGGTTCTCTTCGGGACCGCAGTCATTCTGCTCGTACAGCTCGGAACCTTGATCGGCCGTCTCCAGCAGACGGTTCGTGACTTCAGCCGCCGTCAGGTGCGGCCACTTCGAAATGATCGTCGCAGCCGAGGCGGAAATCAGGGGCGCCGAATAGGACGTACCGCTGACAAAGCCGGTCGCATCGTCATCGTCGCCCAGAGCCGTTTCATGGGTCCCTTGCGCCACCATGAAGCGGTCCTGGATTTCCTCCATTTCCCCCGCGTAGTTGCTGTAGGACGCCTTCTGATATCCCGACGCCGCGCCCGCGATGATCAGGTTCTCCCAAATCTTCTGGGTTTCGGTCAGGTTCTCGTAGTCAATAAAGTCGAACGAGTCATCCCCGTCTTCCGGATCCGAAAGATTTCGGTTTCTGTTACCCGCTGACGCGACCACGACGGCGCCTACGGTCGCCTCATCCGGTCCTTCGACCGACTGGATCGCGCTGACCGAATCGGCGCGATCCAGGATTCGCCATGCTGGCCCCAGGGAGAGATTGATTACGCGCGCATTGACGCTCGATGCATGCTCTACACCATCTCGGATGCGTGTGGAGAGGAGGGAGCTTCCGGCGCTGATCATCTCCAGCTCTGCGTTACCCGCAATGCCAAAGGTGTTTCCCGCGATCAGGGCCGATACCGGGGTCCCGTGGTCGAACACGTCCTCTTCCGAAGCCACATCTTCCGGGTCCGTCGAGTCGGTGACGACGTCATAGGTTCCGGCGATTCGGCCTTCGAACTCTTCATGACTCGGGCGGAAACCGTTATCGATCACCGCGACTTTCACGGTCTCGCCGCCCTGAACGGTGGTTTGGGTCACCTCCGGCGGGGTCGGGCGCACCTGGTTGGTGCTGCTGCCACCGCCACCGCCGCCGCCACCGCCGCCACAGCCGGTCAGGGCCAGCAGAGCCGCTCCTACGGAAAGGGGCAGAATGCCCTTTTTGCTCTTCTTCCATTCCATTTTTCCTACTCCTTTGTTTGATTGCAGGCCCCAACCTACCGGATTCTTCCGGCTTGTCGAATTAAATTCGGCCCGGATTTCAGGCATAAAAAAAGCCAGCTCACCGTCGCCGTGAGCTGGCTTTATCTGCTCGTCCTGAGCCCCCGAAATCCCTTCGGGTCGCGAATCCTTCGCTAGTCCGGTGCGCCTTGCACCACCCTCTTGTTTGTCATCCCTGACAACCTCGCTCCAGAGTCTTCCGCTCTGGCTTGCTGTACCCGAACCCGCTCGTTCGGGCGAACGAGACCTCCTGGTCTCGCGCCTTCGGCATCCGTGCCGCTCCTTCCTTGGGGGTCTGTTCGTCCTTGCCTTTCGACCCATCCAGGCTTCGGCCTTGAAGCCCTCATCCGTCCTTGGATGTTTGATACCTTAGTGCGCCTTCTCCTGCTTGTCACGCCCTCATTTGTGCTAATTTTGCCACGCGCACCGCCAACAAGCCCTACAAGTGAAATCCGGCCTTCGTGAGGATTCCATGGATTTCCACGTCACTCCCCGTCCCCATTTTCTGCTCGATGCGCCGCCGGAGCGTGTATATGGTTGACGGCTCCAGGCCAAGCTCCCCCGCCGCCTGCTTCGGCGTTCTTCGTGCAATATAGAGCTGCACGGCCGCTTCCACTTCCCGTTCTGTCAGCAAGTCGGGCGCATACCGCTCTCCACACCGCCTTGCCTTCTCCATGATCTCTGTCTCGTACGTCTCCCCGCGAAATGTGGCCTCGATCGCATCCACTAGCTCTTCGATCTTGCCGGATCTCTTCGTGAGATACCCTTCAATCATTTGCGATTCAAGCATCGCAGCGATCATTGGCAGATCCACCTCTCGACTAAACACCCAGACCTTGTCTTCGGGAGAAAGACAGCAGTCTCGCTTCCGGATCGCCGCAAAACCCGAAAGGCCTCCCTGCAAATTCAGATCCAGCACAACAATCCTCGGACATCCCTCGTCTTGCGCTTCCCAATCGTTACGAGCCCGCTTGTACTCTTCGAGCGACGTGTACCCATTCACATCTTCGATCATATACCCATTCGCTCGCATCCCTCGCTCTACGGTCTGCACAATATAATCAAGGAACATTCCTTCATCCTCGATGACATCAATGCCGTATAGCATACAGCGCCTCCTGCAATCGCTTTTGAACCATTGCCCAGTCCGCCTGCTTCGCGCTTTCTTCTGCGGCCTCAAAGATACGCGCCAAGCGATCATTACGGGTTACACTCAACGTCCCTACCGCCGTATGAAGAACCCGACCGAGCATATCATGGTCGGATTTTTCCATCGCGTCGATCCCCATTTCGACTTGCTTCTTGGTGAACTCGATAATCTGCTCCCGATTCGGCACAAACTGCGAGTTACTTTCAACGCCAATCATTGCAGATGGCTCGACACCCATCGCTCCCTTCAAAAATTCATCCAGTATCGCGCTATTATTCGATCCACGCGACATAATATGTTCGATCTTCACCCGGCCCGCTTCGTCTGTATCTATCATCTCGGTATTTCCTGTCATGATCGCCAGATGAATGTTCGGATTTCCCTCTAGCAACCTTTCAGCACATTCCAGACCATTCGCATCCGGCATCTGATAGTCGATTATTGCCGCTGCCACATAGGCCCCTCCGGATTCCTGAATAGCGACCGCTTCTTCGGCGTTTTCAGCCCTCACTATTCTGTCCTTTAGTGAAGGATATCGAGCCCCGAGCATTTTGCTGAGCGTTTCGGTATTCATCGGGGAATCATCCACTAGCAAAAGCTGGTTATTGCCATCGTGGACTCCCTTTATTCCTGAAATCCCTCGTAACGCGCGTTTTGACTTCTCTGCTCGAATCAACTCAACCTTGTTCCTTATTTCTTGCTGCGGGACCCACCCTTTGATGTGCATCTCGATCGTATTATCCGGGTCATCGATATAAATCTTTTCCCTGGAGTTGAATCGCGCATCCGCCCAGTGGTAATCCTCGGGACTATCCAAAATCAAAATGTCGCCTTTTACGGATACTCTCTTATCGTTATCGAGAATCGACGCGCTGACCCCGTTCACACGTCCCACATTGGCCGCGATCCGCTTCGCGCGTTGCGGATCTTTCGATCCGATCAGAACTTCCGTTTTTGTTTGTTCACCAGCTTGTTTATCCAGGTCCTCAAAGCGCTTAGCGTCGAAGAACGGGAAGATCACCTGAAACCAGGCCCCGCCGAGTGGATGCTCCTCCTCCATTAGACGAATATCGCCGCCGATGGCTTGAATGTTTTTCGCAACGTACTTCAAGCCCATCTTCAGACCCAACCCTTCCACTTTAGATGAGGGTGATTCGTCCGCCACAACCTCTCCAGGCTCCACGGGGTCAAAGATCGCGTTTTTCGCGTCGTTGGAAACCCCCTCCCCTTCGTCACGAACGTCGATCGCGATTTCGTTTCGCCCCGTTCGACTCACAATAACCTCTACGCTCTTTCCGGTTGGCGTCCATTTCTCTGCATTGGATAGCAGGTTATCGACTGCACTGGATATCACGTCGCGACCGGATACAATAACGGTCGGAATATCCGCGTTGATGCGAATTTTGTGATCGCGTGTTCTCCCTCGTATCCTCTTGATGCTGATGACCGCGTCTTCAACAATCTGCGCGATATTAAACGGAGTCGTCTTGATCTCATCGCCTTTGGATATCTCCAGTTCCTTATGGAGGCGTTTGGATGCGCTTTCGCACAGTTCCAGGATATGATGAAGGGGCTCCGCTGCATCCAGTGGCGCTCCTCCTCTCCCTAGCTCGGTTAGCGCGTACTCTGCCCAGTTCGCGATGTTCCCAAGAGGGGTCCGAATGTCATGCGTGAGCTGTTTATGCCAGTTCTCTTTCAGCTCAAGCACCCGTTGACTTTTTCTAATTCGCTCTTGCGACTCGTACGTGTCCTGAATCTTCGATTCCAAGCGGTCGATCGCCTCTTGCAGCTCACGATGCGGCCACCGCCACCGAATCCCGGCCAGCTTGCCCTTACCTTCCGAACAGGGCGCTCTCCCTACTGCGACATCCGAGAGGCGTTTCAGGATCGACAGTAATCCTTTTTCACTCATCATGTGGAGTACACTGACTCCTGCGAGGACCGCAACAAGAGCCATCGAAAGCGCGCTTAACCACATGAGGGTCCAGGCCATTGGCGAGTATCGACCTTGCACTTCAACAAAACCGGATTGACCATCTTCGTAATTGATCACGGCACGAGCGGTCGATGTGCTGATGGATTCTGGCATCAACTCTTTTCCCGCTTCGGATCTCTCGTCCCAGTCCGACCAAAACCCTTCGGGCGTTTCGATATAGATCGTGAGCCCTTCGTCATCGTAATTCTGGCGCCAGGATTCCACCTTCTCCTGAATGCTCTCCATGGACTTCGCGTTTGTATTCTGAATGAGCAAAGCGATAACGGAGGCCGCACTCGATGCCTCCGTTCTCTCGCGATCAGCGACATACAAATGCGCCACCCACACCAATGCCGTTGAACTAAGCAATACGACAATCGGGACGATGTATCGCATGCCAGCGGTCATCCGGCTCTTGTTCATTCAGAACGTTCCTTATTAGATTCGGGTGACACCTGGACACTAGGAGCCCTTTCTGAGCCGGACGTCGGTACTTCCGCGGTAACTGCATACCAAGCACCATCGTCTCGCTGCACCCAGGCCTTTACCGTGAGTCCGTCTTCTCCATCACGTTTGATTCGCAGATCATGGATCTCGAAGCGCGCTGCGCGATGGGATCGCGGTACACCCTCCGCATCGAATTGCGCGTTCACGCCCGATGAGATGAGTTGTTCGGCCACTCTCTGGGAACGTTCCATCTTGTGCTCATGAGCCCCTACGCGTTCTGCTTCATCCACCATCATCCAGTGAGCCAGCGCGAAAAATACCGCCATAAAGAGCCACCACGGTGACACCAAGGCCGCCAAGCCAGCGCCCCCCAAGGCCAGAAACATCGCAATGTGTTCCTGTGCACGTACCTGGGTTCGCTCGTTCTCTGATGCCATTCCCGTTGCAACCATTGCTTCGTTCATTTAAGTACCTCCGCCCACTTTCTGGGCGTTCGGAACGGTTCCGCTGTCAGAAAAGTTGATCGCAGTCACTACAGGCACCCGGAATAGGCGCCCCCATGCCTGCATGATGTTCCTCTGCATCTCTGGTATGGCGTCATTCGCCGCCCACCAGGCATTGGAAGGAGCGACGATCACATCCGGACGCTCCCAGAGCGTGGTCAGGATGGGGAAGGCCACGAGTTGCTCGTAACAGATGAGCACCCCAATCGTCTGTCCTTCGTGCTGAATCGCACCCGGCCCGGAGGGGTCCGCCCGCGCCGCGTCCGGATCCAGCGGGTTCCACATCGCCCAGGGGATCGGGAACCGCTGGTCATACCGCAGCCCCGCAAACCTGCCAACACCAACCAGGCTGTTGTGGTATCCGCGAGTGTCGCGATGAATCTGAGTCCCGACCAGGGCGCCGAATCCGGGTGACTCCCACGCGCTCCACATCGGCTCGGCAAACTTCCATTCGCCGACGATGGTCTCCGGGAGAAGCACATAAGGCTCCGATCGTCGGTTCTCATCAATCGACTTGAACACATCCCTTTGACGCTGGGTGACATCGCGTGCATTCGTGAAGTCGAGTTTGCCGAGCTGTGTATCAACGCCAAGCCAGTCGCGATCCGAGGGATCCACTCGGTCCGCCAGTGGCATCTCAGGTCCGCCCCAGAAGACCGCCATCACAAGCACGGTCAGCGCCAGTGCCGATACAACCCTGGACATCATGACCAGCAGGAGCCCGGCCAGAAACACCCCCAAGCCAAACCAGCCAAGGCCCGGAAGAAAGACCCCGGCCGCATTGAGCGGAGAGGCCCACCCCACCCAGACCAACGGGGGGAGTGCGAAGACCAGAATCGCCGCCACCCCCGAGAAGCCTCGCCCAACGCCCGGGGCCCAGGCCAGCAACCAAACGATCGCATGGACCCCTCCGACAAGCGCGACCGCCCCGATCCCCATTAACAGCGATGCGTCGTCGAAATGGTTCGGTACCGCCGGTGCAACACTCCAGCCGGCGGCTGCAACAAACAGGCCCGCTGCCATCCCAGCCGCCCACCGGTTGAGAGTGAGAGCCCAGAGCATGGGGAGGGCCGCCAGCAGCGCAACTGCGATGGGCGTGGTGTTGAGAGCCGCGAATCCCAGGATCGGGGCAGCGATCACCACCAGACCCCCCCAGGCCAACCTCATGGCACGTCCAGCTCCTGGTGTGCGTCGCTTTTCGTTCTCTCGGGCGCTTTTCGGCACCTCGGTGGAGGGGCTTGTGGCGTGACTCAGCTTGTCTTGCTCGTTTGGCATGAAGAATCCTTTCTTCCGTATGGGGCGAGCTATTCGCCGCGACGTTTCGCGTCCCTGATTTTCGATACTTTCGGATCCAACCCTGAAGAAGCCGACCCTCCTTCTTTGGACTCACCGACGTCATCCGGAATGCGCTCGAGCATCTCGCGGGCGATCTCGCTAATCGCCCGTCCATCCGTTTCCGAGATATTCAGCCCGGGATGGGCTACCTGGATCGCCCGGTTCAACCAGTCGTCCATCTGGACGCAGATCGCCGCCGGATGAAACTCCTGAGTATAAGGAACCAGGACAACGGTCGCGAAAGCCCACGGGCGGTTGCGGTACAGCCATTCCAGGATGGCGTCGGGATCGCTGTCGATCGTGACACGCGCCGCCTGGTCTTGATATTCCTGAAAGACTTCTCCCTCTCGACCCGTATAGTGCGCAGCGAGAGATTCACGCGCCTCATCAAGAACCCCCTTTCGCCCCCATTGCGTATCGGCGAGCATCAGAAGCTCGTCCGCAGGTGCTGCACGCAACCAGCTCTCCAGGTCGATTGAAGCGGTGACCTCCTCTTCCTTATTTTCCGCCAGCTTGCCCAACCGGTTCGTCGCCCACTCCAGGGCCTCCCAGTCGTCTTCGTCTTTGAACGTGAAGAAGATGTTGTGCTGATCCACGATCGGGTACCAGGTCGGCCCTTCCTCAGATTGGGGCGCATGGAGTACCAGCCACGCCCGCCGGACGCCATCCGTTTTAGCGAAGTCCGACTGCTGATCGGGCGTCCACCCAGGAACGATGAATCTGGATCCCCAGGCCACTCGAGCCGGCGTTACCACCATGCCATCGGTGCCCATCAGGACAACGTCCAGAAAATACGCCTCTCGCTTCTCCTTGGCGTGGTACGTGCCCAGAAAGCGTGGGTCATCAATAAGCGCCTCCAGCGCCTCCTTCGTCCGCCCCATCTTTTCCTCGATGGACTTCATTGTTCCTTTCTGGTGATCCATTGACCCTCCGTGGTTCTTCGGTTTTAGCGAGGACAGACTGCCTCTACCGTAGACGCTACAAAATGATCGGGGTCTTGGCTATTTTTTCTCGGGGCTTGTTTCGATTTTTTCTCCCCGGCGAAATCTCGGGGCAGCAAGGGGGGGTGCTTGCATGGAAGGTGAGTGGCTAGGAGGGGGTGTTGCGGGGTAGGACAGGAAGCGTAAGGGCCAGGCTTCTACTGAGGGCGGCTTCCCACCCTCAGTAGAAGCCCCCCTTTGTGGGGAGGCTTGTCCCGCAAGATCGCAGGAGGGTCCTAATGGAGCCCGTGGTTTTTGAGCGCCACCTTGAGGCGGGATTCAAACCGGTCGGCTACGACCGCTTGCTCCCGCTCATGGATGCCATCAATATCCGGCATGATTCCAAGGAGTTGCGCCTGGATCAACCAGGCTTCCACAGGGATCTCGGCAAAAACGGCGAGGTGGTCTCGATCAATATCAGCGATCTTCATGGTGGCGGTCTCCAGGTCTTCTGAGTGGCTCCCGCCATCCACGTCCGGCACTCCGGTCGTGGATGGAAGGAACCACCCAGAAGGTGGTTCCCGCCTCATCAAGAGGCTGTTTTGTCTACTGGGTCATGCCCTGATTCTTCAGAGCATTCTCGATCCGGCTTTTCAGCCTTCCATCGAGAATTTCCAGTTCATCGTCCTGCAACGAATCCGTATTCGGGATGATCTCCAGCATTTCTGCCTGGATCATCCAGGACGCCTTCGGGATGTCGGCGAACGTAGACAGGATTTCTTTGTCGCGAAGCAGCTCGGTATTCATGGTGACTCTCCAAAAAAGGAGCCACCACGCCCGCACCGGGGAGTAGTGGCCCCGGTGGGGTAAAGATGCTTAGGCGAAGACCAGTCGCATAGACCGGTCGAATTTGAGGGGTCGGTGACCGTATTTCGACATGAACTGCCGGACAGTCAACGACCGCGCTCCATACGGAAGCGGCATCATGTGCTCCTTTTAAGGGGGCACATGATCCTCACCGGGATGATGTGCCCGGGAGGGAGTACGAGGCACGTATTGGCCTCGGGGATTCAGTCGAACCAATCTCGCAAGATCGATTGGACTGAAGCACGGTTTTTTTGAGCCGCTAACTCACCTCATATACCCGAGGAAGGTTGAATCACAGTCAGTCAACCACAGAGCACACGCCCTTTCAAGGCCATCTCAGAACCGGAGTCGGACCCTCGGCCGCCAGCTTTCTCCGCGCTTTCCAAACACCCGACTTCGATGTGCGCCTTCGATCTGAATCGCGCACTCTCGCGCCCCGGATCGTGCTTTAAGCCACTCCACGCCCGGCGCGCCGCTTTTCGGGACGCCGTTCTCGCTAATCCCTCCTTCGGGGAAAATCATAACCTTCCCTCCAGCCCGAAGGGCTCTCAACAAATGCCGCACCCCGGTCGGGCTCTCGTTGGATACCGGGATTACCGACCCTAGCCCCGCAGCGGCTAACGCGCCCAAGGCGCGTGAGGTCCATGGGTTATCCCGCGCGAACACCGGATCGACCGCATATAGCATCGGCACAGGAGAGGCGAGTGCGATGATCGGGCCATCGATATACGACTGGTGGTTGCAGGTCACGACGAGCGGCCCAGGTGCTTTGAGTTTCCGCACGGTTTCCGTTCGATATTCGACCTCGACCCGACACAGGCGGAGGAGGGCCCTGCACCACCTTGGGCGCCTCCCCCACTCCGCATCGGATTCGTCGGGTCGCAAATCCAGAACATGGCTTTTGTCTGCATCCATTTCTACTGGTACTCTTCCTTGAGCGTGATCCTGCTCACAGGGTATCGCTTCAACAATCCACGGTCGATTTTCGATCTTTTACCCGCATGGGAAGGAACCCTCCATGACTGAAGAAACGAACGATTTCAATGTCCCGGGCTACGACGTGCCAACCGGGCGACCCAGTATTGCCCTAACCCAGGATCTCCCGCTCTACACGAACACCGGCCTGATGATGATGAACGGCCGGCCTGTCGTAAAAGACGGAGATGGGCGCATCACTCAGCACATCATCGTGGGCTTCTACCTCTACGAGCGGAAGATGCGAGATCCCTGGCGGGATGCCGCTCGCGGCAACCCATTTGGCGCGTGGTGGGTCCAGCGGGCACGCCTCGCCATGGAGCAAGCGCGCGGCCCGATTGACGAGGCGCTCGATGAAATGGATCGGCGCTTGCGAGCGCAAGGCTTCAATCTCGACACCTTTCCGATTACGGACCCCAAGGATACCCTACAGATCCGCATCAAAACCGGACTCGGGCTCCTTGCTCGTGACCTCATTAAGGACGGAGACCTTCTCGAAGCCTCAATGCTTTTTCTGCGGTCGCTGGGAGAGATGCCCAACGATGAATTCCAGAAGCGGTTCAAGGTGTACCGCCAGCACATGAGAGCCGCCCTGAGGGCTTCGATGCGGTACCACCACTTCCCGCTGACTGTTGACGCCGTTCGGGACCGTACCCCGGATGCCCTGGAGGCGGAGAAGCGCATGGGCCCCGTCCCAGAAGCGATCTTTTCAGTTTCGGATGATGCGTGCTGGACAGGTCCGATCGTGATCGATTCAACGGATATGGGTCATAAAAAGAGCGCGCCCGAAACACAGGGCGCCATTGCATCAGTTTAGTCCATATCCAAGAGGTGCCGGACCATCTGCCTCCCTGACAGCACTTGGATAGCCGGGTTTCTCCGAAAAGCCCTTCTTGATTGAGGACCCGTGCGGCCCGTATGGACGAAAAATCCGCGGGCCGCTTCTCTTTCGCACACTCGGGCAAATTCACGAACATCCTCCGGTCGGATCGAGGCCGCATATCGCTTGGACTGAATCAGCCACCACTCGCCGTGCAGAAAAACCCGTCCATCGATCCCACCGTCGCCACTATATCGTTGGGACCGCCTCACGCGATGACCCCGCATTTCGAACCCGGTCAAAACAAACTCTTCGAACACCAGCGGGTCAATCTTTCGAAGATACCCTATAGCGGATTTCCATCCGGACGCCCTGGCAATCTCGCGAACACGCTCCCGGGTCCGGACGGATTGATTCACCCTCCAGCGACCCTTCGGAATCTGGATCGAACGATGGCTCGATTCCGATGCCTGGCGATCCCGCAGGGTCGTGGAGCGCGCTACACCGCTCGTGCGGTCCAGCCATCTATCGACCCACTCCTCGATTCGGTCGAGCACCGAGACTATTTTATTGATACCCATGCGCCCTCCTTTTCAGGCGAAAAGGTATGGGATCCTTCGATTTTGTCGAGTTTCTAAACGAAAAAAGCCCGACGCAATGCGCCGGGCTTCTTCCTGGGGGTTTTCTCTCCCTACCTATTCGCTAGTGGATTCACCGCCTACAACAAAATAAGCGGCGGATTTTTTGGCGGCATACTCCTTTTGTTTATCCGCCGGGCGTTTTGGGGGATCGTATTCTTCCCCCTTTTCGATGAGTTGATCGCCAAAATGCTCGAGGGTATCGAGCAATGAACCAATTCTACGAAAAACGCTTTTCATGTCGTCTCCTGTTGACGTGATCCAAGCCCGCTAAACTCGCTTGAGAGCACAGGGGGCGAGGCGAGATTTTCATCAGATCCCTGAACTGACCTCATATACCCGAGGAAGGTTGAAAAGCTACCGTCGAAACGGGCGATCATTGTCGCTCGTTTTTTGGGTAAGTCGAGTTTTCCGGTACCCCTTTGAGGCGGAAAACCATGACGCATTCGCGTCAGCGGGATGGGTGAATTCCTGGTGCTGGCGCATTCATCAGGTTGATGGGAGGCAGCTCCAGGTTGGGCCACTTAATAGCCTCCCGGTGATCCGCCAGCTCTTCAATCCAGAAGTGCTCGATTACGCGTCCATCCTGGTCACGAATCATCCATTCCATCGGTCCTGAAACGGTTTCCATACCGCCCATGAACTCCGATGTGGCGGCCGCCAGCCCCGCCAGCACGCTTTGCGCGCCCGCGAGGTTAATGCAGCACGCTACGATCGAAGCCGTTCCCGCTTGGGTGTATTGCTTAACGCTGTACTTGAGGGTGTTGTCCATGGTGCTCCCCTTCGGACGGCACACCCCGGCCGCTCGGGGTGTGTTGATAATCCCCTTTGCGGCGGGTTGTAAAGAGCGCTCGAGGCGCCCAATGCATCCGGCTATGCGCCGGCGCGAAACGAATGCTCAAGGGTCGGTGTGATCCAGATCGTCTCCAGCGCTTTGCCGCGGGCCCCTCGGATCATTCCAGCTCCATCCGCTCGGATTCCTTTGCTTTGGACATCGCGGATTGGATACGCCTCTTCAATACGTTTTTGGATGTAGTCTTCGGCTCGCTTTCGCGCTACAGCGTAGGGCAAGCCGGATTCCAGAACACGGCACTGTGCTTTGCCGTGCATGACGACCATCACGTGGTGCATGCGATTTCCCTCCTGAAGTGGATTGATTACGCCGAAACCAGACGGGTGTAGGCCACGATCTGACCTTTCTCGTCCCGAATCGCCGAATCTCCCGCGTCAGGCGCGAATACGCCTGGACGCCCCGGTACCGCCGCCAGCACGGTGGGTGACACCAAACAGGCCGTCCCCGCTTCCGGCATACCGTGCACTTCTTTGATGGATCGCTTCACTACCGGGACTCCAAACTGGTAGCCCGCGATTTCGTCAAGGTATTCAATGCTCGCCACTACGCCGCATGGCTGGATCACCTGATCCATCCCGTCTTTGCAGCGGAGCACGATTAACTGAGTTGTCAGATTTAGCATGGTTGGTTTCTCCGATAGCGGCCCACATAGGCCGGGTCGCAGCAGCCCTTTCGGGGATCCGCTGGAGAAACGCGTTTCGCGCGAGCGTTGGTGTCCCGCGCGTCCTCCGTTTTCGCGTCTTCCTTGAGACGCAACTTGATCGGAGGTTTGATCAGCGCGCGAGGCTTCACGCGCCGTCGGTCGTGCGGTTTTCGCACGTTCCAGCTCGGGGAGAGCTGAAGCCAGTCACCCTTGGCGGGGGTCATATTCCTTCCGAGCATACAACGCCTATCCTTAGGGTTCAAATGCAGTTTTGGGATGTTCGCGATGCGCGCTCTACTGCCTTGATTGAGCGCCCATCTAGGGCTCACTTTATCGTCCGATTTCGTACTGTCGATTATTTTCCCCGTATCGATAGGACCCGCACTCTCGGTCCTGGAGTGTGGATGGTATTTGACACGCAATCCTCGATCCATGCAGATTTACCAGCAGCCACGGATCGGCATTGTAGAAAAGGATCTTCATGACGTCCCGCTCATTCTCTCCTGCGCTCTACCCGTTTGGGGCATCCTTGCTGCTCCGCTTACGTACGAGCTTCTTCTCCCTTGGGAGAGGGTTGGGGTGGGATGTATCGATCCTTTCTCCGCCGCATCCGAAATCCCATCCCGTTCCGGATGCGTCTCCGCACGCTCGATCCGTGGCTTTTTCACCAACCTCTTTGAAGAGGGGGTCTCCGGTCTGCGTGTCTAGGTGCGCCCTGTCACCCTCACGCACTCCCTAACCGAGAGACCCCCTCTTCAAGGCGGCTGGGCCCAATGAACTGTGTTGCCCGCGATGGGCAGAGCTAGGAAACGGATTTCCGCATGCAATCGACTCAAGGTTTCACACTGCTTGAACTGATGATCGCCACGGCCATCGTCGGCATTCTTGCCGCGATCGCACTGCCCGCCTACTCGTCCTATGTAGAGCGAACCCGGCTGGGGAATGCCCAGATGGACCTGTTTGCTCTGGCATCGTTTGCTGAGCAGTACCGAACGCGAAACGGTGTCTACCCGGATACGGATGACCTGCCTCGAACGCATTCTCCCGAAAGCGGGGCGGTGGCTTATACCATCAGCATTGATGCCAAAGCATCAACATTCATCCTGGCGGCCACACCGTCCGGCCCCCAGGTGGGCCACTCGTGTGGGACGCTGACGCTCACCCATCATGGTCGAAAAGGGGCTGACGACGATGGCTGTTGGTAATGCCCTTCGCCCGTCTGGGTTCACACTCCTGGAGTTGATGTTTGCGATCGGGATCCTCGCCATCCTCTCGGCGATTGCAGCGCCCTCTTTCGCATCCTTGATCTCCAAGAACGAGGTGACCCTCACCACGAATTCGCTGGTCGGTTCATTGCAGTCCGCCCGCCAGTATGCCGTTTCCAATCGCACCCCGGTTACTGTTTGCGCGGTTTCCGAGGGCGAGACATGCGCCTCGACCACCGACTGGAGCACCGGTTGGATCATCGTGGCCGATGATACGGTTCTGCACTTTGAGGAAGATCTCCCGAGTCGCTTGATTCTTTCCTCGAGCCACCTGGATGGCGTGACCTTCCGCTCATCCGGCACCCCCAACCGGCCCATCGAATTCCAGCTTCAAGCGGCGGGTTATGAGGAAGATCGGCATGTGTGCACTCGTGTCAGTGGAATCACACGCAGCGGTCGTGAGGGCTGCCACTAATGCTTGCACAGCGTAGCGGGGGCTTCTCCCTGATCGAGGTGCTCGTCTCTCTCGTCATTATCTCGATCGGGCTCCTTGGCGCAGCCTCTCTCCAGCTCAACGCCCTCCAGGCTTCAACGGCAAGCCACGAGCGAACCTTGGCGAGCGGCCAAGTGGACTCATTCTTTGAGGGCCTCTGGGCCAATGCGTGCCACGCATGGGAAGGCGACGGTGAAAACCGGCATTTGAGTCCAGAGGTCGTTACCAAAATCCACACCGATTGGTTCGAATCCGCCCAAGATCAGCTTGAGCGATTAGAGTCGGTGGAATCGAGTGTCCAGCAAGGCGCCCAGGGGCTCGTGTCGGTCGAATTGAACTGGGTCACTTCTACGATGATGAGCGAGAGTGAAGACCCGGTGACGGCTCGCGTCATCCACACGAAACGCATTCTCGATCCAAGGGGGGCATGCTCTTGATTCACCCTCCCTACCGTTCCGCCGAATCCGGTTTTTCCCTTATCGAGCTGATGATCTCGATGCTTCTCGGGCTCCTAATTGTCGCAGGCACGATCGGTCTCTACAGCTCGCTCACTTCCGTTGCCGCTTCCAAGCAAGGACTTGATCTGGCGCAAGAGACTCAGCGGGCCGTCAACTCATCCATCCTGCGGATGGTCCGGCAAGCGGATCGCGTTGGGCCCGCCAGCAATAATGATGTGCTCGTTCTGGATTACACGATGCGGGATGGAATGCGCGATTGCCGGGGCAACGGCCCAGCGGAAATCACCACCGGGGAGTCTTTCTCCCAGCGTATTTACCGCTCCGATTCGGATCAGATCATGTGCGATCCCGAACATGGGTCACCCGTTGTGATCGCGGACGCCATCACAGCCTTCTCCATTGCCTACGGATCCCCTGCCGATGGACTGGTCCTGCATGAAAGTTTCAATTCCCTATCCACCGGGGCCCAAGCGGTTCGCTTTTTTGTAGAAGTCAGCCCTGACGCCGTCCACCCCACTTCCTGGTCCTTGACGGCGGCGCTACGCCCCAACCAGGAGGCCCCTTCATGAATTGCTGCACCTCTATGCTCAGATATCGAGAACGAGGTTCCTCGCTCTTGGTGACGCTCCTGCTTCTCCTCATGCTTAGTACAATGGTTGTAGCCACCGTTCGGGACGTTTCGTTTCACGAGCAAATGGCGTCAAGCCAGGACCTGCATTCTTTGGCTCACCACGCGGCAGAGACGGGCGCCTACGATGTGCTTCGATCGATTGAAGACTCCCCGGTTTGCGACCTCTCGAGTCTGTCCGGGCATTTCCAAGACCCCGTCACCGTAGAGGACTCGGGCTCGAATGGGTACCTGCTCGGATACCGAATCGATGCAGATGCCACCCATTGCGCCACCCCTCGCAATCTTGAAGCCACGATCATCGGTACAACCCACGGCGGCCTGGATCTGAGTGCTCCTGCATCCAGCGAGGTCCACCTTCGCGTCCTCTATGACTTCGACTCGAGCCTGGTCACGGACCCCATCTTCGGAAATGGTCTTACGTCCAACGGCTCGATCACGGTCAACGGGGGGAATGTCCACCTCGATGGCAACGTCTGGGCCAGTTCCTTCTTTTCCTCCGGTGGCAACATTCGCAACAGCTTCCTGTCGGGGACGATGACTGTAGGGAGCGGGGGTGTCGTCGGGCCGTTTTCCGAGTTGACGAGCGACTCCTGGAGCGGAGAGGCCATGCCCGGCGTTGTGGAGATGACCGACACGGTAGCCGACATCCCCCATGTGGATTCCGAGACGCTTTCGCGGCTTGAGCAGCAAGCCGATTCAGGGGGCGGCCGAAGCTGCGATGTGAATCTGGAAGGGGACCAGGGCGGACGCGTCTTCTACTGCTCCACAGGCGAAATGCGCGTTTCCGGCGATTTCAGCAACGCCACTCTGGTTTCCGCGGGTTCGATCAATATGAGGGGTGGCACCTCGCTGGGCAGTGACGGCGCGGTCAACACCGTGATCATCGCAGGCGGCGGGATCACTATGAACGGCTCGACGGATTCGGCCGGCGTCTTCTGGAGCAATGATGGTTTCCGCCAAAATGGCCGGGGGGCGCTTAAAGGAAGCATCGTGACCGAAGGGGATATCCGGTTGCCGGGTAACTTCCGCTTCGAGCAGATCGAGGATATTCAGAACCCTAACCTTCCCAAGGCAGAGAGTAGTGAGGACACCAGTGTTACGATTACGGAGTGGCGGCCTGTTTTTGACGACTAGGTTAGCGATCCCTCCCCGGCGTGATTTGCCACATGATGGAGGGCGCTAGTTGTCTTCGTCATACCCCATGATCGCCGCGCCCAGCATCAATCCGGTCAGCGACGTTCCAGTTCCCTTTTTCGCTTTCGCTTTCCGCTTCTTTTCGATCTCATCGGATTCCTTGAGCATGCGATCTGCCTTGCTCTCCAGTCGGTCAGCGGCTCGGCTCAGCCATCCCAAGCGGGTTTCTTCGTGTTTCGCCATGTCGTCTTCTCCTTTCGTTCTTGATGTCTTCGACTCTATCGAATCAGCGCGTTCTGTCCAGTTTTCGTTGACGGCGTAAAAAACTCGACAAAGGCCGCTCAATAGGTAGTGTGCTGCCCATCGCCGCATCAGGAGCGGCGACCAACCACCATGACGACCAAAAGGACTTCTATCGCCATGAATGAAACCGTTTCGACCTACAACAGCAGTTCGATCCAGGTCCTTGAAGGGCTGGAGCCGGTGCGCAAACGACCCGGCATGTACATCGGGGGTACCGATTCGGCCGGTCTGCGTCACATCTTCTACGAGATCATCGACAATGCGGTGGATGAAGCCATTGGCGGTCATGGCGATCGCATCGAGATGGTCTTCCACGCCGATGGATCCTACTCGGTTTCCGATAATGGTCGAGGCATCCCGATCGACATGCACACCGAGAAGGGTATGCATGCAGCGGCCCTTCTTGTTACCACCCTGCATGCTGGGGGTAAGTTCGATAACGAGGCGTACAAGTTTTCCGGGGGGCTGCATGGTGTTGGCTCCGCCGTGACCAATGCCCTCTCGACCGAGTTCCAAATGGACATTCGTCGGGATGGCAAGCGATACACCCAGCGATTCGTGAACGGGGGTGAGCCCGAACAGCCGGAGATCCAGCCGTATAAAGGCCAGGATACCGGGACGCACATTCGATTCTGGCCGGACCTTCGTTACTTCGACGACGACGCCGAGGTGGATTTCGAGACTGTGGCCGAGCGTCTAAAAAAGACGGCGTATCTGGCACCGGGGTTGACCCTCTTGCTGCGGGCGGAAGCGCGCGCCGATGAACCTGCGCGGGAAGTCGAATACTGTTTTGGCGCATTCAGCGAGATCCTGGACGACCTCGCCGGAAAGAGCGGGGCCGCGCTCACCGAGACCCTTTCCACCAGTAGCGAGGAGGCGGTTGAGGCTGAGGGCGACGTCGAGGTTTCGATCGCGCTTCGCTGGCACGAGCGCGCCGGGGTCGTAACGGGTTTCGCCAACATCATCCCGACATCGGATGGCACCCACATCACCGGGATGAAAACGTCGATCAAACGCGCGGTTGAGACCTATGCCCAGAACAACAACATGCTGCGGGCCAATCAGTCCCTTTCGACCGACGACGTGATGGCCGGTCTGGTGGGTGCGGTCGCGGTACGCCTGGGCAACCCGACCTTTGCCGGTCAGACCAAGGAAAAACTGAAGAACCCGCCGATCAATGGCGTCGTATCCCGCGCGACCCGCGACCTGATCGACCGAGTGTTCGAGGAGAACCCGCAGATTGCGAAGGCGATCGTGGAGCGCGCGAAGCTGGAGCAGAAGAAGCGCGAAGCGGCCGACAAGGCGGCCGAGCTTGTCGTGAGCCGCAAGAGCGTCATCAGCGCCACCGCCCTACCCGGCAAGCTGGCCGATTGCCAGGAGCAGGACCCCGCCAAATCGGAGCTGTTCATCGTCGAGGGGGATTCGGCCGGCGGCTCCGCCAAGCAGGGTCGCGAGCGCGAGTTTCAGGCCATCCTCCCGCTGAAGGGAAAGATCCTGAACACCTACCGGGCCGACCCGGCGCGCATCATCAAATCCGAAGAGGTCAAAAACCTCGTTCTGGCGCTGGGCTGCGGACCCAAGACCGAATTCAACATCGACAACCTGCGCTACCACAAGATTATCATCCTTGCGGACGCGGACTCCGATGGTGCGCACATCGCTTGCTTGGCGCTGACGTTCTTCCACGTCTACGCCCCCGATCTGATCGAGAACGGGTATGTCTATGTCGCTCTTCCGCCCCTGTACCGAGTCCGCAAAGGCAAGACCTCGCATTATCTGAAAGACGATAAAGAGCTTCAGGCCTTTCTCGACAGCCAGGCGGATTCGGACAAGTGGAGCGTCCAGCGCTTCAAGGGCCTGGGGGAAATGAACCCGGACCAGCTCTGGGAAGCCGCCATGGACCCCGCCACCCGTCGAATCGGACAGATCCACTATTCGGAAGATGGGGGTCGTAAAGCCGATGACCCGGTGTTTGAGACGCTAATGGGTTCCGAAGTGCCGCCACGTCGCGAATTCATCGAGCGGGGTGCTGAACGTGCCCGGCTGGACCTGTAAGGCGGGGTGCATCATGGCTTCGCATAAACGCTCCATCGGCCCGATCACCCGCTGGCTTTCGGGCTGGGCCCGCCGGTACATGAATCGCCGCCCCCCTGACTTCGTGATCGGTAACGACTACCTGCGCCGCTGGTACGTCATTCCGAAGAATCGGCTCTTCAACGTGTACCTTCACGCGGTCATCAAGAGCGATGACGATCGCGCACTACATGACCATCCGTGGCTCGGAAATATGAGCTGGGTATTAAGCGGCTGTTATAGGGAGCACATGCCAAACGGTAGCCGGCTCCTGGAAGGCGGAAGCCGTGTTTTCCGAGGAGCCCGGTCCCCGCACCGGCTAGAGGTGGTCGCGTCCCCGGTTTTGAGCCTGTTCATTACGGGTCCGAAGGTTCGCGAGTGGGGATTCCATTGCCCGAATGGGTGGCGCCACTGGAAGGAGTTCACCGCCCCGGACGACAGCGGAAAGGTCGGGCGGGGCTGCGACTAGACAACGACTGCCGGTAGCTCGACCGGATAGATCCGCGGGTTCCTATCCCGCAGGTTGTGGGTTCGACTCCCTCCCGGCAGGCCAATAAAGAAGCACCCCGATCCATAGTGGAAGTGGGGTGTTCCATCAGCACAGAGGAAGGAAACCGATATGGCTGAAGAAACGATCGAGAACCCGCCGATTCATCTTCCGGCGAAAGAAATGATGGAGTCGTCGTTCCTCGACTACTCGCTGTCCGTCATCACCGACCGGGCTCTGCCAGACGCCCGGGATGGCCTGAAGCCCGTGCATCGCCGGATCCTGTACGCCATGCACGATCTCGGCATCATGCCCGGTTCAGCACACAAGAAGTCCGCTCGCGTCGTGGGTGACGTAATCGGTAAGTATCACCCCCACGGGGATACAGCCGCTTATGGCGCGGCCGTACGCATGGCTCAGGAATGGGCGATGCGGCACCCGCTGATCGATGGTCAGGGTAATTTTGGTTCGATCGATGGCGACAACGCCGCGGCGATGCGTTACACCGAGATGCGCCTGTCGAAGATGGGCGCGAAGCTGTTCACCGATATTGGCAAGAACACGGTGGACTTCAAGGACAACTTTGACGGTACCGAGAAAGAGCCCTCCGTGCTCCCCCTCACCTACCCGAACCTCTGGGTCAATGGGTCCGAAGGGATCGCTGTGGGCATGGCGACCTCGATCCCGCCGCACAACCTGGCCGAAACCGCGAACGCTTTTCTCGCCTGGCTGGACCACCCGGAGATCTCAACACGGGAGCTGGTAGAGCACATGCCGGGGCCCGATTTCCCCACAGGCGGTATCCTCCATGGCCTCGATGGCTACATCCAGGCGCTGGACACCGGACGCGGAGCGATCAAGCTGCGCTCCCGCTGGCATACCGAGGATCGATCGCGCGGAGCCAAGCGCCTTGTCATCACGGAGATCCCCTATGCCCTGAACAAGTCCAAGCTGGTCGAGCAGATCGCGGACCTGGTCAAGGAGAAGACCGTCGAGGGCGTCGCCGATATGCGCGACGAATCAAACAAGAAGGGCATTCGGATTGTTCTGGACACGAAGGCCGGCGTGGAGCCTGACCTGGTCGCCATCCAGCTTGTCGCGCTCACAAACCTCGAGGTCAGCGTCAGCTACAACGTCATGGCCCTGGTCGGCCAAACGCCCGTTCAGCTCGGCATTCGAGATGTCTTCGAGCATTTTCGGGCACACCGCATCGAAGTCATCCAGCGGCGCACCCAATATGATCTGGACCGCGCACTGGACCGCCTTCATATCCTGGAGGGGTATCTGGCCGCTCTGGATCGTCTCGACGAAACCATCGCCGCGATTCGGGCCAGCCAGAATACCGAAGATGCGCGAGCCGCCCTGATCGGCCTGCTGGGGATCGATGAAACCCAGTCCCAGGCCATTCTTGATTTGAAGCTCCAGCGCCTGACGGGGATGCAGATCCAGGACATCCGGGACGAGCACGACAGCCTGACCGCGAAGGTCGAGGATCTGCGCGATATCCTCGCCAAACCCGAGCGTCAGGTGACGTTGATGCGCGATGAACTGCTGAACCTGTGCGATCAGCACGCTACCGAGCGCAGCACCGAGATCGACAACTCGCTGTCGAAGGTCTCCGCCGCGGACCTGATCCCCGAAGAACAGGTGCTTTTGATCGGCACCCAGAACGGCTACATCAAGCGCCTGCCGGCCGACGCCATGAACCGCCAGAACCGGGGCACGAAGGGGCGTTCGATCATCGCGCTCGATGACGATGACCTCGTGACGACCTTCCACACTGGCAATAGTCACGACTACCTTCTGGCGCTCACCGACTCGGGGCAGGTCCATGCAGTCAAGGTCTATGACGTACCCGACACGGGGATGGGGAATCGAGGCCGCCACTATCGCAACATCTTCGAGGGGCTTGAAGGTGACGTGGTGGCGATGCTGTCCGCGGCGGATCTCGACAGTGAATCGGCCAGCCTCGTCATTTTTACCGCCAACGGCCTGATCAAGCGCACGGCCATTGGGCGGTTCTCCAACGCTACCCGCAAGGGCGGCGTTCAGGGCATCTCCCTGAGCGAGGACGACCGGATCATTTGCGCACGGATTTCCCACGACGCGGCGACCGAGGAAGCCGTGATTGTCGCGGACAATTCCAAGGCCATCCGATTTCCACTGGAAGAAGCTCGAGCAATCGGCCGGACAGGCCAGGGTGTTCGGGGTCTCAAGATGAAGGACGGTGAGAAGGTGATCGCTGGCGGCATCGTCCGTCACGACGACCTGCCCCACACGGCCTTGATGGTGGTGACCGAAAAAGGTCTAGGGAAGGCCACGCCTATCGCCGACTTCCGTTTGCAGGCGCGCGCCGGCCAGGGGGTTACAGCCCACGCCCCCAACCAACGATCCGGCAACATGACAGCCGCGACATTGCTTTTCCAGGGGCAGGATGTCGTGATCTTCAACGCGTCCGGGGGTGCCAACCGAATCGCGGGCGATGACGTGCCGCGCAACGGTCGAGCAACAGCCGGGTCTTCGATCATCAAGAACGGTTCGGTTCGCAATGCCGTGGCGGTTCCCGCCTCACCGGATGCCGACCCTTCCGAATAACCCCTCAACCCAATCGGCCCGACATCTGTCGGGCCAAACTCTACGAACCAAGGAAGAACATGAGTGAAAAGAACACGAAGCAACGCCACATGACCACCAAGGCGGTTTTTGGACTCACCGCCGGGGTGGGTATGGTCGTGGTCGGTCTCGGGTTGTCCGCCAATGTCACCGGATCCGAGACGCCGGCCGTGGCATCGAGTGACTTGAACCCGAGCCTCCAGGCCGCGGCCGAATCCGCACTGGGCGACGCGATCCCCACTCACACCCCAGATCACCTCCGACCTGCCCCGATTGATGGCTTCGTAGAAGCCCGTTATGGAACGGAAATCGTTTACGTCGACCCCGATCGGGGGTACCTGATCAATGGGGACATCATCGACCTCGACGGAAACACCAATCTGACCGATCAGGCCAAGGCCGAGGCACGGAAGGAGGCACTCTCAACGGTGAGCCGCGAGGACCTCGTGGTGTTCACTCCCGACGGCTCGACCACGGCTACGATCAACGTGTTCACAGATCCCAACTGCCCCTACTGCCAGCAGCTCCACGAGGAGATGGACGTCTACCTCGATGCAGGCGTTGAGGTCCGCTACCTGATGTTCCCGGTCCTCGGCCGGAACTCACCGGAGGTTATGGATCGGATCTGGTGTGCTTCAGACCGAACCGGAGCGATGGACCGAGCGAAATCCGGTGACCCCCTGGACGATCTGCGCGCGGATTGCGCGACCCCACAGGAATCCCACCTCGCGCTTGGTCAGTCATTGGGTGTTCGCGGAACCCCGGCTATCTTCACCGAAGATGGTCAGAACTACGCAGGGTACCGGCCCGCGGCGGAGGTCATCGAGGCCCTGAGGTCGAACTAGAGCGCAATCGGCCCGCAAAAAAGCCCGCCGGGTAACCCTGGCGGGCTTTTTTCGTTTCTGTCTTGCATCCATTGGGGCGGTCGTCAGAACCGGTACCCAAATCCGATCTCCAGGTGGGAATCCTCACGCCAATCCCCACCTGCACCGAATCCCTGGGAATTCCCCCCAAGATCCCGCCATGCCCGTGTCGGCGCGGCATACTCCGCACGTAACCGACTTGATGGGCTGATTGCCCAATCAACCCCTATCCCGAATCGCTCACCCGGCGGGATCCGATCCGCATCAGCGTTTCGGTTCCCCGTTGAGTGTTCGTACTGTGCGATCCCATAGAGCGCCGCGTTCTCCATAAAATAGTGACCGAACTGGCCCGACCAGCGAGTTCTCCCCGTCAGCAGATCTGATGCTGTATCCCAGCGGGAATACGGCTCCGTTCGGCTTATCTCGATTCCAATGAAGAGGTTGCTTTCCGCGGATTGACTCAACCCTGATACGGGCAGGTTTTGGAAGTGCAACCGCTTCGACCAGACGTGGGATTCATAGGCCCCTGCGCCAGCCACAAAATACCCTTGCGGTTCACCGGCGCTGACCCCTGAAAAACCGGCAACCACCATGAGCAGCAGGAGGGCCAATGCTCGGTGCTTATCCATCGTTTTCTCCATCCTTGGAATACCCCGTCCTTAGCCGATCTGGAACCGTCGCGCAGCGATAAAGGCCCTGCGCTGAACGCTACCCCGTCTGAACAACCCTCACCTGGAGTCCAGCGCCCTGGGCGGTTTCGATCATGTGGCGTGTACCCGGGCTCTCTCCATCCCAGAATGCCACGAGATGCGTCGCGAGGTGCGCCATTTGTTCGTTCCGGATCGGCCCGGCCTGTTTGCCGTGCCGCTCCCATTCGGCCGGAACTCGACGCAAACCACGGCCGGTGTTGACGGCAAATCGCTCACCCAGTTCATCCGCACCGCGAGCACCGCCCGATAGAATGACCGCATTCGGGTGTCGCTCCAGAATTTTCTCGAGCTTCGATTGAACAAGATCCCAGTCCTTCACCCCTCGGGAACCTGCCACGATCACTCGAATCGGTTCCTGGCCGGCTCCACCGGGATCCAACATCCGCCGCCACGTTTCCGGAAGATGGACGTTCGCGGGGCTGCCGACAAACAGAGGCGCTACCACACTATCCGGATTTCCGGCCAAACCGCACCCAACGCGCGTCACATCAAAGGCAAGGCCTGGATTCTTCTTCGCGTATTCTTTGAACGCTCGGACCCCCTTTTCGACCTGTCCAATCGACAACTCAGTCAGGTTTTCATCCTTTGTTGGGATCGCGTAGGCGGACCCCGTCGCTCCGCTCCCTACCCCTCGCTCGGCCGCCCGATGGTCCGCTGCATATTTCGCCGCACCTTTTCCGTGGCGCCCCGCTAGATTGGACCCGAAAACGAAGATCGGTTCCTGTGCTATTCGGTTATCCCATCCACCATTGGCGATTTCGGCGATCACATCCCCGTGGCATGCCTCTGGGGCGCAATGGCAGCCCAGCGTTTTTTCGTTCAACTGACTTCGTATCAGGCGCAACAACTCCGGCTGGTTGGCCACCCACGTTCGAAAGCGCTCGATGACGCGCGTCCGTTCTGCCGCGGAACGATCATGCATTACAAACGGGTTCCCGAATCGGGAACCACGCCCGATGTACTCGTCAGCCTGTTCTTTCGAAACGTTCCGGACCCACTGATGCTCGTCTTTGCTGATCCTTTCAGCGCACATGCGTTCCCTCCGCCATCCTTGGTTGATGGTTTCCATGATCCAGGATTGGGTCGATCTGTCGATTTTTGATCACAAAAAAGCCCAGCGTTTCCGCTGGGCTTCCTTCTCGAACAGCAGGGTCGTGCCCTATTTCTTCCGATATACTCCGCGTTCCGGCGATTCGATTTCCCCCTTGTTTCGGAGATACCCCAACCGTTGATGCAGGTCTTGTACCGGAGGCCGACCCGATTTCGTTAGCGCCTCCTGAATATCTTTCGCTCTGTAGTCCTTGCCGGGTTGCATCACCCCCATGATCTCCTGGACCGAGGCTGTATTCTTCCGCTTCCTACGGCTGCCCTTCGGCTTCGAGCGAACCCCAATCACCATTTCCATGTCGTCCAGGCGCTTCTGGACACCATTGACCTCTTCTAGCTGACGCTTCTCCAGGTCCTTAACCTCTTGCCGATGCTTCTTGGCAATCGCGCGCTTTTCGCGTCCATGGGCTTTCTTGAGTTCCTTGAGTTCCTTCCGAACCTCGTCGATTGCCCCTTTCGCTTCCTCGTATTTCGCCTGTATTTCTTTCTCTTCGCGCTCCTTCGCTAAGCGGTAGAGTTCCTCGGCGCTCATCTCATTAAAGTCTTTCTCGGTTCCCATCTCGTTCTCTCTTTCCTGGTACAGCCGTCGGATGCGCTTGACTCGCGCTTTGGCTTTTGAAGCCTAACAGGTGGTTTCGCTCCTGTACGCGTCTACTTTGACCCAACGTGAATACTCTGTCTATACAGCGGTTCTATTGGGAAGGCCACCTGATCCTGATTTGGTGGATCCATCAGATCCTTGTGTGGAGGCGTTAGCCCATCGATATCCCATTGATCCCCTCGGACCTCCACCTTCAATCCACGACCTTTGATCTGAATCTCGTTTGGCTCCCCATTTTCTCCCACCGCTCCGTAGATCAGGACGGTACTCTCTGCGTTAAAAAATGGGAACCGCTCCTTCCACAGATGCCAGTAGGACACCATGAGGATAATGCTCAGCACGATGGACGCCAGCAGCGTCATATCCTTCAACGACTGACGGGCGGTATTCCTTGGCTCTTTTCTCTTTTCCGTCATTCAATATCCATTACGTTCTCGATTATTTGGGACCATCATCCACATCTGCGAGGCGATGACAATCCACCACCCTCTAACGATTCCTCCATGGTTGTTCATGCTCGAGATGGAGGAGAAGCATATTACGGATGAACTCCGAGTTTACATCGAATACATCAGATCCCGCTTCCGCGGACAACACACGCGCACCCTGAGGAGTCTTGCGAAAGTCGTCCAGAAGCTGCTGTTGCTGGTCCAGAGGCAAGGAATTCAGGTAGCGTTCTGCGTACGCCCGAGTGATATCCACCCCCTCCCCCGCCGGATCGGAATGCTGCGTGACCACTCTCGGAGCCGCCCCGGTCTGCGTCTTCGCATAATCGGCCCGAATCGCTGCGACGTAGTACCCCGCCCCCGGTTCCTGCCCACGAGCTGATTGATCGTCAACGTAGCGGAGGTTCCCGACAACTTGCTTGCGAGGGAACTCTTCCATCAATGACCGTGCCACGGGTTCGTGGATACCGCGCTCAATCATGGCTTCCACTAGATCGTCATCAGGGGCGTCGAGCGCCAGCGCCCCCTCCTCGACAGAACCGAGAGGCAATCGGCTTCGCCCTTTTCGAGCAATCTGGATCGTTATGGAGACAACCCGGTTATGCCGAAGGGTTTGGTCGACTTGCGCGACGTCGATGTCACCGTTCTCGCAGATATCCTGGTGGGCGGGTTTCAGTACACCGGAACGGAGGTGCTTGTACTCCGAATACCGGTCAGTCAGGCAAAGCAGTTCTCGGTACGTGTCGATTGCGACCTCCAACCGAATTTGCCTGAGGTGAGCTGGCAGGGCGTCGAGGTAAAACTCGTGCAGCGCGATCGCGTGCTTCTGGCGAAGTCGATTCTGGCTGTCCAGAGACAAACGGGTGTAAATGCTGGGCTCGGCCAAGAGCTTGGCCATTGCGGGCCCAAAACTGTAGTAGCAGACATCCGGATCATCGCGCCCGAAACCGATCTCCGCCAGGAGATACCCCTGCATGGCGACCCACTGATCCCGGTGAGCCCTGTCTTTCCCGAGGATGTTGAATCGCACCGGCTTGCTGTGCAAGGACTCGATGGACTTCACCAGGTGCGACCGATTCCGCGATCGGTACTCCAGGCGTTGGGCGAGGGATTTCAGGTTGATCGAATGCCGATCCTCAGTCTTGAGGCGGGGCTGGGCGTGCCGCAGCAGGACGTTGTATATCCGCCGTTCAAGGGCCGTGAGTGCCGCACTGACATGGATGACCCCCGAATGCTTGTAGAGGATCGACAAGTCTTGAGCTTCATTACGGTCGCTTTGCATTAGACGCCCTCTAGGGTGACCTAAGTGTCTGAATATACGTGCACAAATCTTTTGTCCTTGCGAGTGCGCTCTTGCACAAAAACGACGACCTCGCTGCACAAATCCTATGACCCTCCACGGGTCTGACGAACACAGGGAGCATGCGCAACTCCCTCCAATCCCTCTTAAAACAGCCGCTTACAGCCCTCTTCGTCCGGCGGGGTTGGAGGCCGATGCCGTGCACAAATCTTACGACCCTCCTGCACAAAAACGACGACCTCGCTGCACAAATCCTACGACCCCCGAGCACAAATCCCCCGACCTCCTGCACAAAAAGCTCGACCCGGATTCTCGTATATGTCTGTTTTAATGGCTTCTTTCGGCCTCGCAAACAGGACTGTTTCTGTATTTGTATTCAAACAGAACCAACACCGCACAGCCCATCCGGCCCCACTCAGGTGCTTTAGGCCAGCTTCGGTGACCTCCTCGGTGAAAAAACACTTGCACGGCTAAGCTGCCTCGGATAGTTTTTGCGGTATGAGCGCTGTATAGCGGAAGTCGGGCTCGCTCGCAACCCGCTCTATGGGCGGTCCACGACTCGCCATGGAATTGGCGGGCCTACTGAACGAAGGAGACACCACATGGTGCAAACCGAAAGCCAGACCCGAGTCCTCACGGTTGGGAACCAGAAAGGGGGCGTGGGCAAGACGTTTTTGAGCAAGCACATCGCCGAGTACGCGGCGATTGAACGCGGAATGAAGGTCCTGCTGATCGACCTGGATCCACAAACGAACCTGAGTCATCGGTTTCTTGACATGGCGCCGGCGGCCGACGATCCGAACGAATACGCACCACCCGTGCATCCGGAGTACGACCCCGAAGATGAGGACTGGGCGGCGATACAAGGGCACAGTGATGCGAGCCACATCTGGAAGTACGGTTTCGCAATGGCCTACCCCACCGAACACCCCAACCTCGACATCATGCCGGGGCATTCTGCGAATCTTCAGGACATCGAGTTCGTTAAAAAGGAGGAGGTCTACGACACGGTCATTCACTGGTTGAGGAAATTTCTCCTCTTGGAGGAAATCCAGAGCACCTACGACCTGATCGTTCTGGATACTCGCCCCTCTCGGGGACCTCTGGTGCAGGCCGCGGCCAATGCGAGCACGCACATGCTGATGCCAACCGAGATGGAGTCACCCTCCATCGATGGGATCCGCGGGATGCTCACGGTGCGAACCAATGCGAACCTGCAACGCCCGGAATCCGATCAGCTCGATCTCGTCGGTATCCTGGTAAATAAATTCAAGAAAAACACGCGCTTGCATAGCGCCGTCTACGAGCAGCTACTGGAAGATCCGGACCTTGGACCGCTGATGCTCCCTGAGCGCATCGATGACTGGGTTCGGTACAAGGAGCTGATGTGGCCGAAAGCCCGTTCAGTGTTTCTTCGGAACGACTACCCGAAGGAGCGGGAGCAGATCGAGCGGGCTTGCGGGATGATCATCGACCGAATGTTTGCGGGGTAAATGGTATGGCGGGGACACGCGCGGAAAAGAACAAACGACGGTTCTCTCTTGCTTCGACGTCGGCTGGTGAAAAACCATCGGTCGGCGAAGGCGTCGCACGGGAACTTGCCCAGTCCGAGCACTTCGGCGAAGGCGAACTGCAATCGATTCGAGTGGACCGTATTCACACGAGCGAAGTGAATCCGAGAAAGCTCCCGGTCGATTCAGTCTGGATCCAGGGCCTCGCCGATCGGGCGCGTAACGCTTTGGGCCGGAAATCGGGAACCGCTGCCGACGAAGCGATTCTCGAACAACTCGACCAGGAAATCGCGGACCTTTCTGATGTGCGCACACGCACGGCGTTGGAAACGCTGATGGTGCTTGCTCGCTCAATCCACAGCGATCGGTTGATCTCACCCGTGACGGTGCGGTTTGTGGAAGGTCGAGGCTATGAATTGATCGCGGGGGAGCGCCGGTTCCTGGCACATATCCTTTTGGGTCGAACGAACATCCGCGCCCTACTCCGTCGATTGGATCGGGAAGACCCGAATGATGTTCTGAAGGGCGAAATCACCTCCCTCATGGAGAACATTGCTCGTGAAGACCTGACCATGGCTGAACAGATCAACGCGATTGAGCGGATCGTCGATGCGAAACAACGAGTAGACCCTGATTGGGTTCTGAATGGTGTAAACCTCATGCGGTTGCTACATCAGCCCCGTCGCCGGGCCTATCGGTATGTGGAAGCGCTTACCGCGCCTCCGGAGATCCGAGCACAAATTAACGACGGTACCCTCGACTCGTTTCGCTCCATTGAGGAGGCGAAGCGGGAGCATGAGGGAGCTCAAACAAAAGCAGGCTCCAAGGATGACCCAGAGAGTCCAGGTCGGCCGGCCGGAAAAAGGTCGTCAAGCAAGGTGTCCATCCGCTTTGAGAAAGCCGAATTGGATCTTCTGCGGAACCTCTTGATTCGCGCGCTCGGCGAGGAACGCGCCCGCAATCTGGGTATTGACGAAATGGAATGGGGTGACGCGAAAACAGCTCGCGCGGCGTTCAGCAAGATCTTCGCAGCACTCGACGATCAGGGAGAGACATAATGAAAGCCAAGATGGACGTGCCCGCAAGCACGGTCTTCGGGGGGCGCAAGGCATCCCGGGAGGCTGTGCAAATTAGCGTCAACGTCCCCAAGGCCGTCCAGCAGGGAATGCGGATTGATATGACCACTCGGGGTTATGGTCTGAAAGAGAAAAGCCGCTGGATGGAAAACACCTTTCGCGCGTTTACGGATCCGGAATACTGGCACAATGTGGGCGGGGAAGCGGGTTGGCGGCGCGTCGTAGTGGACTCCGAGTGCATCCGCGTGATTGAGCCCGTCAAGGAGTGGTTCAAGCTCGAGCCGATCGTCATCGAAGACGCCCTGGCTTGCGCGATCGAATGCGCCTATTACGGCCTGAAGCAGGAACCAAGGTTGGTACTCGACTTGAGCGCGTCCTCGGTGCTTCGTACTGCAATTCTTTGGCGCATCGGACAGATTGGACCAGGGAAGACCGCTCGTTAGACTGATTCGACCAACCCTTTGTTTTGAAGCCGCCATGTTGGCGGCTTTTTTGTGCCCTACTCCGCTCTTCTCTGACTTCGGGGATCGTTTTTCTGCCCTGATAAATTTCCTGTCATCCAGTTTGGCGTATCCGCTCGGCGGCGATGAAGATGCTCCTGCGCACTATATCGGGAAGGGGCGAGGGAAAGGACCCGCGCGGAGGGCGACGCGATCCGAGGGGTCGATCCACGGGTGCCAGAAGAAAAGTGCGCGCGCGCACTTTTGGCGTCACTGCCCTTGCGTGTTGGTATGGGGCGCAACGAGCACCTCCTTACCAACCCCTTCTGGGTCGAATGATCGGCGATCCAAAAGACTCGCTTGTTGGTGCATCCCGAAGACCGTGAGAGTGGTGGTCTCGCAAAAGTGCGCGCGCGCACTTTTGCGATGGCAATCGTCATCCAGCGCTTGAGTCACGGAACTTCTTACTATGCATCGAAGCCGTCGGCGACGGTCGTGCTATGCGAAGCGGAATGAGACCCATTCACGGCGATCGAAGAACGATTCCGCTCCAGCCGTGTTTGGGACGGAGGGAGCGAATCGGGTTCTTGCGGGTCGATGGTGGCCGCATATTCGATAGAGGCGCTTTCGGCTTCCCACTTAGACCCTCTGGAGCGCGCGTGCGCATTCTCTCGTACAGACGATAGTTTGCGGGAACCGTTGGTTCGGCATGCCCTTGTCGCGAGACTCCGAGATGCATTGACGCGCCGACGGGGCGCCATCCATGAAAAGTGCGCGCGCGCACTTTTTCAACGCCGACCAAGTCTTCTATTGGAGTTTCCTCGTCATAACGCCCGGCCCATGAGGCAATCTGCCGCAGGGGCTGGAGATATTGGCTTGGGGCTTTCGCGTTCGAAAGTGCGCGCGCGCACTTTTTACTGGCAGCGAGGAATGGTCTGCGTCGTTGGGCCCAAGCAACCGGGTCGTGTGGGTACCGCGCGGCCTTGAAGATCGATTCGCGCGATTTTGTCTCCGTCTCCCCATTACGCTCGACCCCACGGGAAGCGTCTGCTTTATGGCCAGGAGACAACCATTCCATAGGGGCTGCGGCGCCGAATGTGCTCGCGCGACCTCTCTGATGGGTAATCTTGGTTTACGGGCGACACGGATGGCGGAAGCCTTTTCCGCTTCGTTCAGATCTAAGCCGGAACGTGGCTGCAAGCGCGACACCAGAAAAAGTGCGCGCGCGCACTTTTTGCCGCCTCCGCAGGCTAGTTGATGTATTTGTCGCTCTGTCATAGCGGACGACCGATCGCAGATTGGTGCGCGAGGCACAAACGGAACGACAACCCCGCGGCGCATGGGTGTGCTCTTACTTTTCAGTTAAGCCACTGGCTGACGGTCGCTGTTGGTCACGGGGGTGCTGGTCGAGCGGGTCGAGGCCAGACTTGAACGCGGCTGCGTTCGCATCGCCCAAAAAGTGCGCGTGCGCACTTTTTGGAGATCCCGGCAAAGCCCGTACGTGAACCCTATTTCGCGTCCAGGGTGAATAAAGACCAATGGCGCCCCGGTTCTCGCACTCCAATTCGGCCGAGCACCCCGTATTCTACGGTGCACCCTTAATCGACAAGGAAGGAATGGAGTGGGGTAGGGCAGGGGGCTGCCCCTCTATCAGAAGGGTTGCCGGGATGCGCGTGCGCCTTGGCACATATACGCCGAAACTGACGGACGGGCGAAGATCTTACGCCGCGCGTGTATAGATTGAGGTGAAGTTACTGATGATTCCCTGGGCGATATCCATGGCCATCAAGGACCCACTGATTACCGCTGTACCAACGACACCAAGAAGCACCATCTTGGCGATAAGCTGGACCGCTTCCGCGGACATCACGAGCAGAAGCATCACCCACCCGAGTAGCACGAGCAATCTCGCGATCAACATTGGATGCCCCTCCCTCGCTCTACCGGTTAACTCATTCCTGATGTGCGCACTCGCACATCGGCATGCAGATCGATGGCTCAGTGAGCCGGGCCGTAACCTACCCCTTATCGAAGGCCTTCGTTATGTCGGCGGATAATCTCTTTTCGTCGCTCTCGCGCTTGCGCGCGACTCTCGAGGGCTTCCTCCCAGACCTCGGGGTACACGTCGAGCACTTGGGTTGCGCGAAGGCCGTCGATCACGTCTGGGCCTTCTTCTTCTTCATAATAGGCATGCAGCGCCAAGAGATACAGTCGGTCGAGGGATTCCGAGTCGTGCTCTTGCTCCATCCAGTCCATCGCATCAGCAAACGATTCGAGGAAACGATCCTCCGATGAGGTGTCGAGAATGGGCCCGCTACCCCCGGGCGTTCCGAACCGATCTTCTTCTTGCGGCAAACCGCAGGCAGTGAGCACAAACAGGGCGGCAGCGGTCGTGATTAACGTTGTGAGTTTCATAGCACTTCCTTCTTGACGAGTAGGCCCAGAATACCCGTCCGGTTTTCCCTGTCGAATTTACTCGAGCCGGTGATAGATCTGCGCTTTCTTTCGCTTATGCTCAATAGTATTCGGTTATCGTTCAATCTTTCTGCTAAAACCACCCGCGTCTGAAAGCCCCTATCTCTCCGTCTACGCGCCTTTCTATCTTTACCTATACGTTTACCTACGCGGGTCACCAAAAAGCCCGTGACGCGCCTCTCAGACGGTCGATTTTCTGGCCCGATCACCAAGGAGACACGAGCAACCTCTGTATTTACCCATAGGGGAGCGCCACCGCTAATCCCAATGAAGGGATCGCCGGTTCAGCGCGTCCAACATCTGCTGGACCTCAGGCGCGGTGTACCCCTGTGTCGTCCTCTGGTCGGCATGACGGAGAAGCTCCGAAGCCACCCTCATTGGGGCCCCCGAGTCGAGAAGGTCTCGTGCGGCGGTGTGGCGGAGGCTATGCGCGGACGCACACCTAATGCGCTCCGCCTGATCCGGCACACCATCCCCGTCAAGCCGATCGGCTGCCGCCCTGAGCACGCCTTTGATGATGCGATCGAGCCCCTGGCGAGTCTGAGGGCGGTTACGGTTCGTTTCTGCTTCCCGAGGCACCAGGGGCGTTGATTCTCCGGGTAAGGGGAGCGCGGGAATCCCCATTGCGCGCCGGACGCGCCGCATTTCCTGGACAACAGGAGAGGGGAGGGGGAGTTGAGCAAATTTCCCACCCTTTCCCTGAATCGACCATATCCATACCTCTCGACCCTCTACGGAATCGGCATGCAGATCGCCGAATGTTCCGCGAAGATCACTGATCCGCGCTCCGGTGGCGAATAGAAGACCGAACACCCATCGTGCGCGCGCCTTCTGAAAACGCTGGGCCGCCGTGCCTTCAGGCATTTGGTTGATCGTTTCCTTGATCGCTGCCCAATCGTCCCGCGAAAGCGCCTTCCGGCGACCTGAGCGCGCTGCCTGGTCACGCGCTGCCTCAGTCGCTCCATTTTCGAGCGCCATGAAGGCAAGCGGATTACCTTTCAGGTAGCCGGCCGATGCCAAGTAGTTCAGGAGATCCCGGGCGACATGAAGTGCGTACGCCTGGCTTTTTGGGGCAAGCGACCCGTAAAACGGCTTCCACTGCGGATCGCAGATTGCCCTCTTTTTTCCATTCTCTGCGACCCAACGTTCACGCGGCTGCGGATTTGCGAGAAACGCCTTGTACATCTGGTAGTCCGTGCTCGTCAGGTCACTTAGAGCCGATCGTCGCTCTTCAGCGGCCCACAGCAGCAATCGGGTGACCTCACGCCGATAGGCTTGAAGGGTCGCGGGTGATTTCGCCCCCTTATGGCTAAGCCATGCGGACACGGCCTCACGGTCCGTGTCCGCTCCCAGTAGGTTTTCTCCGGCCGCTCGAAGCCGGCCATGCGCTCCGTTCGGCACCGCCGGCCAGCCTTCCGGGTGCCCCCAGGGGAGCCGGTACGTCGACTCGGCAACCCCCTCGAGCGATCCAGTGCGCGGAGCAGGGGGCAGCCCCTTACTGGACGGTTCGATCTTCCCCACGGTGCAATCCTTTTCCGTTTGAATACGGGCCGCAGGACCTTCTAGGTCCCCGGCGCAATGTTTCACGGATTTTCATCTCTCGTTTCACGCTTTTTATTCCTGCCGGTTTTTCAGTGCCTTGGTTTCCTTCCGGGGGCTTATGGATCGCTCCATTGAGCCTTGTTTCACGGCTCAGATCGCCAAGAAGCGCTCTCTTTCCATAATAGTAGACACAATACCGTTTATGTCTAGTTCGAATGCAAAACCATACGGTTTGGGACACTCTGTACGCCGTATTCCGTACCGATTGAGGCATAAAAATGGCCACTCAGCCGCTTTCCTATGAAGCCACCGTTGAGATCGCGATCGAGCTACTTCGGGAAGGCCGAAATCCCTCCGCCAGCGCTGTTGTTGCGCGAGCGCAGCGCGGATCAAAAACCACCGCTCTGAAGCACCTCGAGCGCTGGCGTGAATCACTAGACGCGCACGGATTCGTAATGCCTGCGGGGGTCCCCGAATCCCTCTCTGCCCCCCTGGAACGCATTTGGGCCGAATCCCTGCGCGCCGCCAGCAAGGTTTTTGATGAAGAACGGGCGCGACTGGAGGGCGCAAGGGAAGAGGCCGTCGAAAAAGCGAGATCGTCCGACCAGGCAGCAGAGGAAGCGGAAACCCAACGAGAACGACTGGAAACGGAGGTCGCCCGATTGACCGACCGAACCGAGATGCTTTCATCCCAGCTTGCATCAGCAACCGCTGAACGGGATGAAGCTATGGAGGTACTGAAGGCCGCGCGCGAAGCGTTTGAGGAGGAACGCCGAACAACTCAACGAAGCCATGACGAAGCGCTGGACCGTCAGGCACACGACCACCAGGCCACGCTCGAAGCCCTTCGATCACGCATTGAGGATCTGGAGGGGCAGGTGGAGCGCTGGCAGGAACGGTACGACGATACCGAGAAGTATTGGCTTCAGGAGGTTGCGAACGCCAGGCACGCAACGGAGAAAGCGAACGATGCGCGCGCGGCCGACCGCGACCAGTTCGACAAAGAACGCCGCCTACTGAACGAACAGCTCGTCCAGCGGGGATCCGAAATCACTCGCCTCGAAAATCGACTGGCCTCGGCAACTGCCCATGAGGAGCGGGCAAAAGCACTCGATACCGAAATCACGCAGTTGAAGACGTGGATTGAGCGCATGACCGCCGCGAGTCACACAGCCCCAGATGCGAAAGACGACGGCTCATCTTGACGCAGACTGTGTCGCTTCGATCCGTGTTGCATAGAGGGCCCCAGGCATGCTGCTAACCCGAATCGGCGCCGCCTTCACGCCGATGATCCTCATCCCCGAACAGTCCCGCCTCGGGGTAGGGCATCATCGATGTGTCCATTGAAGGGGACCACCATGATCCATTCTGATCCTGCTGATAGGCATGGTGCGGATGTATTTTCGGCGCCGAGAACTCCTTTCCATATACCAGGAAGAACCCCTTGACCGGATCTCGAATACACCGACCCTGAAGAAGATCCGTCACATCCGGTTTGCACATCATGGACAAGGAAAACCCGCGTCCAACATGATGCTTACCAACCTGGATCAAGGTGCTGGGCTTCACCTCGACCTGCGTCGACACAAAAAGCCCGCTCATTCCGCGGCCTCGGCACTCCAAGGCCAACCGATCCAGTGCCCGGCTAACGTGAATTTGCCGATCACGGTCTCTCGTCGGGCCCACACCCCGAACGAGATACTTTCGACCGCCAAGTTGAACCGCTCCATTCGGACAAAATTCGTCGAACTGAGAAAAGCGCTCCACGCGGTGCCCAGTCACCTCGAACGACGAGAGCACAAAGTCCGCGAACGCTTCGTTCTGGATCCCGCCTACGCGCCGAGCAATCTCATGATCCTGGGCGTCATTCGCCAGGAGATTTTCCGCCAGATTCGTCATCTCACGGATTAGACGCCGACGCCCTGGGGATAGAAGGGCAGGGTTGTTTCGAAACGGCGGGAAATATCCTTTTTGTGCTCGGGTCACAGCGAAATCCTTTTCGCAGAGTACAGAGATTTCCCGATCGTACATCGTCTTCGTCACGGCGACAACAGAACATGGAAACGCTCCCCAAGGGGCTTTCCGCCCTCCCACGGGACGACTTGCCGGTCCTGGTTTTTTTGAATACAGCGGGCGCATCGCGCCCGTTAAGGTTTTCTTATTTAGTTAAGGTCTTCGTTAAGGGGGTCGCTGAAATGGCTTTGTGGTGCGGTTTTTCGGCCTATCTATGTTCATAAAGTCCGAATAGGTGTTCATCGAAGTCCGAATGGATTTGGCGACTACCGTCCACAAAGTCCGAACAAGCGCGGGTTATCCACAAGGGGCTTGTTCACAAAGTCCGAATGGCCCTTCAATGAGGAAAATGGCCGTTCACAAAGTCCGAACCCCCGGTTTTCTCGGTTTTGGTGGCAATTCTCCCCGTAATCCGCCGCCCGCTCTTGGCTTGCCCCATCCGTCCGCGTTCCTAAAGTCCGAAGTCGAGGTGGTTGCCGGGCCTCCCTCGAACTCTCCTGACTGATGCGTGTTCACAAAGTCCGAACTCGTAACCCTCTGTTTTTTTGCCATTCCTTTGACTTCGTTGCACTTGACAGGAAAACCGGATACCGTCATTAGCGATTGTCGTTACCCAGCGTCCACGGAAGGACTCGAGAAGGCCAAGGATGACCGAGCCCCTGATTGATCCCGATCGTTACCCGAACCACGACCTATTTGTCGTCGAGCGCCTACCTACAGTGGTGCCGAAGACCGATATGCCGTCGATGCCGGATCCTTACTTCGCTCTCCGGGCCGGGGATCACCAGATTCGTCGCTATGTGAATGGTGACACCGAAGTCGAGGTCACGCCGTCCGCTACAGGCATGGCTACGATCACCGACAAGGACATCTGGCTCTACGCAACGGCTTATCTCGTCCGCGCCCTCGATCGTAACGACCCGAAGGCCGGGCGGCGTCTTCAGTTTTCAGCCGCCGATTTCTTTCGATTCTGCAATCGCGGAACGGGCGGCCAGAACTACCAACGGCTCAAGGCCGGTCTGGACCGACTTGCTGGTACGCGGATCAAGACCAATGTCGAGACCGGGGGTATGCGTGATCCAAAGACGGGTCGCCGAACAGGTGCCGTTCGCGCCACTGGCAACTGGGGGCTCCTGAATGAAGCCCTGACCTTAGAAGGGGACGTGGCCGGCCGCGGTCGAGAAATGATGATCCAGGTCGAACTCCCCGAATGGCTTTACCGGTCCGTTGAGAGCCGGGATGTCCTGACCATCAGTGAAGACTATTTCAAGCTGCGGCGCCCACTTGATCGGCGTCTCTACGAAATCGCTCGCAAGCACTGCGGGGATCAGAAGGAGTGGGCAATAAGCCTTGAAAAGCTCTCACTCAAGATCGGCGCCTCGCATGAGGTTCGCCGCCTACGGTTCGAGATCAAGAAAACCATCACGGCCGACATCATGCCGGACTACGCGATGCATTTTGATTCTACCGGAACTGTGCTTCGCTTCCAGAAACGGAAGCCTTCCCGCACGTCTGTATCGGGCAATCCGAGAGCCCGGTCCAGCCTCATCCTCGGTTACCTCCCAGACGACCTAAAGAAAGCCTCCAAGCCAGGAGAGCAGGATCTTCGGGCGGTCGCCGAGCGACTTCAGCGTCAAGAGCTTTCGCTGCACCCGGTACCGGATTCAGTCGAACGCTCCTGCACCTCATCCACCGGCAAGGTCGCCTCTCAGGGATTATGTTCGTTGCTTCAGGGAAACCAGGCGAACTCAAAACCTTCCAATTCATCCCGTTCAGCCTTTCACGCAATGCATGAAGCGCTGGGCATGCGGAAAGCGCGATCAATGTCATAACGGGCTGTCTGGCCGCGCCCGTTTGGTGGAAGTCGGCCATGTGTCACCTTCAAGGATTCGAAGATGACCTGGAATCAACTTGCAGCATGGGCTCGACGGCAATCCACCGAGACGAGCGGCAGGAGCCGTATTACCGACCGCATTATCGACACGATGGTATCTCGCGGTCGGCCACTAGGGGCTTCGGATATCGCACGCATCCTCAACATGGATCTTCTCCAGACACGAGATGCGATGCGGCGTCTTGATCGCCAAGGTTGGATTGAGCGCAAGGGTAAGCGGCCGACACGGGAGTTGGTCTATACGGTTACGCCCAGCGGAAAACGCCGCGAAGGCCGCGGCGGCTATCGCCGGTAACTACGCCGCGTTCGACTGGAGCGAGCCACTGGCTCCCCTAGTCTCCTTGCTCTCATCCCCGTACGCGGATGGATCCACACACCCTACATCGACGGCCGATTCCCCTCGACTAAGCCCCTCTTTCTGCTTGTACACATGATGTGTACGAACCTGGGCGGGCTTCGCTTCTGCGAGGCTCAGGAGCGTGTATCCGGTAGCGGGGTCATTGACACAGTACCCCATGGCAAGGTCGACCAGGTCTTCGAGATAAAGGGCCGCAATAGATGACCCTTCCCGTTCGGATCCGCTTCTACGAACAAGCATCGGCTCGATAATGATTTCTCGGATCACGTAGATCCCACGCACCCCTCTCAGTTCACACTGAAGCGCAAGCTCGTCGACGGATCGCGCGACGTGGAACCCCTTCTCCCTTCTTGGAACCGCTTCAATGCAGCGGATCAAGAATGACTGTTCATCTGATCGCACGAAGGCGTGGGCCCTGTAGGGGTGAGTCTTAGTCAGGCGGTCTACTTTGAACCCGCGATACTGAAACAACCCCTGGACGAAGTACGGGAAAACCGACTCCGGCACGTTCTGAATGGCTTCGCGAACCGCTTCACGCCCCAGTTCGCCACTTTTTCGGACGCGCTCCAGATGCTCATCCGCGGCCTTGCGTGTTTTCCTCGCCCCCGGACCAATCTGTTTGATCTTCTCGACAATCTCTCCGAGGGTTTCGAGCGGTGATTGGCTTAGCATCGGCAAATCCTTTTGCTATGTCTTTTTAGCACTATCTTATAGACGACCAACCGCCCCGGGCAAATACCATTTCGATGGCGGACTAGGGCGCCGCGCACGCGGCCTTCCTGTCTGGTCGGCCTGTCCGATTCACTTCGGATTCAACCCGATACTCGACCACTTCAAAAAACCGGCTTCGCTCTTCCCCTTGCCGCGGGCGTTGAGGCCGATAGCTGATTTCGAGCGGACGCTTTATCCGTTCATCATTCGGCTTCAACTCCTCGGGACTCATGATCGGATCGCCTGATAGGCAGTTCTCTTTGAACCGAGCCCAGGCGTCCTTGGCGGCCGGGTGTCGCCAATGAGGGCTTAGCCACAGATCCACGGTGCTGACGTCCGGTTCGACCAGCTCTGGCTCTCCTTCTTCGTTTTCGACCAGGTAGGGGAGTTCCTTTACCTTCATGGCCACCTTCAGGGTGCTGTCCCCTTTGTAGGTTTTTGTTGGCGTCGCATGAAGCTCAATCACTTTGCCTCGGCGTTCGTTGTAGGCCGCTTCTGATGACGTCAGCGCGCGTTCTTGAATCGCTTCCATCCCTTTGCTGAGGATCGTCGTGCACCGGGTGCAGAACGGATCGTACGCTGAATTGAGCGTGCCGCATGCAGGACACTCCCGGCAGGCCCAGGTTTGCTTACATCTCTCGGTTGTCCCGTCCGCATGGGCGTGCCGATAAAGGCATTGCCGTCCCATGTGCCCCGCCAGCTTTTGGCCGGCTGCATTGGTGATGTACTCACCCGATTCGATCGCCACCAGATAACCGTGGTCATCCATTCGCGCCCCGGCGGGCAACTTCACCGACCGGAATTCGTTTACCGCGGCGCACGTCGGGCACGCAACCTCTACCAGAGGCTGATCGGCGCCGTCTTGGGGGATGGCCGCTTGGATTTGCGGAGAGAAGGGGTCGCCATCCGGACAGAACCGGGCGAGGTTCTGTGCGTAGTCGAGCACCAGGCAATCGCGTTTACCGGTTTCGGGTGACAACCGAAGACCTCGTCCGATTATCTGCTGGAATAGGGCTGCGGAGTGGGTTGCGCGCAACACGGCGATCAGATCCACATGCGGTGCATCGAAACCGGTTGTCAGGGTTCCCACATTAACGATGTACTTGATCCCGCGTGTTCGCAAGAATCGGTCGAGGATCCTGCGGCGCTTCTTTTTCGGAGTCGCGGCCGTGATGAGCGCTTTCTGCGTGTGGTGAACCGGGAGCAGCTTTAGCACCAACTCGGCGTGCTTCACGTTCTGCGCGAAAATCATGCAGGCATTACGCCGAACCATCTTTTCGGTGACCTGCTCAAGGATCCGTTGGGTGCGCTCCGTGGCTGAAACACTCTGGAATACGGCTTCTTCCGACTCGGGCGTCCAGGTCATGTTGACCGATCGCTTCAGCCCCGTTGTGTCGTAGTGGTCTCGGACTGTACCGAACACCGGGGGCAGGATGTAACCTTCCTCGATGAGGTAGTGCGGAGAAACTTCGTAGATCATCTCCCCGAAGTAGGGATCTCGCGCGTATTCCTCTGTGAGCGGGGGCGTATCCAGGTGCACGTTTCGCTGGAATATATATCCCCATCCCAATCGATACGGAGTCGCCGTAAGCCCGATCACGCGAACGTTGGGATTGCTTCCTCGAACCGTCTCGATCACTTCCTTGATCTGCGGCGATATCCGGTGGGCTTCATCAACGAAAATCCCCGCAAACTCGTATCCGATCAACTTGTCTATGTTGATGCGAAGTGTCTCTGGGTTGGCGAATATGAATTCCCCGGTATGGTCCTTGTCTCCAGCGGCGGCCGAGAACAGGCTGGCCGGGTATCCCGCCTTGGCCATCTTGCTGTGGTTCTGTTGCACGAGTTCGCCGCTTGGGGCGATACAAAGGATCTTCTTACGGCGACCCGACTGGCGGAGCGCCATCGCCTGAAGGATTGCCGCCATAGCGGCGATCAGGTGGCTCTTCCCAGCCCCGGTTGGTAGCACCAACAGGAGTGGCGAAAGGGTCTTCCGGACCCAGTATGCAAAGCACTCCGAGGCCTCCCGCTGGTAATTCCGAAGCCCATTGAACTGGCCGTCCAGTACCTCCTTAACGGCCTGGCTCAGTTGGCTGCTGGGCGCGGCGTCTTGTCCTTTTGGGTTATCCATGGCGTCCTTGCCAGATGTCGCTTTTGGGAGAGGGCGATAAAGAGACTGTACCACCCCTATCCGCTCTAATCACTGGCATACCCGGTCGCCCATCACCCGATCTCACTGTTCACAATGTCCGAATGCTTTGATCGCTGTCATCATTTCTTCATCAAACTTTCATGGTTTTGCGGTGTTTCGCTTGGTCGCGTTCGTTCTATCTTCCACTACCACCCACGGAAGGAGGTTCAACGCCATGCTGGCACCTCGCTATTCTCTCTCTTTTACGGCTGTTCTTGTTGCGATGTCGATCGGCAGTTTGGCGATTGCTGATGATCGACATGGCTTCGATTCTGATGCCCTCGCTCAAGAGCACGGTATTTCTTCATCGCCGCGTTCCGACGACAAATTCGAGATTCTCCGATCGCAAGGCTCAGATCGGTCGTCTTCGCTGGAAACTGGCTACCAGAATCGTAGTGGCGCAACGACGTTCGTGGACTCGACCGGTGGGGCGGTGAATCCGCCGGATGCCTCGGCCTGGTGGGCCCAAATGAAGGCTGAATGCGAGGCAAACGATAAAGCGTGGGACCCTGATTCCCGATCGTGCATCGATCCATTTCGGGCCTGCACCCAGATGGGATTCGACTGGGAGGGGTCCGCCTCTAACGGTCGGTGCTTGGTAGGTCAGGGCTCTTTGGATGGATCTCCGCAATCCCAATCCCCCCAGCCGGGCGAGCCGGGCTGGGTTTACCGGGTGAACAACACCATCTATAACTGCTCCTGGAGCAGCCCACAGCACTCTCATACATGCAATAGCGGTGACGCTACAACCCTTTCCCGATCCAACTCAGGGAATGACGACTACGACCTTATCTGCCGATGTAATTGAACGAACGAGTACAGGGCGCACCCTCCGAAACCCGCCTAACGGCGGGTTTTTTTCCTTTCGATGATCTTCACCCTTGACCCGTTCTGCTGCCTTCAAAAGAAAGAGGCCCGCTGAATAGCGGGCCTCTTTTTCGGCGTCGTTTTGATTCGGATTACGCCGTTCGCCAATCTCGGGCTGCGAACGGAACGTCATCATCGTCGAAGGCGCCTCCGACCGCTCCGCCCCCGCCGCCAGCCGCAGCCGGCTGGCCGCCGGTGTTCTGGCCAGACGTCGAACCGCTATAGCCCGAATCGTTGGTGGCTCCACCACCGGAGCGCCCCCCTACGAGCTGCATCTCGTTCGCCACAATTTCCGTGGTGTACCGGTCGTTCCCGGACTGGTCCTGCCATTTGCGGGTCTGAATCTTGCCTTCGATGTAGACCTGCGAGCCTTTGGTCAGGTATTGGGCACCAATGTCGGCCAGACGCCCGAACATCACGACGCGGTGCCATTCGGTGTTCTCACGCTTCTCGCCGGAATTCTTGTCGGTCCACTGTTCCGACGTTGCCAGACGAAGGTTGGTGACAGTAACCCCGTTGGGGGTCTCGCGCTTTTCCGGGTCGGCCCCGAGGTTGCCGAGCAGGATGACTTTATTAACTCCACGTGCCATATCGAATTACCTCTACGTTTTGGGTTGGGGTATCAACGTTCCTGCTGGAAATAACCGAAGAGTCCAGCGGGTGCATTCCGGTGTGTTCACCCCGTCCTGCAACGTCGATGGGTGCATCCTATCAAACCGAATCGAGTTGTCGAATTTAATTCTGCTTGGCTGCCCTATCGGTTTTTCCTTCCCTTGGTGTTCCAACAAAACAGAGAAACCCGCGAGTTGCGGGGGCGCCCGAAACCTTCTAGGGTGCTCTTAACGACCGCATAAGGAGATGCAATCGCCATGGATGGCAAGCCGATCGTCACCACCGAATACCGTATGAGCAGTGTCCACTCCGTGGTGCGCTCCCGTGGGGACGATCCGGACCCCCTGAGCGACGTCATTGAGGTCTTGGGTGAAGCCTCGGATTGTGACGCGAATGTCCTCGCACGCATGCATGCGTATCTATTGCCGCCGGAGTGGGAGAGTGTCTTCGATGACCTCGTTGCCGAACTTCCGGCGCTGGATCTTCTTTTGCCTCTCACTACGGACGAAGGGGTCCTGGACGATGAGCTACTGGCGCATGCGGGCTTGAGTCCGGCCTCTCACGCAACCGATGGCCTTCTGGTCCTGGATCGTCTCGAAGTTCTCCCGTTTGCACAAGGCATGGGGCTGGGGGGTGATTGTCTTCGCGATCTTTTTCGGGTCGCGGGCCGTGGTTGCTCGCTCGCGGCCCTTCGCGCGTATCCCCTCCAATTTGAGCGTCTCCCCGGGGGCGCCCCGATGCCGTCCCCGTGGGGTTCTGTCTGGTCTGAAATGATGCTTTCGGAAGAGCGGGATGAATCGTTTGAGGAGTCCGTGCGGGCGGTTGAGGGTTTCTACGAGCGCGCCGGCTTTTGTGTGGCTGTCCGGGGTCGCCAGGGTGGCGCCATCATGGTGCGCGACCTCCCCGTTGAGAATTCGACAACCGATTTCGATCTGGCAACGTGAGAGTTGTTGGCGGCCCCGGGCCAAGTGGAATCGGGGTGGGATTAGCAGGAAGTGCCCGAGGCAGGCATGGCCCAAAAACTGCTGCACCGAGCGATGAGTGCTTTGATTTCCTCCTTGCTTAGGCGCTCGGCCGATAGCAAGGGATTGCTCCGACGCCCTCCGGGAGAGGGCTCCATCATTCTGGAGACTGTGATGTCTGAAACCGTAATCGAATCCCACCTGGTGATCTTTAGCCACTACGCGAATGGCGAGGAGAAGATCGATCAGGTCACGCTCTGCTTGGATGCGGGTGCGGCGGCACTACCCGAGGAACAGATCCGAGAAGCGGTGGAGGCGGCGGCTTCCGATGTTCTGAGCAAACTACGGGAGGCTTTCGAGAGCTGCATCGCTCTCGCGCCCGGTGACCTGATCTACGATCTTCTCGATCCCAATAAGGTTCGCGAGACGCCCTGGCTTCCCCGGCTCGAAATTTCGGTCTCTTCTCCAGCCGAAAAAACCGGCTCAGATTTCGCCGTAGCCCCTCATGGGACGACTCTTCACTAATTTCAAGGGATTTTTATGCGTCTTTCGTCCGTCTTTTCTGTATTGCTTGCCGCGCCCCTTCTGGTGTTTTCGGCCCCGGTTTTTTCGGGTTCGTTCGAGGTCTTTGGAAGCGGCGAGATTTACTGGGTCGCAGATGGTGACACTATGATCGTCACCGGACTGACCGAGGCCAATTACGCGACGATCAAGCGGCAGGCCGAAGAGGCCCAGTCCAATACCGGCCGGGATCTTCGTGTGGAGGACCGCTTTAACGATCGCCATCGGAGCATGCTGGTCCGGATCGGCAACATCGACACCCCGGAATCCGTTCATCCGGACCCCTCTCGCAACACTGCCGAAGGCCAGGCGGCTTCCGATTACGTGAAGGATCTGATGGCCGACGCCCGCGTGGATTACGTGTGTTGGGATATCGGCCACTGGGGGCGCCCGATCTGCTCGCTCTATGGCGGTGACTTCGGCGCTGGGTGGGACCTTGGTGTTCACCTCGTCGACCAGGGGTATGCGGACTATATCGATGACTTCGGTCCGCATCCGTACTGGCCCGAGATTTACGAGCAGGTCTCTCGGCCGTGAACCCGACGCCGCAACAGCAAGCGGTGATTGAGGCGGACCCTGGGCGTCATCTCGTGGTGCGCGCATTCGCCGGCGCCGCGAAGACCACCACGCTGGAGTGGCGGGCTCGACGGCATTCGGATCGCCGCATCCTGTATCTCGCTTTCAACAAGTCGGTGGAGCAGGAGGCGCAGGTACGGTTTCCGTCGAACACCACGGCGAAGACGACGCACTCGCTGGCGTTCGGGCGAACGGGACGGCACTTCCAGCACAAGCTCGGCAACCCGAAGCCTTGGGAAGCCCTCAAGGCCTTCGGCCAGCGGCCAGCCCGGAAGCGTGGACCTCTCTACGCCTCTCTTTGCCTGGCGGTGGTGCGGCGTTTTATGGGGTCCGCGGCAGAATCTTTGAGCCGGATGCATCTCATCGAGAACGAAGTGGATGCCTTGGGTTTTGATCCCCGCCAGGTCGTGGAGGATTCCGCTCATCTCTGGGAAACGATGAAGGACCCGGATGCCGCGCTCCCCATGCCACACGACGGGTACCTGAAGATCTACCAGATGACGCGGCCATGCCTGTCCAATCGCTTCGACCACATTCTTTTGGATGAAGCGCAGGACACCAATGAGGCCGTTTTTGCGCTGCTTCGACAACAGCAAATCCCTTTGGCTTTGGTCGGCGACAGCTACCAGGCCATCTACCAATTCCGGCATAGCGTTGATGTCATGGACCGTCTGGAGTCTGCGGATTCGTACTCACTGACCGGCTCCTTCCGGTTCGGGGCGTCAGTGGCTGAGGGTGCCAACGCGCTTCTGGCGACGTTTCTGTCGCCGGCGGCCTTCCTCGAGGGCCTGGGCCCCTCGACTCGGTTGCTTATACCCGGTGAAGGCGTGCCTGGATCCAATGACGGTGCCCCCTGCTATCTGCATCGGACGAATGCAGGGGTGTTTGAAAGTGCGGTCGCCGGACATGAATCCGGTGAGCACATTCACTGGGTCGGCGGCATCGAGCGATATGGACTGGATCTTCTCGTCGATGTTTTCGAGCTGTCTCGACAGAACCATCGGGCCATCCGCAGCCCATTGATCAAGCGCTTTGGTTGTGTGGATGAGCTGCGCCAGTATGCCGCCCAGGTGGGTGACCCGGAGATCATGGCAAAGATCCGCATCCAAGACCGACTGGGAAATGCAACCCGGGGTCTAGTGGAGGCCTTGAAGCGCCGGGCGGTTTCGGCGGACCGGGCGGATCGCATCGTTACGACGGCGCACCGGTCCAAGGGGAGCGAGTACCCCACGGTCGTGCTTGGGTCGGACTTTGCGCCGCTAATGCTGAAGGTCCGCAATCCGGATACCGAGTCAGTTGAGGATGTCCCCCGGACCCTGGGCTGGGTTGACTCCAAGCAGCGCGTGATCCCGAATGACTCGGAGCTGTATCTGATTTATGTTGCGATGACCCGGGCGCAACGGAACCTGGTGGTCAACGACCACCTCAAACGATTGTTCGAATACACCGGTGTGCTACCGGAATGGTCGAGCCCATCGCGAGCGGCGTAATACCCCTCGCAAGATCTTGCACCGCACGCCACAGTGCGAACGGAACCGGCCCGCAGCCGGCAAAAGAGGACGCAAGCATGTTTAATGAAGTGATGAGCATTGCCCTGACCGCCCCGAATTCTCTACCAAAGGGCTGGACTTACTGGGACACCGTGGCCACCACGGAACGGATGCGGCGCCATGCGCGCCGTGTCGAAGGTACTTCGATTCTCCCTCCGCGCGTCGACATCATTCGGTCCATTCCGGGTGCTCCTGATGCTGAGGGCGTCCTGGCGCGCTGCGAAGCCACCTGGCCGGTGTCTTCCGACGACATCCAGGCGGCTCGGGATCACCTGCGGGGCGTGGGTCAAGAGCATTCTGCGGACACTTTTGATGATGACAGTGTCGCAGCGTATGTCCGTGCGGGAGACCCTCACGAGGACCTCGAGGCTCAGCGTGCACCGCTGCGCTTGAAATCGCCGAAGCAGGGTCTCTACCGCAATACGGATCGCATGGCCCCGGCGGCGTTCAAGGGTGTAATTCGGTTCGCGCCGGAACACGATGGCTGGGTCGCCGAGATCGGCTCGGGCGATACACGCCGTACACTTCCAGGAGGTGCGCTCAGCAACCCTGGAGAAGCGTTTGATCGCCTCATGAAGCATTTGCCTTCGCTCTATGCGCAGGACGCGCGCAGCTTGCTGGTGCAGTCCGGCGGGGATGTTCGCCAGGTGAAGTCTATGCTCCCGGCGCTCGAAGTGCAGGCGCTCGTGATCGAGCGGGACGCTCGACAGCTCCCCGTGGACCGCGTACTGGAGTCGATCTCCACCCATGCGGTCCGCTGGGTGTCCGAGATCTATCTGGGCCCGGCCGAGGCCTTCGATATGACGTCCTTAATCCCGGCGGTTTGCTGTCCGGATTGCGGGACTGTCTTGGATTGGGAAGATGACTACGCGTTTTGCCATGGCGTCACGAATGCGCGGGGATGTGGTGCATCCTGGTTGCTCGAACGCCGTGATGGTGAAGTGTTCATGGTTCGATCGAACAGCGCCGATCAGGATGCACTCCTCGAGCCCATCGACCGGGAGATCTTCTCCCGCATTGAAGCGCCAGTGGATGTGGCGAAGAAGCAGCACAACGCACGCAAGACCCAGAAGAAGGGTCAGCGTCAGTTGGAGGCGGACGCGGCGCGGCGGCAGTTTGAGGCCTATCCGGAATTCGAGTCGATGACGGATGAGCGGGGAATGCGCCGCGGCTGCGAGGTGAACACCCCCGACGGTGCCCGGGTATCCTTCTTTGGGCCCATGCGGATTGATGCGCGAAGCGGCCAACCCGCCGCCCAGGTCATCGTTCAAAAGGGCGGGCGAAGCCTGAAGACTGGGCGCCGCTACTGGCTCACGCCGCAAGAGCTTTTGGGGCGGCCGTGAGATCGATATTCCCCGCCCTCGCGGGCGGGGATCCGTTACACCGCGGCTTTGTTTTCCAACTGAACGCAGGCGCTGAGCGACTCCACCTGATGACCCGTTGGCGGGATAATGACGTCTGGGTCGTTCAGGCTTGGGAATACCGCATTCCCGCCGGCTTGTTTTGCCCGATACATCCGTTGGTCCGCGATCTTCACCAGCTCCCTCCAGTCGAGGGCCTCGTCGGGGTAGACAGCCACCCCGACACTGGCCGTGATCTGGCCGCCATCAGGCCTCAGGCCCAGGCCATTCTGGTATGCCAGTCGATTCAGCACCGAAATCACCCCGCTACGACCCGCGCCGGGGAGGATGATCAGGAATTCTTCACCGCCCCAGCGCACCACTGAATCCGTTCCGCGGAGGTTATGCATCAGTTGGGCGGCCGTATTGCACAGGATTTCGTCGCCGCACTCATGACCAAAGTTGTTGTTGACTTCGGAGAACTTATCGAGATCCAGAAACAGAATCACCACACTGGTTTCACGGCCCCGAATCTCTTCAGCGAGTCGTGTCTCTCCCGCGCGCCGGGTCAAACACCCCGTCAATGCGTCGTGTTCCAGCTCGTAGACGACGCGGTTCATGAATTGAATCTGGGATCCGGCCGAAAGCATCACGACCGACAGTAACGCGAGCATAAACAACACCCGGTCACCCAGCCCGATCGCTGCAATCCAGCTCTCCCCGCCCGGAAGCGTGACTGCGGTCACCAGCATGAGCCCGAAGGGCAAGATGGCACCGACGGCCACCTCGAGGACGGTTAGCGGGAACATCGCCAAGGCCGCGATCATCACCAGAGGGATTAAGGTGTAGGCCACGATGATCATCTCGGGTATTGCGCCGGCGGGCTGGCTCGCCAGGATCATGACCGCATACGCATAGAACGCGCTCACCGTCGCAATCAGTAACCCGCCATTGATCCAGATCTGGTTCGCTTTCCGCGGTCTCGGGGCGTACAGGGCGAGGGCGATCAACGCCCCACCGGCCGCCAATCGGCCGATCGCGAGCAAGGCCGCCGTCTCCGGAGGCAGGGTATACACATCAATAACAATCCACCCCAGCAGCACGAATCCGAATACGGCCATCAAGAGCCGGATCCTCCAAAAGGCCTCGCGGGTTCTTGCGCGCGTCAGGCCTTTGTCATGACTAAGGGGGTCGATAAAGATGCCCAGCCGGTTCTTTATTCCTTCGAATCCTGAACCGTCCGGTCCATCCTGATCCCTATTGTCACTCTGACGCATCGTTGAGTCCTTTCTTTTGTGCTGGCCGATTCCCCCTTCTCCAGCCATGGATTGGGTGAGTCGCGGTCATTCTAGGTCTTTCGTGAACATCCACCAAAACCCATTTTTGAAGGTGCTTTGAGCCGCCTGTTTTTTTCCGGTACGATCATCGCTAGTCACGCTCTGAGCGTGCTCGGGCCGCAAGGATGCCTACGCCCAATAACCCCTTGGAGGGGTTGCCCGGGAAGTCGATCATCAACGGTCTATCTTCCTGAACGCTGCATCCTTGACGGTCGCCCCCTGTTTTCTGTCAAGGATTGACTGCTATGGATAGCCAACACCCCGTTCTCGATTTCGTCTACGCGCGCGCCAGTCTTTTGGAGGCTGGCGCCGCCGCTGAGTCTTTGGGCCAGCCCATCCCGGTCTCTCGGTCCGAGCATATTCAGATTCTCCAGAATCGAAAGAAGGGGCCGAAGCTCGCGCGCCGAATTGCCCCCCTGGTTGTTCACGCCGCTCTCCATGATCCGGATTTCCCCGCGGACATTGATCGGGCCCCACTGGAGCACGCTGAACGAATCCTTTCCCAGGAGTCCTTCGAGGATTGGATCGCGGAGATGGCTGAGGCTGTCGAAAAAGGTCAGCGTCCGACGTTCGCACTCCTGTCGCTCCCGAATAACAAGAAATCCCGGCTGGCCTCCAGTCGGAAGGCCTGGCAGCAGGCCGGCGAGCGTTCAAGCAAGAAGATCGCGGACTGGATCGTGCAGAACGCACCCTCCGTGATTGCCTTCTTCGAATCCCGTGAAGCTGAAGGCGGAATGGATTTGAAGCGTCTTTCCAAGTTCACTCCCAAGGCGGCGTAAGCGTGGCGGTGGAACAAACCCAACCTGAAATCAGGGCGGCCGTTCCCGAGCGTGGATCGATCCCCAAATCAGCCCTTGTGTCCACCATCCAGGGTTCGGAGCGCGATGTTAAGCGTTACGCGGAATCGTGGTTGCGAGAACGTGGATCAGTTCAAGGTTTCTGGTGTGCTCGGCCCTGGGGGGAGGGTGTCTTCCTTGTCGAAGTGCATGACGGAGGGGGCGGCAAAGGGTGGCTGGATCCGCTGATTGCGCTTTATCGCGAGAGCGGGGAAGGGCAGGGCGTCATCCCTGGCTCCGAGTCTTCCCTAATCGTCGAGCTGGGCGATACGGCCGCACGCACGCTGGCCGTCGCCCCCGGGGATGCCCCCGGTACGATCTTGCGCCCCACCGGGTCGATGAATTGCGTGGACCCGAAGCCGGAGGTCCCCCTCCTGCTGATGACGGGTGGGGCCATGTTTCTTGGTGCACTGCTGCTGCTTTTGGCGATCGCCCATCGTCCGGTCCCGGATCCGATCTCGATTCTGCCTCCTGCGGATACTGCGATCTGGTCAGTCTGGTCACACCAGGTGGTCCCTTTGAACGGTGGCGACGTAGAAACCCTGCGATATGAAGATGGTGAATGGACATGGTCTCCAGCCTCAAACTGACGTCGACGCTGTCTCGCTGGGTGCGCGACTTCCGTGCGCTCCCGCACGGCCTGTTGCGGATCCTGGCAGTGGTTTTCGCGATCGTTTCAGGGTTGGCTTTTTTCTCGGCCGGATGGGTAATCGCGGCGCCGGATCAGGGGCGTGTCGTGACCCTCGAGCAATCTCTGGACGTAGCGGCCCCCTTGTGCGAGCAACACGCGGCGCGCATGGGATTTCATGCTGCCCCCGAGGGCACGCAGATGCTTCTAACTCATCCGGGCGGCCCGGTCGAGCCGCTCGTGCCGCTTTTTGAAGCTACATTGCAGGGTTGCCGGGGGTACCAGCTCGAATCCCTGTGCATCGGTGAGGGCTGCGCGGCCTCACCGAATCTCACGCTCCGGTACGCGCCGTGACGTTCGATCGTTCTCGCCTTCCATTCTCCATCACCCTGGCCCTGTTGCTGGGCGCGGGTATGGTAGCGGGGCAGAGTAAATCCGCCCTCGACTTGGGCGTCGGTCTTGATGCATCGACACCATCCTCTGTCGTCACACTGGACCCTGATTTACTCGATGCGCTGCGGCAGGTCGAGATGGCCTGGTCGTTTGCTCCTGAGTCCTCACGTCTTCCGGATCTGGTTTCCAGAGGGGCGTTGCGGGCGATCCCCGAGCCCCTGGAGACCATCGGTGCGGATTGGCGGCTGGGGCCGATTGCGATCGAAGCCCGGGGTGTCGATGGGGATCTTTGTTCCGCATACAGCGCGGACGGGGTTTTCGATACGGACCCAGGGGGGGCGGGATTGTTGTGCATCCGGCATGAGGATCGTCATGACCTTCGTTTTCGCTCTCGCCCCGTCCCTGCCGAGGATCGCGGGTATTGGGTCTGGCGGGCTGAATGGCAGAACACCGATCAGGCCGAACGCCTGATGGTCTCCGGCGCATCGACTCTCGAGGGCACCTGCCCGGGACAGATCCCGGAAGCTCCCGATGTTGTGCTCGTTCCCGGCCAAACCTATTGCTTCCCTGCTTTCCGTGGAGAGCCCCGAACCCATGAGCTTTGGGGCGCTTACTACCTGACCGACCCGGAGGCGTCCGCTCGTTTTTATGCGGGCGGACGAGGGTACAGCGTCTTAATCCCCTCGATCTCACCTTTTTAGTTACTCCTATCGATTCCCCGGAGCATTCCCATGAAACGGTCACCTCTCTATGCCGGTCTGGACTGCCTGCCGATGGGCGAAGGCTGCGAGGCCTATGAGGGGTACTTCCCGAGCGAAAATCGGACCCGGGTGCTTCACCTCAACAGCAACAACCTGACCGATGTGGAGGGGCTGGCCAGCCTCCGGCACGTGGGAAGCCAATTCCAGCTCCACAGCAACAACCTGACCAGTGTTCAGGGTCTGCGAAGCCTGCGTGAGGTGGGGAGCCACTTTCGCCTCTACGGAAACGATCTGGAGACACTGGATGGTCTTGGGTCGCTGACCTCCGTGGGGCAAGACTTCGCCCTCTACAGCAACGATCTGGTGGACATCTCGGCGCTGGGCAATCTGAATGAGGTGGGCAGAAACTTCTACCTCCACAACAACCCCCGCCTGGCGGACCTGTCGCCGCTGTCGAACCTCCAGACCCTTGGGGACAGCACGACCATCCGCTTCGATGCCGGCATCCACGAACGCGAAGGCTTCGTGCCGATTCAGGGCGGGGCGCTGTGCGAAACCTCGGCGGCGGCGAAATTCGACGACAACACGAATTACGCCACACAGGCCGATGTTTGCCAATAACGGTACGCATCTCAATCAAGGATGAGTTAAGCCAAGCATGGATAACCTAACCCCTGTACGCCCGATCGGCGAACTGCTGATTGAGCGTCAACTCCTAACGAGCGGGGCCCTGGACGCGGCGCTCCATGAACAGCGCCTGACCGGCGAGCGTCTGGGGGCGATCCTGGTGCGCAACGGGTTCGTGACACGCAAACAGCTCATTGCCACGCTCGCGGATACCGCTAACCCCGAAGTTCTATCGGAGCCGGTCGAGACCGACCGCGTGACCCCGGACCTTCTGCACCGGTTGCGCGTAATGATTCTGGGCGAGACGTCCAGGCGCGTCCTTCTCGCATCACCAAGCCCCCGCTGGTATGTGGAAAATCAGCTTCGCCCCTACTTTGAGGGTCGGGTGTTCGAGTGGATGGACTATGACCCTGCGATCTTCGAACACCACATGGACCGACTGGCCTCGTATTCGGCCGAGACGGAGCTGGATCGCGTCCTGCGAGAAGCCGTCATGGCTAGCGTTTCAGATGTGCATCTTGTACCCAAGCCCGCCGCGTACAGCCTGATGCATCGATACCTCGGCGTTCGCCGGATCCTGCGAGATCTCGATCATGAGGATGGGAAGCGCCTGGTGGCTCAAGCCAAGGATCGAGCGCGAGTCGACATGGCCGAGACCGCGCTCCCGCAAGATGGCGCTTTCCGTATGGCCCTTCTGGAGCGCTCAGTGGACTTTCGTGTGGCCACCCTACCGGAATCGGATGGGGAACGCCTCGTCATCCGCGTGCTGGATCCAGAGGCCGCGCAACCAGACCTGGAAGCATTGGGCTTGAGACACATCGATCCCTGGATGAAGGCCGCTACCCAGCCACATGGCATCTGTCTGGTCTGTGGCGCCACCGGCTCGGGAAAATCGACCACGCTCAACGCCACCATCCGGAAGCTCGATCGTTTTGGGCAGTCGATCCAGACCGTTGAGGATCCGGTGGAGCATCGCCTTTCGTTCGTTGGTCAGGTTGAAACCAACAGCGGGCGCGGGCTCGACTTCCCCCGGGCCTTGCGTGGCTTCATGCGTTCCGACCCCGACGTCATCGTGGTGGGTGAAATCCGCGATTACGAAACCGCCAAGCTCGCGGTCCAGGCAGCGGAAACCGGGCACATGGTGTTCGGGACGATCCACTCGGACTCACCGGTTGGGGGTATCGCCCGGATACGGGACCTCGGCGTTCCGCTGGAGGATTTCTCCGGCCTTTTGCGGTCGATGCTCGCCCAGAAGCTCGTCCGAACCCTATGCCCGGCCTGTGAAGGACAGGGCTGTGCGGCCTGCCGCCAGGAAGGGTATGCCGGCCGGACCCTCATCGCCGAGGTGGCAACCTTTTCCGGCGATGAGAGTGTGCAGCGGGCATTGGGTGGGGAGCGATGGTGGTCTTCAATGGAAGAGGATGCCCAAAGCCTTGTAAACGATGGCGTCACCACAAACGAAGAGATTGCCCAGAAATTGGGTTCACTCTAATTCTTCTTCTATTTCTGGACTCGAACCCATGGCCTTTGACCATATAACGCTGGAGCACCCGGACACACTCGATCTCAGGACGGTCCCAGTAGGGTTTTCCTGGACGACGCTGTTTTTTGGGTTTTTCCCAGCCTTCTTCCGACGGGATTGGAAGTGGGGGTGGCTCATGTTCGCGTTGTACATTCTTAGCTGGGGGATGAGTGGCGCGATCTTCATGTTCCTGTACAACAGGATCCATCTGGATGGCCTGCTTTCCCGCGGCTATCGCGTTCGCCGAGTACAGCTCAACCGGCTGCAAGAGGTCGAGCGGCGCCTCTCCATGAAGCTCCCGGTGGTAGAAGGTTATCGGGATCTCTGATTAGATCCGAACGGGGCGATTCCCCACCCAGATCACAACGCCCAGCGCTTCGTCTTCAGTGGCGGTTGTTTCATCCGAGCAGGTTGCTCCGCGTTGAACGGCGGCGGCCGGGAATGCTTTCTCCGCCCGGATGAGAAGGCGCTCAGAGGGTTCAGGGAATACTGCGCACAGGCGCGTTACCTCCAACCCCTCGAAATCCCCATTGGCCTCCAATATCCACTCGCCACCCCTTGGGAGTAGAGGGCGCGACATCCGGACCCGATCCTCAAACTGGGCGAGCGTGGTCGGCGCATCGAAGCCTAACCGAGCCATGGTGTCCGAGGCCTCCGCGAAGGCTTCAAATCCCCGTTTCACCTGCTCGGCTTCCTTCCCCCCCGAAAGGGCGCCGATATTGGTGTAATTGACGGTCGCAAACGCCAAGCCCGCTGTTAGCGCGATACTCAGGACCGTAATCAGGAGTTGGAACATCGGTTAGTCATCCACCCGGGCGATGCCCGCTTGCAGTTCTACTTGCGCAACGCCAATCGTTTCCACCTCGACCCGGTACACCTCGCCGGGCGCGAGATAGGCCTGGACTTTCCCGCTAATCCGTTCACGCATCGGCCCGTTTGGCGTCACGGTGACCACATCCTGTGCCTGGGCCTCGGCAATCCCGAGCATAGCGGCCGCCACACGGATCAACCTTGAATCCGGGGTGTTTCTGGTTTGACCCGGCGGCGTTCCGCCCTGGCCGGGAGGCGTTCCGCCCTGTCCGGGAGGCGTTCCGCCCTGCCCGGGAGGTGTTCCGCCCTGCCCGGGAGGTGTTCCGCCCTGCCCGGGAGGTGTTCCGCCCTGGCCGGGAGGTGTTCCGCCCTGGCCGGGAGGCGTTCCACCCTGGCCGGGAGGAATGAACCCACCATCTTCGATCGTAAAGGGCTCGATATACCCTTCAAACCGGGCCGTCCATCGATCCCGTACGGACCAGGTGCCTTGATGGTCGCGCGCCTCCAGACGAACCTCAACGGTTGTGGATCCCTCGTTCTCCGACAGAGTTTCGAGTTCAACCTCGATTCCGTGCTGCACTAGCACGCCGCGGTCGGCATTCGGGGGGACAATGGTTGCTCCAATCGTGGGCGCCTCCATCGGCACGACATTAAATCTTGGACCTTGAGTGAGGTCCCGGTAGGGCCAGTAGGTCCAGTTCACGGCGGTGTCTTCCGGTGATTCGTCACCGCAATTCAGCGTCTTCTCCAGACTCCCTTCAGCGCGCCGGGCACGGGTATCCTCAATCGCGGCGGAGGCGGCGCTCGACCACTCATTGCTTGGTACCTCCAGGCATAGCCAGGGCTCCGCGATCTGACCCTTGTACGCAACCCCCGCGCTCCATGTCGCACCACCAACGCCAGGGGATACCATTACGGCACTATTCTTCAGCGCGTCGATCCCAGCGCTTTCCAGTTCACTGAAATCGATCGCCCCGGTGGCCGGATCCCGCTGCCATTCCAGATAGGCCGTCATCGCCGCATGCATCTGGTCGACTTCGCTCATAAGCTGTTCATGGATCGCGACGCGGGCTTTCTGCTCAGCCGGGACGAACGTCAGCGCCGCCACCAGCGCAATCATGGCAATCAGCGTCGCCATCACCACCAGAAAGAGATTCCCCATGGCGACTACTGCACCCGCATCAGGCCGTCATCAAAATCGATGACCGCCGACCCCTGGCTTTCCAGTGTAATTCGAAGAGCAGCGCCTGCCGGAATCCAACCTTCGAGGACGCCGGCTCGATCCGAGCGGAGGTAGCCATCCGCGGCTTCGGTCTGCCCGTCCACGGTCATCGTGACATCCGCTTCCAACGCGCCCATCCACTGGTCGACCGATTCCCATGTGACATCGTCCTGACTGACCTCGAGGGTTGCGGTCATACTGGAGGCTCCATCCCCCAATTCCGCCTGATAGGCGACCGTGAAGGGGTACCGGACATGCGTGCCCTGGCTTGAACTGACCTGGATACTTTCACCCGCGGCCGGTGGTGCCACCTCGATCCATTCCGCGACTACACGCTCGAATGGCTCAACAAACGTCCAGTGCGTCCAGTATCCGCCGCCGGGCTCATGGGTCGCTGCGGCACAGTCCGAACCCTCGATACGGGCTCGCTCCGGCGCCTTGCGCGCATTATCGAGCAGCCCTTGAGCGGCACTTTCACTCCATCCGCTCGCGGGTGGGGCGAGGCACACCCATACGGCGTCACGGCCCTCGTACGTGGCGGTTCCGACTCTCCACTCACCTTCGCCAATCGGGCGCGGCAGGAAGAGCGCCTCGGCGGTCAGATCGTCTCGGATGTCGTTTCGAGGAACCACCAGGTTGATCGAGCCGGTTGACGGGTCTCGGGATTGCTCGAGAAAGCGCGCCACGCCGGCGTTCATCTTGTCGAAACGCTCACCGGCGAGTTCCTCGACCTCGACGCGGACTTGTTGATCGGCGGGGATATAGTTGACCGTGAGGGTTATGGCGACCGCCCCCAGCATCAAGGCCATGACCACAATAATCAGGTTGACCATGGCTTTAACCTACCAGAACCGCTGGAGTTGGCCCGGACCGATGGTCACGTTGGCGTGGTTTCCAGGGACCTCCGTGATAGTCCGCATCTCCCAGCCTGCGGGGATCACCGCCTCCAGAGCAGCATTGCGGCGCAGACGCACCCCTCCTTGCGGGGTTTCTGTTCCCCCGGTGATGTCTTCTCCGGAGGCCGTCGTACCCGTGACCGCCAGCGCCGGAAGCGCTTGCTCGACCTCCATTTGCCAGCGATCTGCCGTGACCCAGGAACCTCCCGGTTCCCGCAGCTCAATCCGAGCCGTTACACCACCGGCTGGATCCTGGTTGGAGTTCATTTCGATTTCCGCATCCACATTGAGACGAATCCGCACCACGCGGTTTTCGTCATACAGCGTGGACTCGGATGGGTTCGGCGCGTCGACAAACTCCACCGCAGTGCCCGGATACGAAACCTGGTGCGCCGCGAACCAGTAGGTGAGGTAGGCCCCCTCCGCGACATTGGTATCGGCCCCACAGGTATCCGCCTGAATCGTCGCCTTGTCTGGTAGAGCGCGCTGAACGGCATCGTTGATACCGGCCTGGACCGATCCGGCCCATCCAGATTTCGGGGGGTTGAGGCAAACCCAGATCGCATCGCGTCCAAGATAGGCGCCCACACCCGCTGTCCATTCTCCGTTTCCAGGCGCGCGTGGGGCGAAGACATATTCGGGGGAGAGATCATCCATCAAGGTGTCACGGGTGGGCCCAAGATCCACGCTTCCGGTCGCGGGGTTTCGAACCTCGTTGAGGTATCCATTCACCCCTTTTTCCAGCACGTCAATCTGCGCCACCACGGCATCAACCGTCGAGGCTCGAATTTCGCTGTCCACGGGGATGTATTTGATCGCGGCCGTGAGCGCAATCGCCCCCAGGAGCAGGGCCATCACCACCAGGATGAGATTGATCACATGCCCCCCATCGCGGCTTCGGTCATCTGAAGCAGCGGCAGAATGACCGCTCCAAACAGCACCACACCGGACGCCGTCAGGAAGAGCGCAGCACCCAGTTGGGCCGTGGGCATAAGCTGTTCTACCCGAATGCGATAGATATCGCGGTACTGGGTTGCTATGGCTTCGACGGAGTCTGCTACCTGACTTCGATCCTGCGAGGTCCCGAGGGCCGCCTGGTCCGTTGGATGGAGACTGGTCATGGCGTTGGGCCATGGCCGGCCATCGCGGACGGCCTGAAGGGCGGCGGCGAAGTCATTCTTGGTCTGGCCTCGCTCGGCGCTGTCGCGGGATAGCCGCAGCGCTTCTTCAACCCGAAGACCGGAGCGCAGCAGGATCGCCAGCCCGTAGAAGGCAATGTAGTTCTTGCGGGCGAGGACCACATCCTTGAAGAACGGGATCCGAATAATCAGACGATCCACGGCGGCCGGGATAATGGGACGCATCACCTTGGTCAGGACCAGGGCGAGCACCACGAAGAAGGTCGAAATGGCCGCGACCCAGGTGAGAATGTTGGAGGTGAGCGTGACCCAGGGGAGCTGTCCCGCACCCATCTGTTGCACCATAGGGGAGGCTTCCATTTCGGGCACGACGTAGAGCGTCGTCCCCAGAAGGGTCATCACACCCGCTGCAAAACCGCCGAGGGTTGGCATCAACCCCTTGGCGGACTCCTTCTTGATCGCTTCGTTTTCCTGTTCAAACCGAACGGCTTCCTTGAGGGCGGCGGCCATATTGCCAGCCTGCGAGCCGGTTCGGATGATGGCCAGCGTGGATTCTGGAAAGGCGGCGGGCCCCACAGCCTCCATCGCACCCACCAGAGAATCCCCGTTCTCAATCCGCTGGCGAAGCTGGCCCGCCACGCGACTGATGCGGCCTCGGAAGGTATCGTGGAGTAGCCGAAGTGCTTCGCCGGTCCCGACCCGTGAGCCGATCATGGCCGCCAGACGCTGAAACAGCATGGCGCGATCGCCCCGGCCCAGTGTCGCCGCTGTCGACAAGGACCAGCGTCGTTTCACGGACATGACGTGCCCCTGACGCTGCGCCTGTAGGCGGGCATCCTCCGCACTCGTCGCATGGACCTCTACGGTCTGGATTTTGGAGCCGTTCTTGATGCGTGCGGCGAATGTGGCCATACCAATCCCTTGGGTTATTCAGAGCCCGTCACGTCCGTCGTGACGGCGGATTTTTATCCCGCCGTCTCAGGCGGTTTCTTTCATGGCATCCGGCTCGGCCTTGAATTCCGCCCCGAATACGCGACGGACCTCTTGCAGGTCCGTCAGTCCTTCCTCGAGTTTCACGCGCACATCGTCGATCATCGATGGCCACCAGCATTCTCCGGCGATCACGCGATCCACGGATTCTTCGTCGGGAAGGTAGGCCACCTCCGACACGATGCTGCGTCCCGCATAACGCTTGTTTCCGCACGCATCGCAACCGGCCCCATTGCACTCGTTGCAAACGGTCCGAACCAGGCGTTGTGCCATGACGCCGCGCAGCAGGTAGCGCAGCTCATGCGGTTCTACCCCGATATCCCGAAGGCGGCCAATGGCGCCCCGAACCGAGGAGGTGTGCAGGGTCCCCATGACCAGGTGGCCGGTTTCGGCCGCCTTGACCGCGTTGCGGGCCGTTTCCAGGTCACGGATCTCACCGACGAGAATGACATCCGGATCCGAGCGCATGAAGGCGCGGACGGCGCGCGCAAAATCCAGCCCCACTGAGTCATTGGTCGCGACTTGTCCGACATACGGGATCCGATATTCCACTGGATCCTCGACGGAGTAGATCGCACGCTCCAGGACCTCCATCTCGCGGACGGCCGCGTTGAGCGTGGTGGTCTTCCCGGAGCCGGTAGGTCCGCAGATCAGGCAGAGCCCTTCTGCGCGGGACATGGCCTTTCGGAATTCATTGATACGGGTGATCCCTAGATGATCAAGTACCGGATTGACTCGATCGGGATCGAGCAGACGGATAATGATCGTCTCACCTTCCGTGGTCGGAACCGTCGCGACGCGCAGATCAACAATCCGGCCGTTGTGCTCGACGGAAAAGCCTCCATCCTGCGGGATCCGCCGCTCCGCCATATCCATGCGCGCACGGTCCTTGATCTGCGCCGTGAGGCTGTTGTACTCGTCCATGGTGCCTTCGTGCATCAGCTCACGGACACCCATCTGGCGAGAGAGCACGGTGTAGCTGTGCATCCGCGGCATGATGTGCAGGTCGGATGCGTTGTTGTCCAGGGCTTTCCGGAGCATCCATTCCAGCATCCCGCCATCGTTGGCGTTGGCTCGCTGGGCTTTTTCCAGGTAATCGTCCACTCGCTGCGGCGATGCGGGTACGAATTGGATATCCCGCCCGCCCATATAGGGCCGCAACCGCCGCCGCGTCATACCCTTTGGTTTCAGGGTGGCCACATACACGGTATCCGGGAGTTCCGCGACGATCATGCTCCGGGTCTCGGCCAGGACGCTGGCCGGAAGGCCGGGCATCAGCGTGGACTCCCGCATCAGCATTCCCGGATTGGTATGCCGAAGGGTTTCCACGAGGGTGTCCTGGCGGATGAACCCGTTGCGCACCAGGATCTTCCCCAAGTGCTCCCCGGTTACCGACTGTTCCATCAGGGCGGCATCCAGGCGCCCCTTCGCCAACAACCCCTTTTCAACGAGATGATCCCCAATCCGCATCGTTTCCGCCTTTTGCCCGGAAGCTCGGCCTGATTAGGTGCCCGAGTTGCAGCAAAGCGCCTGATATTTCGATTCAGCGGCGTCCGTGCATACTGGAATCAGCGGATCTTCCTCTGCGATGCCGAACTCGTCCCGCGTCGCACCCTGCCTTTCATTGACCAGCTCGCAAGCCTTAATACTCACAAGGCTCCCATCAAGGGATACGCTGCCTTCTTCGACGTCGATATCCCAACCTTCCGGGATTACCTGGATATAGCGCGGAATCAGATCTTCCTCCAGGTTTTCAATGGGCGATTTATCCCGAATCGAGCGCAGGTTGACCGCTGATACAATCTGGTTCGCCTCGTTCAGAATTCGCGAGGACTCGGCGTTTGCGCTTTCATTGGAGAACACGCTTCCTCCGTAAAAGAGCGTGGCGATGGCCAGCGCAGCCACCAATGAAATCGATATGATGACAATAATGAGGTTGAACATCGTAAAATCCTCTTGTTACAGCCCCGATGTGGTTGCAATCGGGGGGGTGAAATGCCTACGCCCTGCGGACCAGAAACCTTTGCATCGCGCGCTGGACTCGGACCGCTGGGCGTAACCACGCCACTAAAAGGCCGAGCACGCCTCCGGCCAGCCACCAGGCTGCGGTCGACCCTTGGCCGACCGTGAGGAAGTACATCCCCACGGCCAGCGCCAGGCCGGCTGCACCAAAGTCGAAAACCGTAATGAAGCGTGTCAGCCGTTCCATGGGTTACCGTCCCTTCGACTTAGTAGCCGTACAGGAAGGCGCCCTCGTCTTCGCCGCCATCCCAGTCGCAGCCGTACGGCATGCCGCCGAGGTCCATCGAACCGGCGGTGGAGTCGAAGTCGCCCGACACGGTGCCGTCACCGTTCGGGTCGCCGGCTTCCACGTTGATGGCGCCACAGACCGCTTCGCTCAGGATCACATTGGAAACGAAGCCTTCGTCACCCATCGCCCAGGAGCCACCGATGTTGGCCGCCAGAGCCGGGATGCTGGACAGGTAATCCTCCGTCGCCAGGATTTCCACGTCTTCGGGGTGATCGCCCGCATTGCGCACGGTGTACAGGGTGGACGCACCACCAATCTGCTGGGCCTGGTTGATCACACCCGAGGCGTTGGCCTGCGTGGTGCCCTCTGTAAAGGCAGAACCCCCAAAATAAAGGGTAGCCACGGCCAGGGCGGCAACCAGGGCGATGGAGATGATGGTAATAATAAGACTGAACATATTGAAAAGTCCTTTTCAGTGGTTAAAAGACGATCCGGATTATTCCGAATCTTTTACTTGTGACAATCGGGCTTCGAATCCCCGATCCCCACACTTCTCCCCGGCGCACATGGATTGAAGTTGGTGCGCAGAGCAGAATCCTTGAAGCACAGACAAACGCGCCACATACACCATGGGGCTTTCGTTGTCACTGGCTTCGAGATATAGATCCTTTTGGGTTTTATGGACGCTGAATTTCAGTGCCTTCGCTTGTTCTTCACAGGCTTGCTGGGCCCGGTCGGCATTGGTCTCGGGTGGCGTGATCACGCTCATTGCTGCAACCGTCGCAGCGCCCCCGGTCATCACTATCCCCATGGCGCCGAACAACACCCCCAGCACGACATTCCGGCGCTGATGAACCTTCACAGCATCCCCTCCAAGCTCGACAGTTGGCGGTGGAACTCGGCGTCGGTGCTGGCTTCCGGGGTGTGCGTGTCGACCGCATAGCGCCCCGACTCGAACCGGAACTCACGGATGTATTCACCGGGCCCAAGGGCTTTCTGATGGTGTTGCAGGGCCTCGATGGGCAATTCGATGTGGGCACCGGCATGCTCGGAAACGGGGGCTGTCAGCGTCATCACGTAGACGGCGAGAGCCGACAGGAGCGCGGCGCCGCCGACACCCGTGGCTGCCAGCCCGAGGGTCGCGATGACACGCCCATCGTTGTAATAGGGCGTCATGTCGGACGCGCCGGCCTGGCTGTATTCGATGCGTTCGGCATTCTCGGTGGGCACCTCCACGATCAGGGAGAAGACTTCTCCGTCTTCCTGATGCACCTCCGCCCAGCGATCCCCGGCAAGCGGAATCGCAATGGCCGCGTCGTTGCACATCCGTCCGATCACCTCTTTCAGGACCGATCGACCGCCAGCCTCCTGAATCTCGTAGGCGAAGCCGCCTTCATGCTTGGTGATGTTGATCCAGGTGGCCTCGAGGGAGCTGCACTGACGCTCCGCCAACCCTCGGACATAGGCCCATGCGTCCTTGCGGCTTACGCCGCCCAGCGTTCCTACGATGATGAAGTTCGGGAGGCTCACTGCACGCCCCCTGACTCGCTCGATGGCGCGATCTGCCAGATCTCCACGCGCCGATCTTCGGCCGAGACTTCATTCGGCAGCCCGCACGCGCCAACCGCCAGTGTTTCCACCTGACCCAAGGGCGCTCCGTGGCTCCCGAGTGTCCGCAGCGCCTGCTCCGCCCGCTGCTCCGCCAGTGCGCCGTCCGCGGTTCCACGCGGGCCGGTATCGTGGTATCCCGCCAGCACGTATCGATGTCGGGGTTCCGCCTGAATCTCGTCGGCAATTCCCGTGAGATATCGCAGGGAGGGGCTCTGGAGTCGATCCGTATCCGGCTCGAAGTACACCGCGCGGATGTCCACGATGTTTTCGTCCTCGGATACCGCTACCGCGTCTGGGTCGCATGCGGTCGCCGGCCCCGGGGCGACGATGCGATCGTCCTGTACGACTTCCTCGAAGTCTTCATCGCTCTCGTCGAGGAACACGGTGACGGTCGGGCGCAGGAGAATGAACATGGCGTGGCGATCCGTGCTGATACGCTCCGAACCGGCTGCTTTGTCCTCAAGCCCTGCAAGGGAGGTGTAGTTCTTGTCGACCTGATCGTAGGCGACCCCGCCGATCAGCGTTGCCTCACCCGGTCGCAACCGGGAGATATTGGTGAATGCGAGATCTTGCAGCTCGGGGGAGGTGAGGGTGGCGCCATCAACACCCACATCGAACTCCCGCATTTGCACGACATCCGTCAGGTCCATCTCGATCCTCGATGTCACCAGATCGGTGGATGCGTCGTACCGCGGGACGATCGAGACATTCAAACCGGTTTGCTGGACCTCAACGGTGGCGCCGGTCGTCGACCCCGTATCGCGCACGGCCGTCGAGGTGACCTCGCCGACAAAGGGCACCTGGTTGCCTGATCGAATCTCGACCTCAGCACCCGCCAGGGTAGTCAGGGTGATGTCTTGTTCGGTTCTCGCATCGCCGTATTCGGACAGCGCGTTTACGACGGCGCCAATACTGAGCCCGGGGATCTCGCGACTGAACGAGATCCCCTGGCGGGTCAGGCTTGTGGCGTTCCCAGTCACGTCCAGGTCGGTATTCACCAGATCGCCCAACTGGATGGCCAGTTCGTTCCAGTTGAACCCCTGCCGGCGCTCTCGATTCAGGCGCACGTCGATCAATGCCATCTGGAGGTGCACGACCGCAGCGTTGCGCGCCGCGCGCTCGATGTACTGCTCAATATCGTCGTGGGCGTTCGGGGTTGCGCGGTACGTGATGACGCCCGCATCCAGCTCACCGCGGACGGAGGTACCCCCGAGGTCCTCGATCTGCGCAGCGAGGCGCTCGACAAGGTCTTCATTCTGCGGGGCGCTCAGGATGTACCGGGAGTCGGGTCGAAGCACGACGTACCCACCGCGGTACTCAACGGCGACATCGCGGACTTCCTGAAGCACTCGCACCAGCCCTCCCACGGTGCCATCGAACTGTGCAAGCCCAATCGGCTGGCCACTGAAGTCCCCGGCGTCTTCCGTATCGGTCGCGCCCTGACGAATCGTTGCCGGGATACCCTCGGCGTTCAGGATGCCCACCAGATCCGTGAGGGTGGCGTTGTGCGGAAAGCGCAAGGAAATCTCGGTATCCGCCACTGCGCCGGTCAACGGGTACCGGTTGCTCACCTCGATGCCGGCGCGACCCCGAACCTTCGTGACCGGTTGCTGCTTCTCGGCCCACTCCAGTTGGCGATCCGCCTGGAGCGCGTCCGTGTCCGGCAGCCGGTCTCGGTCGGGGGGCATTGCCGCACACCCGGACAGAAGGGCGAGGGCGATCGAAGTCGCCAGGAGACGACCCTTCATTCCGAGTCCCCCTTTTGTGCGCTGCCATTCGATTGGGCGCCGGGGATCACAAACGGGAAATTGGCCTCCCCATCATATTCGGCACTGTACAGCCGGCCATCCGTATCGTTGCGATAGAAGGCGCGATGCTGGGTTTTGCCTACCAGCTTGCTACCGGCGGGGATCTGGCTCAGGGCGGCGGGGATGTTCGCCGAGGCGTTCTGACCGTTCTGTGGTTCCTCCTCGGCCGCCCGCGATTCCTGAAGAACCACTCGGAGGTCCTCCAGATGCGCTTCCAGGCGCTCGATTCGATGCTCCAGCTCACTGGGCGCGGCCATGACGACCGCCGGGTCGTTGGTGCTTGGCGGGTAAAATGGGTCGGACGCAATCGCATACCCGCTGCCTGCGAAAAGCAGGGCGGATCCAATCAGGATTTGAAGGTTGCTTCGGCCCGGTCGGGCGCGAACGATCCTGCGGTTGCGCATGGAAGTCCTTTTCCGTCTCGCCTGTCCTTGGCGGTAGTGGTGCTAATGCTTGCGCAAACTTCTATCGCCTGTCAAACACCCTTCGAGCGCGATCGCGAGGATTCACGCATACGTTGCACCCCCATTTCGCGACGCGCAATGCGGCCGAGTGGCCGAGATCGGCGCCGCCGTGGCGGAAGCGTTCGACGCCTCGGCCAAATACCCGAAACTTCCGGTGCCTGATGTGATGCGGTGATGAAGTGACAGGGATCGATCGACGGTGCCGTCCGTGACCCTCATCTTCAAATTCGCGCGGAGACCGCGGCGTTCAGGCCGAGGAGGAAGCGCGCTCTCCTTTGATTGGAAATCTTCGTCCTTCGGGGCGGAGAGCAGTCAATTCGCATGACCGGTGCTTTTTGGCGCCGGCAAGCCCCGCCTAAAAGGCCTTTGAATCCGGCTTGGATCTATGCAACCCTTTGGGTTGGCGACATTGCTCGCATCGATTTCTTGGCACGAATGGATTTGTGTCGAACACCGGAAAGGATTCTGACCTCTGTATGTATCTCTTCTTCTGATGCGCTCCACGGGGATCCCTCGTGCGGATGGACTGTGCGCGCCCAACTGAAAGGATTCAGTATGCAATTTCGCCCTACGTTTCTTCGTCGCTCTGTATTTTCCGTATTGGTCGGTTCTGTGGGTCTGGTGGCCCAACCAGTGATGGCCGATGCCGGCTGGGTTCTTCAAAGTCCCTCGCATGTTGAGGCGCCGGATCGCATTGAGGCGCCGGATCCTCGAGGCGAACTGACCACCCTGATCGAGCAGCTCCATCGTGATGGTGAGCTGGATCTCTACGCTCATGTGGATACGGATGCGCGGATCATTGAGATCCGCCAGGCCGACATCGACGCGACAGGGCCGTTGGCGGGCTATATCGGCGAATCCCTCTCCGACACACAGAAACGACTCCCCTTGATCGATCAGGCGGCTGAATCGCGTGGCGGCGAGCCCGCCATTCGTTACGGCCGCGTGGAGGATGGCGCTCTTCCTGTGCATACGGAAATCCGGGATGCCGACCGTACGGTTCTCGCGGCCATGCTCTCGTCCTACGGTGGCCGCAACACGGGAGAGAATGTTCTCTCCGGGGTTTTTCGCACCGGGTACGGCGGGTGGATTTTGGGGGGCGGGTATTCCCGGGGCGTCGCCGCGATCAGCCCCTCCGATTCCCGAAATGGGCGCTACGATGCGCTTCAGCTCAGCGCTCAGCGTCCGACCCCGGCGGGTATCTTCTCGGCCCGGGCGGCCTACTCGGAGTCCAAACAGGGCGGCGATCTCGAGGACTTCGATCTGAACAGCGACACCGCTCAGTATTCGGTCGGCTGGTCCTACCCTGTTCAGGGTGTTGAGCCCTATGTCAGTTTGACCCATTACCGCCAGAAGACCGATATCGGCATCGTGTCGCTTGAGGGCGCCCAGAATTCCACGGCGCTGATGGCCGGCGCGGAAATGGACCATTCCATCGAATGGGAAGGCGCTGACCCGATGATGCTCACACTCGACGCTTCTTTGGAACAGGGCCTGACGTCCCGCACGACCGGCTTCGGTCTCGGCCGTGAGGTCGATTCCCAATGGACCCGCCTGGCGTTGGATCTGACGGCCAACCAACCGATGGGCGACTGGCTCTGGTCCTTCAATGCGGGGGCGCAAGAAAATTCCGGTACGTTGCCGAACCAGCGCGACTTTGTGGTCGGTGGTCAGCATCGAGGCAATGGCTATCGGGCCGGGATTGCCTCGGTCACCAGGGGCCAGTACGCCGGGGTTCGGTTGTTCACGCCAGCGATCGATACAGAGAACAACCGCTTCCGACCTTTCGTGGGGTACAACGCTGGCAACGGGCGCCCCCTGATCGGGGAGCGGCGGGCGGTGGAGAGCGCAGAACTCGGAACCGTGGTTCGTTTCGGTGAGCATTTCTCCGGGGAAATCGGCTACGCCTGGGTGATTAACGAGAAGAACATCAACACCACCGATTCGGATGGTCGAGTCAACTTCAACCTGGTTGCCCGCTTCTGAGCCGGCATCGACTTTCGAGAGGGATCTCAAAATCATGAACCATATTTTCAAGAGCATCTTCAACGCCGCTCTGGGCACCTGGGTGGCTGTTTCGGAAATCGACGGGCGGCGCGGCCGCCGGGCGTCCGGGGTCTCCGGCGCGGCGGCGGAAAGCGTGGGAGTTTCGCCATCGCGTTTCCGCCGCTTGGGTGCGCTTTCGGCGGGAATTGCCCTCGGAGTGGCCAGCGTCGGGGCGTCGGCGGGGCTTCCCGGGGGTGGCGTTTTCATCAATGGATCCGATGGCCAGATCATCGAGTTGAGCAACTCGCAACTCCAGATCCTTGCCGATCAGGTGGGCGGCAGTGCGCTGGGCGTTCGTGATGCCGTCACCATTGACTGGCAGGACGGTTTTAATATCGACGCCGGCAATGAAGTGATCTTCAGCCCCGATGGGGCGGCGGGTACCCCGGGCATTTGGGTCAATATCGATCAGACGGGTGTGCTTTCGCAGATCGCGGGGACGCTCACTAACGACACCAGCGCCTCGGTGGCGTTGATCAACCCGAATGGGATGCACATCGGTGGCCAGGCCGTCCTTCCGTCCAACTTCGTCGGCCTGTCCGCGGATCCTGTTGTGGGGGATGGGGTCGTGAACGCTGAACTCAATAGTGCGCCGATCACTGTGGAATCGGGCGTCACGATTGAAGGGCTCGATGGGGATGGTGTCTCAGCCCCGGATATCCACGCTTCCGTCAATGCCGATGAGATCGAGTCCAGCGATCTCGAGGCCGGGGCTGACATCGGCGCGATGCTGCCCTTCATGACCGGCCAAACGGGCCAAACTGACGCATCCTGGAATGCCCCAGGGGTCGTGGTTGAGCTGCGCAACGAGGCGGGGGTCGATGCCGATTTTCACCTCCAGATGCCGGATGTGGAAGGCGCAATGGATGGCGCTCCTAACCAGCAGCAGATGACGATCCGTACCAATGGCATAGGGGTCATGCACTCCATCATCCACACCGGGGAGGTGGTCAATTTCAACCTTCTCTACGAGAACAGCTTTGCCGACGCGCTTTCCATCTACGCACCGCGTGAAACGGGCGGTCATCTTATGGGGCGTATTGAGATGGATGCGCCAAACTTTGATACCACCCCCTATACGCGCGCGTTCCGGCTTTATGGTTACCAGAACCTTTTTAACGCCCACCTGAAGGCCACCAACAGCCTGATCGAAATCCGTTCGGATCGCCCCGGGGCCGATTACCAATCCACCTTCCAGGGGGTGCACATTCGCGACAGCCATATTGAAGCAAGCGGAACGGAGTCTGATATCACGATCTCCCAGGATCTATCCGATCTTTCCGAGAGCTTTACGATCCATATCGACAACTCCGAGATCCAGGCGGGAATCGATCTTGATGTCAACACCCACGCGGGCTCCTTGTCTGTTTCGGATTCCACTTTGAGCGCCGGGCGCTCGATGAGCGTTGAAACCAATCCGGGAACAGGTGGTGATCTGCGCATTGAGCGTTCGGATCTTGTTTTGACGGGTGTCGATGACGATGCGGATCCTCCACCGGTCCTCCTCGCGATGCTGATGATGGAGCCCGAGCCCGATGATGGCGGGATTTTTTTGGTGGCATCCCCCGATGACGGGGGTGACATCATCTTTCGTGATGCCTCGACCATCGATACGAATGGCCGCGTGGTCGCTTTCGACGCCGGCGGGCGTACCTACCTTGGCGTTCTCCCTGACGGCGAGGGCGAATGGACGGATGATCCCAATCATACAGAGACGATGATCAATGGCGTGGCCGTCGCGGATATGGGCGATGACGAGCTTGTGCGGTTCGGTTCCGACTACAACCCGGAAGGCCTGGACGGCACCCTCTTCGATCCGTCAGAAGTTGGAACCGTAGTGTTGGTGGCCGGAGAAAACGACAGCCCGGTTGATGACGAGCGCACGATTCGCACAGTCTGGCCAACGAGTGAGGAGCCCGAGCCCGAACCGGAGCCCGAGCCCGAGCCCGAACCGGAACCGGAGCCCGAGCCGGAGCCCGAACCGGAACCGGAGCCGGAACCGGAGCCCGAACCGGAGCCTGAACCAGAGCCTGAACCGGAGCCCGAGCCTGAACCGGAGCCCGAGCCCGAGCCCGAGCCCGAGCCGCCGATTGCGTATGATGATCCCGCTGTATCCGGGGGATTTATCGTGGACGCCGAGGTGGGGCGCGACCGAGGGCTAGAAGAGCCGGTGGTCTACAGCGATCGAACCCTCCGGACTCAATCTTCGGTGCGCAGCTCTGGCGTTATCCAGGCCTCTTCCGAAGAGGAAGGAGGGGGATCCCTTCCGGGTGATTCGGCGGCGGGGCGAGACGCCTATAAAGAGGGCGACGAGGAATAATCTCGAGATCCCCCTCTCCCCAAGGCCCGCCGGGAAATTGGCGGGCCTTCTTTTTTGAAAACTCGACGGCAGGGGGTTTCTCGGTACCCTGGTACTGAAATCAACCGGGACTGCCCCCCTATTCACAGCAGCGGATTCCGGCCCGAAGCCGGACGGAGAAAAGAGCGATGGCAAAGCGCAAGATTGAAGTCGGATCGCAGTTGATCTATCACACGATCGTTTCCCAGGCGGGTTCTTTTGATAAGGCTCTACTGGAGTTTGTGATGAATTCGGTCGACGCCCACGCGACGGAAATGACCATTGAGATGGATCGGCATGGATTCCGTGTCGAGGACAACGGCAAAGGGATTCAGCGTATCCACGACGTGGAAACGTGCCTTGGCACGCTGGGTTTCGACCATGACGATACGGAAGGTCGTGTCTTTGGCAAATTTGGCGCTGGGAGGGCTCAGGCATGGGCATTTGCGCCCACCTGCATGCGCACCGGCACCTACCAGATGGACGTGGATATCAAGAAGTTCGGGCTGGAATACGAACTTCTCGAGGACCGCGATCCCGTCGATGGATTTCAGGTCAGTGGTACGTTCTATGACCCCATGACACTGTCGGATGTGGAGCGTACCGAGCGTTCACTTGCGGATATGGCCCTGTACGTCTCGCTGCCGATCACCTTCAATGGCCGGCGCCTGAATCGTCCGCCGGAAGATCAGAAATGGACGCTGGAAACCGACGACGCCTGCATTCGGCTCGACCATAGCAGCACGCTGGACGTGTACAACCTCGGGGTGCTGGTCTGTCGGTACAACTCGCGGGACTTCGGCTCCGGCGGGGTGGTGCTGTCGAAGCGCGCCCTTGATGTGAATCTGGCGCGCAATGCCGTGCTGGAGTCCAAGTGCGAGGTCTGGAAGCGGATCAAGAAGGACCTCGGCAAGGCCGTGGGCGCTAAGCCGAAGAAGGCGACTCGCCTCAACGACTTCGAGCGCGAATACTTCCTGACTCAGATTCTTTCGGGTGATCTTTCTCTGATGGACCCGGAAATCGGCAAACTGCGCCTGTTGCAGGACATTACCGGGAAGCGCCACCGCATCGACCGGGTGCTGAATCTGACTGACGTCACCTTTATTTCTAACCACGAGGACGAGCGGCTGGCCGTCCGGGCCCATGAGCGTGGCGACGTGTTCGTTCTGAGTCAATCGATGGTTTTCATGCTGGGGGTGCGTCTGCCTTCATGCGACACCGTTCTGGAGTCGCTCAACGCGCTGTGCCGCAACGAACATTCTGTGCATTTGGAATCTCTTGGATATGCGCCGTTCCGGGGCAACGTTCATCCCTTCGAGGATTACCGGGCGCTGTTCGAGTCCGGTCACGACCTGCTGGACCGCAAGAAGGACCTGACCAAGATTGAGCGGTGCGCCCTAAAGGCGATCGAGCGTCATGCCCGTTTCCTGCCGTCGCTGTTCAGCATGGTGATCGGGGAGTCACGGGAGAAGCGGGACATCCATATCGGCGTCAGTCAGACTGCCGAGGCATGGACCGACGGACGGACGTACATCGCCATCGAGCGCGAGTTTCTCCAGGATATGCGTCGAGGGTTCCCGGGGGTTCTGAAAATCGCCAACCTGCTGGCGCACGAGTATGTGCATGATGTTTCGGATACCACGGGCCATAGCCATAGCCCGGAGTTTTTCGAGCAGTACCACGAGATCACGCAAAATCCGCGTTTCGGGGGTATCGCTCAGGATATTCTCGCCGCCTATCATTCCGAGCTGAAACGTGCAGGCCTGAAGCCGACCAAGGCGATGAATGACGCGCTGGAGTTCGATCAGTCCTGCATCGAACGATCCCACGAGGCCGCCTGATTCGGTGGCCCCATCTTTTCGCCAAGGAGGGCGGCCCCATGCCTGTTTCGCTTAACTCTTGTCACAACCACCCCTTTGACGGTCGCCATCGCACGCCGGTCGTGAACAACGGCTACACGGAGGATGGTCGCCTCAAGACCGTCGAGTGGCCCGTGCAGTGGAGTCCGTCGCAGTGCGTCCACGGGGGGCACCCCGACACCGATCCGATGTGTGAGGGCTGTCGTTGGCGACCGCCGGTGGGGGCGACCCAGGAAGAAATCGACAAGCACGAGCAGGCCGTTATTCTGGCCCTCAATGCCAACGGAACCGGCCCGGGGCCGGAAGGAAACGGATAATGGATAGCATCACCCTGCAAGCAAGGCTTCGGTCGGCGGCGGATGCCGCGAGCATCGACTGGTTCCGCCGCCAGTGTGCGGACGCCTCCGTGGCGATGCGCCTGTACTACAAGCCCGGCGAAATCGCGTTTTGGATCGGCCCCGAGCCCCTGAATGAGGACTGGGTCGAGGACATCCCGATCACCTCGCACATGACGCGCACCAAGGCCGCGCAGCGCATCGTGGAGCGCGCCCAGTCGCTTCCGATCCTGCGGGAGCGGGACCCGGCGTGAACGCGGCGCTGACACCTTTATGCCCCTACTGCGGTGGGTGGTCGGAGCGGGTCGCCGGACGGGATCTCTACCCGCATCGTGCGGACCTGTTTGAGCGCACGTTCTACCGTTGCGATCCGTGCGACGCCCATGTCGGCTGTCACCCGGGAACCGGGAAACCGCTGGGGCGTCTGGCCAATGCGGCCCTTCGCCGGGCGAAGTCCCAGGCGCACGCCGCGTTTGACCCGATCTGGAAAAACGGCGCTATGTCTCGCAGCCAAGCGTATTCGTGGCTGGCGCGTCAGATGGCTCTCCCCAAGTCGGAATGCCACATCGGTGATTTTGACGAGGGGCAGTGTGCGGCGGTCGTGGAGTTGTGCCGCCGACACCCCGAGCACAGGGAGGCCTCATGTCCGTCCTGAAAGCGCTTGCCCAGCACACGGCTCGGTTGCTTACCTTCCGTCACAACGGTGATGGGCTTCCGCGAACCCGGGACGGGGTTTCGGTTGCCGTCTTCCTGATCGCGGTCGCCACTGCGTTGGCGATGCTTCGCTGGGGCGTGGTGCAGGGCTCCGATCACTCCGCGGTCGAACTTGGGTGGGGCTTTGTCGCGTTCGTTTTGATGGCCTATCTCGCGATGGCATTCGCCTATGGGGGTTGGCTGGGCTTCCCGTTGGTCGCTGTTTCCGGTTACGCCATCATCAGCAGTGCGATCGACACCGTGATGATGGCGATCATTCTGGTGGGTGGGTTCACGGATCCATCCGCTGGCGCGGCCGAGCTGATCCTGTTGACCGTCTTTGTGATTCGTGCGGCGATCCGCGAGCGATCACTCCCACCTGTCGATCCGGAGAATTCTCGATGAAGCTCGCTCACTGGCAACACCCCAAGCGGCCCTCTGTCGCCCGTATCTACATCAACGGTATCCCGGGGCTAGGGCGCGAAACGAAGGCCTACTTCGAGCGTTCGGGTCGCGCCAAGATCGGCGTAAACCTGCTGGTCACCAATGACGACTTCTATGACGACGTCCTGGAGGCGCTGTTTGAGGCAGGGATTCTCGAGTCGGAAGCGGAAATGGATTCGCTCACGCTGGATGCGGTGCTGGCTCGTCAGGGGGCGTCCGCCATCCCGCCGACGTCGGGGCGCCCGAAAGCTGCGGTCGCGCCCAGCGGCTCAGGCCCCGCGTACCGTGCGCAGGAAGTTGCTGCACTGGACCCGCATTCGATTCCGGTTCCGGATCCGGTGCTCATCCGTATTGACCATCGGGAGCCCCCGGCGCTGTTCGAGGCGCTTGCGGATATACCCAATGTTCAGGTTGAACGCTGTGAGCTTCCGATGGCGGATATCGAGATCAACGAGCGCTTCGTGATCGAGCGCAAGTCCTGCCGGAGCGGGTCGGGCGGGCGATCCGATTTCGAGTCTTCAGTGATCGACGATTCGAAGCGGCTGTTCTTCCAGTCCGAGAAGATGCGACTGGCCGAAGATTGCGTGCCGGTCGTGATTCTTGAGGGGGAACCCCACCTGTTCCAACAATCCATGACGCCGGCACAGGTCGATGGCGCGATTTCGTTTCTGGTCACGGTCCAGCGGCTCAATGTGATCGTCACACATTCGGTGGAGCACACCGCGTACCTGCTGGTAAAGCTCGCCACCCATGATCGTTCGGGGCTGGGGTATGTCCCGCCGCTGCGCGGCAAGAAGCCCAGCCACCCCAAGGACCAGCTTGCTTTCGTTCTGGAGGGACTGCCCGGTATGAGTGGGTCACTCGCAAAGAGGTTGGCGGCGCACTACGACACCATCGGGCAGATCTGCAACGCAACGGATTCGGAATTGCTCTCAATCGAGGGTATCGGTCCGAAGCGCCTCGAGGGCATACGGAAAGTGCTTGGATAGAAAACGACAGTTGCCCGCGCTTCGATACCTTTGCCGGGGCTCACAACGAAAGGAGGCGTTATGGATTTATCGCAATGGATTTTGTCGCTGGACCCTTGGCAATACTGGTTGATCGCGGCCCTCACCATCCTGGTCCTGGATCTTCTGATCTTCGGCGGTCTGATGTCGGGGGGCGGAGGCATCACCCTCATCCTGGCCGGAGGTGCGCTGGGCGCGATTCTCCCGGCGGCTTTCGGTGCCGACATGGCGGCCCAGGTTCTCGGTGGGATCGGCGGCATGATCGCCATGGGGGGCTTTGTCTTCTGGGTCGGTCGGCGCTGGGTGCGCGGGGACGATGGCAATCTCCGGACCCAGGATGTTCGTGCCGAACGGGAAGCGCTGGTCATCGAAGAGCGAGGGGATCGTGTCGGCGTGACTTTCCTCGGCGACTTCTATCCGGCCCGCGCCGAGGCGGGTGACTACACGCCGAACATCGGAGACCGCGTGCGCGTGGTCCGTTTTGAGGGGATTACCGCTGTGGTAACCCCGTACATGCAATAGCGCGTTCAAACGCAAAGGAAGGAAGTAATGGAAGGATTCATCACATTCGTCGTGCTGGCCGTTCTGGTCGGCGCATTCCTCAGCATGGGGATCACGATGGTCCCGCAGCGGCGATCCATGGTGATCGAGCGTCTGGGCAAGTTTCACCGGGTGCTGACCCCCGGGTTGAACCTGATCATCCCGTTCGTGGACCGTCCGCGGCCGATCACGATTCTTCAGTTCGCGGGTGAGCAGAAGATCGTGCGCACCGAGACGAAGATCGACATGCGGGAGATCCTCCTCGATTTCCCGAATCAGGCGGTGGTCACCAAGGACAACGTCGGGGTCACGATCGACGGGGTGATTTACTACCAAATCATGGACCCGCAGGCGGCCGTGTACGGTGCCGAGAACCTGGTGCTCGCAATCCAGACCCTTGCCCAGACCACGCTCCGCTCGGAGATCGGCAAGATGGAGCTGGACGACATCTTCGAGAACCGCGAGACCATCAACAAGCAGATGGAGGCGGTGATGGACGAGGCCGGCCAGAAATGGGGGCTCAAGGTGAACCGTGTGGAGCTCAAGGACATCAGCATGCCGGATGACATCGTGCAGGCGATGAACCAGCAGATGGTTGCGGAACGCACCCGCCGTGCCACTGTGCGCGAAGCCGAGGGCTACAAGGAGGCGGAAATCCGTCGGGCCGAGGGGGATCGTGATGCGGCGATTGCGCGCGCCGAGGGTGACAAGCAGGAAGCCGTGCTTCGCGCCCAGGGTGAGAAAGACGCCATCGGGCTGATCGTGAGCAGTCTGGAAAACCACCCGGACGGACCGGCGGCGGGTGTGAACTACCTCATCGCCCAGCGCTATATCGGGATGTTGCCGGACCTTGCGAAGAACGGGGATCGCGTATTCGTGCCGATGGAGGGTACGGCTTTGCTGGGCTCGCTCGGTGGCATGCGGGATCTCTTTGGTCCTGGCGCTATGGGGGCTGTGGATGCGAACGGCGGGACTTCCGCGGGTAGCGGACCTGCCACCCGATAGTAACCGAACCGTTACGCGATCAAGCCCGCCAGGACTTCGGTCTCGGCGGGCTTTTTTGTTCCCGAACAAATCGACAAGCCCGGATAATCCGGTAGGCTAATTCCTCGAAATCAACGGAATCGGCCCGGAGCCGGAAGGAGTACCCCATGGGGGGGAATGCAGTTACCAGTACCACGCGCCTGACTTCGTCGGAGCTGATGGTCCTTGCGGCGCGGGTACAGCGCGCCCTCAGTGCTGTTCTCCCGGAACACCACCAGTCCGAGCCGGTTCGGTTTCACTCCGGCAAGCGGGATCACGGGGATTTTGATGTGCTTGTGGCTTGTGATGATGTGGAGTACGTGGATGGACTAGGTGAGGCGCTGAACGCGTCCGAGTGCAAAGTAAATCGGCCGAAGAAGGGCGGTTCGGACCCGAACCGAAAGGTCACCAGCTACTCGGTCCTGGTGGGTCACAAGCCTTTTCAGGTGGATGTTGTGCAGGTTCCGGAAAGTGCCTTCTCGTTTGCGCGCTGGTACTTCGCCTTCAACGATCTGGGAAATCTTCTGGGCCGTGTGGCTCGGCGACTGGGGTTCAAGCTCTCCGAGTCGGGGCTTTGGTGCGAGGTCGATGCGGACGGCGAGCGCGTGGGCGAGGTCGCTGTCACTCGGGATTGGGACGAGGCTCTGACCTTTTTGGGGTACGACTCCGATCGATACTGGGCGGGGGTTGAGGGTGGCTTCGATTCCCTCGAATCCTTGTTTGAGTTCGTTGCCAGTTCGCCGCATTTCAATCCGGCGCCGTTCCGCCCGGAAAACCGGTCCAGTGCGGATCGGCGCCGGGACGCTATGCGGCCGACCTATCAGGCCTTTCTTGCATGGCTGGATCAGCAGGGATCGCACCTGCCTGTGATGGAGGCCTGCGACGAGGAATTGCTTCGGGTTTCGGCGCTGACACAGGCCGCGCGCGATTTTCCGCTCTTCTCTCGTGGTGTTTCCGAGATGCTGGATCACCACCGCCGGATGAAGTCGGTCCATCAGCGCTTCAATGGCCGGGTCGTATCCGACGCCACGGGTCTGGTTGGGTCGGATCTGGGCGCTTTCCTGCGGGCGTTTCGTGAGCGCATGGGCAGTGAGCGGGCTCTGGCGGAGTGGGTCGAGTCGAGGTCCGACTCCGACGTGGGCGCGGCTTTGGCGGTGATGGCAAAGGCCTGGAGGGCGCAGGTCGCGCGCCATGAGGCGGAAGCGAAATCAGGAGTGATGTGATGGATCTCGAGGCACGGGCACGGCAATTCGCGACTGAGGCCCACGAGGGTGTGGGTCAGGTACGCAAGTACACCGGTGATCCGTATATCGTTCATCCGGGCGCGGTCGCGGATCTGGTGCGTACAGTGGATCACACCGAGGCGATGCTGGCCGCCGCGTGGCTTCACGACACGGTGGAAGATACCGACGTCGAACTTCCGGACATCGAGCGGGAATTCGGTGGCGAGGTCGCCTCCCTCGTTTACTGGCTCACCGACGTGAGTCGGCCCGAGGATGGCAACCGGCGGCAGCGAAAAGCACTGGACCGGGCACATCTGGCGCAGGCGCCCGCCGCCGCCCAGACCGTGAAGCTCGCCGACCTGATTGACAACTCCCGTTCGATCTTTCAGCACGACCCGGGGTTCGCCCGGGTGTATCTGGACGAGAAGCGGATGTTGCTGGATGTCCTGGAGGCCGGGGATCCGCGACTGCATGAGTACGCATGCCTGCTGGTCGAGGATTACGAGGGCCGGCTGGCGCGTGCTGCCGAGCAGCGTTTCAGCTAACCTTTCGGCATAACCCAGAATTCCAAGGATGGAATCGATGCATGAACGCCCTCTATACCCCGCCCACGCAAGCTGGTGACCGCATGGATGCGCTTGCACTCACTCCAACCTCGCCCCTGATGCGCTACTACGGTGCGAAGTGGCGCCTGGCCCCTTGGATTCTGGAGCATTTCCCGCCGCATCGTCTGTATGTCGAACCCTTCGGCGGGGCCGCCGGCGTGCTACTGCAAAAGCCACGGGCGGCGCTCGACATCTACAACGACCTGGACGAGGCCGTCGTGAACATCTTTCGGGTCCTGCGGGATCCCGAGCAGGGCGCCGCCCTGACGCGCGCCTGCGAGCTGACCCCATACTCGCGAGCGGAGTTCGAGCGTTCCTTTGAGACCGTAGAGGACCCAGTGGAGGCGGCGCGTCGCACATTATTTCGGGCGTGGTCGTCCTACGGCTCGACCGGGGCGACCCGCGTAGGCCGGTCGGGGTTTCGTTGCGACCAGGGCGAGCATGGGTTCCAGTCGGCGGATCAGTGGGCCCGGCTGTCGGATGTCCTGCCCGCGTTCATCGAGCGGTTGAAGGGCGTGGTGATCGAAAACCGGGACGGGCTCGATGTCATGCGCCTGTACGACGCACCGGACACTCTCCACTACGTGGATCCCCCGTACCTGCCGGATACCCACCATGTGGATGGGGGGCGCTACTACCGCTGCAACCTGTTCGAAGAAGACCATGTGCGCTTACTGGAGATGGTGCGCGGTTTGAAGGGTCGCGTGGTCCTCAGTGGGTACCCGAATGATCTATACGATCATTGGTTGCCGGACTGGACCCGCATCCATCGCCCATCCGCCGCCGCCGCCAACGGGGGCTCGGTTACCCGGACGGAATGCCTTTGGCTGAATCCGGCGGTGGTCCGCTCCGGCCGCCAGCCGTCTTTGTTTGGAGTTCAAGAGATGGACTAACCCTCGACATGGTGGGTACCCAATACTCACCCCAATGGATGAAGCGGCGCAGGAGCGCCAAGGAGAACGAAATGGATTTTCACGGACGGATCATGAGCCTCACGCTCACCCCGCGGTATGCCGACACCCGACGCGCGATCGTGGACGGCAAGAACGTCATGGAGTCGGTCAACTGGATGTACAAGTGCGGCGCTCGGGATGCTCGGCATGCCGCCGCCGAAGTCGCAATCGAGGCCGATCAAGCGATCGATGCGTTGAAACGGGCGCTTGAAGCCTACGAAGCCTGCTGGGCGGAGAATCCGCCCGACCCGGATTCCGATTGGGGGCGCGCTCGGTCCGAGGCGCGGGCCGCGCTGGATCTTGTCTCCCATCCCTGGGACTCGGCGGAGCAGGAGGCCGGATAGCATGGACTCGAATGATCGGATGGAAGTGGAGAACCGCAAGGCAAGAGTCGATTTCGAGGAATGCTGGTGTGCGCTGAAACAGGCGCGCGAGGAAATCGAACGACTTCAGGCCTATGCAGAGACACTCCAAGCGAATCTCGGGCGGGGTGAGCGGGATCGGCAGGCCCTGCTCAATGCACTTCGTGAGCTGTACTGGATCTCCGAATCCGCGATTGCAGCGGGGGAATGGCGGATGGAGGGGGCGAGCGACCCTCGCCAGGTCCTGATGCAGGTGGCGTCTCTCATTTCCGTACAGGCTGCCGCTGATTCAATCGAAACGTGAGCGGGGCGCGATTGACGGCCGGGTGCGGTAAAGAATTCGACAAACGTCGCCCGTTCGGTAGCCTTGAGGTTGAACAGGGCGACCCGCTCGCGCCTTCCCCGAGCGGCGGATTCCGGCCCGGAGCTGGAGGAGAAACATCATGCCGAATAGCACTGTTATCTACACCAAGCTGGGTGAACAGCGAGGTCAGAAGCGTCTCTGGCTGGAAGGCCAGCGACTGGCCCGCATGGGCATCGAACCCGGTCAGACCTACGAGCTGGCCGAGACGGACGGTGGCGCCAAAGGGGTGACCCTGCGCTTTACGCCGTCCGGGGCGCGCAAGGTGTCCCGTCGCAAGCGCGGTGATCGCGAGTACCCGGTCATCGACGTGGCGAACGACGACATCGCCCGCATCCTCGGGGAGTCCGAGCGGGTGCGGGTGGTGATCCGCGAGGGCCGCATCGACGTCACCCTGCATCACCACGAGGCCGCGACCCGCCAGCGCCGCGAGACGCTGCACGGGCGCATTGCCTCGGGTCAGCCCATTCGGATCGGGTCGCTGGCCCATGGTGGCGGTGTACTGGACCACGCGCTGCACACCGGGCTCGAGTCGGCCGGCGTCCCGGCGACACTGGCCTTCGCCAATGAATTCGATGGGGCGTATCTGGATGCCTCGCTCCAGAACAACCCGGTCTGGAGCCCGGAGAGTGTCGCTATCGAGGGGCCGATGCAGGACATCGAGTGGCGCAAGCTGCCCGCGATCGACCTGCTGGTGGCGGGGCTCCCTTGCACCGGCGCCTCGAAATCCGGGCGCTCCAAGAACCACCTGAAGGCCGCCGAGGAACACGAAACCGCCGGGGCGTTGTTCGTGGCCTTCCTCGCCGCCATCCAGACCCTCACGCCCTCCATGATCGTGCTGGAGAACGTACCCGAGTACGGGAAGACCGTGAGCATGACCGTCATCCGCTCGGTGCTCGCCAGCCTCGACTACGAACTGCATGAGACGGTGATCGACGGCTGGGAGATGGGGTCGCTGGAGAAGCGCAAGCGGTTCTGTCTGGTCGCCACCAACGAGAACATTCCGTTCGATTTTGCCGGACTGCGGCCGATCCGCCAGCGGGAGGCGCAGGTCGCGGACATTCTGGATCCGATCGCGCTGGATGATCCGATGTGGAAGTCCTACGACTATCTGGCGGCCAAGGAGGTGAAGGACAAGGCGGCCGGAAAGGGCTTTCGGACGCAGGTTCAGGACGGCTCGCAGGATGGCTATGGCACTTTGGGTCGCGGATACGCGAAGGTCCGATCCACAGAATTGCGCATCCAGCACCCGACCGATCCGGCCCTGAGCCGCATCCTCACTCCGGCCGAACACGCCCGGGGCAAGACCATCCCGGAATCGCTGGTCGCCGGCCTGAGTGCCACCCGCGCTCACGAGATCCTCGGCCAGTCGGTGATTCATACCGCCTTCGCGGCCGTGGGCCGGCATCTGGGGCAGGCGCTCCGGGCCATGGTCCGCCAGCCTGAGCGTCCGGTTCTGGCGCAGGCGGCGTAACGATATCCTCCGGGTGGGCCTTGGGTGGCGCACCCGGCAATTTTTCACGTGAGCAAGGGGCTCCGTATGAACAGTACCGACGATTTCTTTGAGCAGGGCGACCGCGCTTCAGGGTCGAGCCAATCGATTCCGCTTCCGGAGCGACTTCGGAATGAACTGGCAAAGCGGAATTGGCGACAATCCGATCTGGCGCGGGCCTGCGGGATGGGTCGGGATGCCATCTCGACCTACATCAAGGGGCGGTCTCATCCCTCCCCCGAAAACGCAAGGAAAATGGCGCGGGTGCTCGGCTGCTCGGTATCGGATCTGCTCCCCGGATTCGTGGGAGGTGTGAACGATACTGGTAGGGATGGGGCCGCGCCGGCCCTTGAGATCCGCCAGTCGAGTTCGGACCCGAGCCGGATGTGGGTGCAGGTCAACCAAGCGGTCACCCCCGCGCAGGCCATGGCGATCATGGAGATTCTCCAGAACAAGGGCGGGTGAGCGGCCTCGGCACGGCGTCGCCAGGGGCTCCCCGCGTCACTATGTGTGAAGGGTCGCACTAGAAGAACTCGACAACTGGTTCGTGGACGATACGCTGGGCACCATCCAACCAGGGAGTGACCGATGGCAGTGAATCAAGGAAAGATCATGGAGGGCCTCGAAACGGCAGTTTCCGGCGCCGGTGACGAGTTCATCTACCGCTTCCTCGAGCTGTACGACTTCCCGCGGGCGACGGTAACCCAGCTACGCAAGGGCACCGGCAACCGGAACGTCGCCGACGAACCGGGGGCGGTCGCGCTCCGAAACAAGCTCTACTTCCTGCCGGTGCCGGCGGGGCAGAGCGTATCCGCGGCCTTCGATGCGCTCCTGGCCTCCGGGCGGATCGAGCGTCACTCCATGCGGTTCGTCTTCGTTACGGACTTCGACACGGTGATGGCCTTCGATCGCGCGATGGATGATCGGGTCGAGTTCGGTTTCCAGGAGATCCCGCGCCAGTACAGCTTCTTCCTGCCGTTGGCGGGCCAGGAGCGGGTGCAGATGCATACCGAGGCCGTGGCGGACGTAAAGGCGGCGGATCGCATGGGGCGCTTCTGTGACCTTCTGCGTGACCGGAACCCTCTGGATACCCCCGAGGATATCCATGGCCTCAATGTCTTCCTGACGCGCATCCTGTTCTGTCTGTTCGCGGAAGACACGGGGATCTTCGAAAAACACCAGTTCACCGAGGCCTTCCTGAGCCACACGGCCGAGGATGGCTCGAACGCCCACTTGTTCCTTCGTGAGCTGTTCCAGGTTCTGAATGAACCGGAGCGCCCCGGGGATCGGCCGGCGCATCTGGCCGCGTTCCCGTACGTCAACGGCGGCCTGTTCGAGCAGGATCTCCCGGTGCCGAAGATGGCCGGGCGGGCGCGTCGCCTACTGCGGGATGCGGGCAAGCTCGACTGGTCCGAGATCAACCCCGACATTTTTGGCTCCATGTTCCAGTCCGTGATTGACCCGGAACAGCGGGGCAGCCTGGGTCAGCACTACACGTCCCCCAGCAACATCATGAAGGTGCTGCGTCCACTGTTTCTGGACGGGCTCCACGAGGACCTCAAGAAGGCCGAAGGGAGCCCGAAGAAGCTCAATCGGCTGCTGGAGCGCCTGCATTCCCTGAAGGTGTTTGACCCGGCGGCCGGCTCCGGGAATTTCCTGATCACGGCATACAAGGAGCTGCGCCGGCTGGAGATGGCGGTGTTCAAGGCGCTGGATCGCGCCGATACGCCGGAGCCATTGATCCCTGAACCCCAGGACGAGATGTTCGACAAGCCAGGGCAGCAGCCGCTCATGGCGCCCGCGTCGCAACGCAACATCTATATGAGCGGCATCCGCCTGGAGCAGTTCTACGGTATCGAGATCGACGATTTCGCCCACGAGATTGCGCTGCTTTCACTCTGGCTGGCGGAGCACCAGATGAATCTCGAGTTCCGCGAGGAATTCGGGTATGCCGAGCCAGCGTTGCCGCTGAAGTCGAGTGGGAGCATTGCGCTGGGTGACAGCCTGCACCTGAACTGGAAGAAGGTGTGCCCGGTCGATTCCGGGGCGGAGGTCTATGTCTGCGGCAACCCGCCGTTCCTCGGTGCCAACGGACGCTCGGACGAACAGAATGCGTCTATGGAATTGGTGTTTTCCGGATTCCGGAAGTATCGCTACCTCGACTTCGTGGCCTCCTGGTTCTGGAAGGGCGCCCAGTACATCCGGGGCACCGAGGCTCAGTGCGCCTTCGTGTCCACGAACTCGATCTGCCAGGGCGAGCAGGTCGCCATGCTGTGGCCCTACATCCTCGATCTCGGCGTCAAGATCCGTTTCGCCTACCAGACGTTTGCGTGGAAGAACAGTGCTCGGGGCAACGCCGGTGTCCACGTCATCGTGGTGGGCCTGACGGATGGCGGGGCTTCACTCGCCCGCGGTGATCGGACGATCTACAAGTTTACGGAAGGGGAGTGGCGCTACCAGCGGGTCAAGAACATCAGCCCCTACCTGCTGGAAGGAACGGACACGGTCGTTAAGAGCCGCAGCAACCCCCTGGTCGCGAGTTCGCCGATGGTGTACGGGAACAAGCCCGTGGACGGTGGCCACCTGATGCTCACGACCCAGGAAAAGGACGAACTGATCGCGGCTGAGCCCCAGGCCGCGAAGTGGATCAAGCGGCTGCTTGGCGCGGATGAATTCCTGAAAGGGAAAGATCGCTGGTGTCTGTGGCTGGTTGGTGCCACCGAGCAGGACATCGATGCGATGCCGCTGGTTCGGGGGCGAGTAGAGAAAGTGCGCGAGAAGCGACTCCAAAGCCGAGATGCCGGGGCTCGTCAGCTTGCGGAGAACCCTCACGAATTCCGCGACACCAACAACCCTAAGCAGTACATCCTCGTCCCTCGCCACACGTCTGAGCGCCGAGAATACGCGCCGGTTGGTTTTTTTGGGAGCGATGTTATTGCCGCAGATTCGGTTCAGATCATCCCTGATAGCACCACCTACGACTTCGCCATCCTCTCCACCCAGATGCACATGGACTGGCTACGGCTCGTGGGTGGTCGTCTAAAAAGCGACTATCGCTATTCGGGGAAGCTCGTCTACAACACCTTCCCCTGGCCCCCGGCGACCGACCGCCAGCGCTCCGAAATCGAGGCACTGGGCGAGGAGGTGCTTCTCGCTCGGGAGGAGACCTTCGAGTGGACCATGGCGGAGATGTATGACCCCGACAAAATGCCGGATGCCTTGCGCAAGGCGCACCGGGAACTCGATGAAGCGGTCGAGCGGCTGTACCGGGCGAAGCCCTTCCGTGACCAGGCCGAACGCCAGGAGTACCTTCTGGCGCGATACGAACAACTGATTCAGCAGGAGCAAGGAGCCGCAAATGCCTGATCTTATCCGCGTCGAGTACGGCCAGACCGGCACCAGCTCGTCCACCGATTCCATGGGTATGCGGGAGATGCAGGCACGCGCCTTCGAATCCCGAGACCAGCAATACCTCCTGATCAAGGCGCCCCCGGCCTCCGGGAAATCCCGGGCGTTAATGTTCATCGCCCTCGACAAGCTCCTGAACCAGGGGCTTCAGAAGGCGATCGTGGCGGTCCCGGAGCGCTCCATCGGCAACTCGTTCAAGAACACCGCCCTGACCGAGCACGGCTTTTTTGCCGACTGGCAGGTGCGGCCGGAGCACAACCTGTGCACCTCGGGGTCCGATAACAAGAAGGTCGATGCCTTTGAGCGTTTCGTGCGGGCATCCGCCGAGGACCTGGCGGATCGCACCCTGGTCTGCACGCACGCTACGCTACGGTTCGCTTACGACCGCCTGGGGGCGCAGGCCTTTGATGGCATCGTGGTCGCGATTGACGAATTCCATCATGTCAGCGCCGACGAGGAGAACCGCCTGGGGGCCCTGATCGATGGGCTGATGCATCACTCGACGGCCCATGTCGTCGCCATGTCGGGTTCCTATTTCCGCGGGGACACCGTTCCGATCCTTCTGCCGGAGGATGAAGCGGTGTTCGGCAAGGTGACCTACACCTACTACGAGCAGCTCAACGGCTATCGCTATCTGAAGAGCCTCGGCATCGGCTATCACTTCTACCAGGGTCTCTACATCGAGGCACTGAAGGAGGTGCTGGACAGCGATCGCAAGACGCTCATCCACATTCCGAACGTCAACTCGGCCGAATCCACGACCGACAAGTATGCCGAGGTGGATTCCATCATCGATGCCATCGGCGAGGTCGACCACGAGGATGACGCCACCGGTCTGATCCATGTGCGCCGGGCGGATGGCCGCCTCATCAAGGTCGCCAACCTCGTCGAAGACGAACTCAAGCACCGATACCGAGTGATGGACTTTCTGCGAACCGTGGAAGACCGCGAGGACGTGGACATCATCATCGCGCTCGGCATGGCGAAGGAGGGCTTCGATTGGCCCTGGTGCGAGCATGTCTTGACCATCGGCTATCGCCGATCCATGACGGAGGTAGTGCAGATCATCGGCCGCGCGACCCGTGACGCCCCCGGCAAGACTCATGCGCAGTTTACCAACCTGATCGCGCAGCCGGATGCCGAAGACGACGACGTAAAGGTCGCGGTCAATAACATGCTCAAGTCCATAACGGTCTCCCTGCTGATGGAGCAGGTCATGGCGCCCACCTTCCAGTTCCGGCCACGCGAGCCGGGCCCCGGTGCCCTGGTGGAGCCCGGTACCATCCAGGTCGGTGAGGAAGGCGGGCCGAAGCCTAGCAAGCGGGTTCTCGACATCCTCAACAACAGCGGTGATGACATCGTGGCCGCGCTGCACCAGAAGCCCGATGTGGCCACGTCCGCGGTCGACCCCGGGATGGAGGATGATTACGCCAGCCGCGTCGAGCTACCGAAAGTGATCCGCCAGCAACATCCGGATTTGCACGAGGACGAGGTCGAATTCATCCGGTCGGGGATTCAGACCCAGCTCGCGATCAACTCGTCGGGCGGGATCGTGAACGAAGAGGACTTGCCCGAGGGCGCCGTTATTGCCGAGCCATCAGGCCAAAGCGCTGAATCGGGTGAGGGCAGTCCACTGACCGGGGCTGGTTACGACGATGGGAATACCGGCACGGGCCACCCGCCAGTCACCACGGGCGAAAGTACGGGCACTCGGCAGTTCGTCCGCATGGGGAATCGCTTCATCAATATCGAGGATCTGAACCTCGACATGATCGACCAGGTGAACCCGTTCCGGGGTGCCTTCGAGGTACTCTCCAAATCGGTGACCGCCTCGATGCTGAAGACCATCCAGGATGTCGTCAGTAGCCGGCGCATCCAGATGTCCGAGGAAGAAGCGGTGGTGCTCTGGCCGAGGATCAAGGCCTTCAAGAGCGAGCAGGGGCGGGATCCATCGATGCACTCGCATGATCCGGTGGAGGTCCGCTACGCCGAAGCGCTGGCATTCATCCGCAACAAGAAGCGGGAGCGGGCAGGGGCGACCGGGTAATGGCCCGCTATCGGTCCCTCGATGAAGTGCTGGAGGAGCCCGACGACCTGGGGCTCCTGAAGGTCCGGACCCCGGTGCAGTCGGAGTCCCGGGAGGGCCGGCTGGCGGCAGGCTTTGAGGCGATCAACGCATTCATGGATCAGCACGGCCGGGAGCCTTCGGATCAGGGTTCCGTGGAGGAGCGCGGCCTTTGCCGTCGCCTGGCGCGTATCCGTGCGAACCCCTCGCTCGTGGAGGCCCTGTCCGAACACGACCGGCACGGTCTTCTGGCCGCTGCACCGCGTTCAGAAGAAACAGCCGGGTCAGACGAGGCGTCAGGGCCGGGTGATAATGCCGTTGCGGTGCCGGCGGCCTCGATCGAAAGCCTGGACGACATCTGGGACGACGATGATTTGGGGCTGCTCGATCCCGGGGATGAATCGATCTTCGAGTCGCGCCACCTCGGGAAACGGTCGAAGGGGCACACCCCGCCAGACGGGATCGCCCAGCGCCGCCCCTGCGAGGATTTCTTGCGCTTCGAGCCCCTGTTCCGGCGGATTCAAGAGCGTCTTGAATCCGGCGCGGCCGAGACGGCGCGGTTTCAGTTCGAGAGCAAGATCGATGTCGGCGACTACTTCATCGTCAGTGGCCTGCTATGCCTGGTCGACCAGGTGATTGACGCGCGGGCCGACGTGGATCCCAGCAATCCCCGTTTGCGGGTGATTTTCGACAACGGCACGGAAACCAATCTGCTGAAGTTCTCGCTGGGCAAGGCGCTGTACGCCGACGAGAATGGGCGGCGCGTGCTGGATCCGGATCTTGAAGCGGATCGGATGGCGGGGCTGTCCCATCATGACCACCGTAGCGGCACCATTTATATCCTGCGATCGCGCAGCGCGCATCCAGCCCTGCGGGAGTATCGGGATCTGGTCAAGATCGGGTACACCGAGGGCGAGGTGGCGGATCGCATTGCCAACGCCGAGAACGACCCGGCCTTCCTGGAAGGACCGGTTGAAGTCGTGGAGTCCTTTGCCTGCTACAACCTCGACCCCCGGAAGTTCGAAGGGCTGGTGCACGGCTTTCTTGCGGATCGGCGCCTGTCGATCGCCTTGCAGAGCCGAAAGGGCAAAGTGTTTCATCCGCGCGAGTGGTTCGCGGTCGCCCCTGAATCCGCCATCCAGGTCGTCGAGGCCATCGTGAATGGCACCATCACGAAATATCGCCTCGACAAGATTTCGGGGCGGGTGGTACCCAAAAAACCTGAAGGCCCCATCCCATGATCACCATCCAAAACCAGGGCCAGGCCCTCGTTTCTACTTTTCCTGGAACGCGGGCGCCGGTCGGTTGCTCGTCCCCGACAGCCAGAAGCCGATCATCCGCGAGATGAAGGGTGCCAGGATGGTGATCGTTTCCCGCGGTCCATGGGAACCGTTCGAGGGCGGCGAGGCGAAGGATGCGCTCGAGCTGCTCTGGGAGGACGACTCCGAGACCCCGTTCGCGCTGCACATCGCCATCGAGCAATCCGACCGTCAGCTCCCGGAGCACAACCAGGGTGGCGGTTTCGTTATCACCGCCTGGACGCGGGGCGGGCTGAAGGGGCGATGGCCGGGGCGGTATCGGGAGGTTGAGGCCATCCCGCATCTCCAGCCCTGGAAGGCCCACTAATTCGATCAAGGAGGCGGGTATCAAGATCACCGACAAGAAAACCCCGTTCCTGGGCGTCAGCCGCGTCGATAACGGCTATGTCGTGTTTTCGTGGGACGGGGAAGGAGGGCGCCACCTCAACGGTCGGATCAATGGGTTGGGACCCGAGTCTTTGCGCCACGCGCTTCGCATGCGAAACGATCTCTATGCGGCGCATCCCTTCGCATCAAAAGCGATGGTTATTATGCAGCCCAACATGGACGATGCACGCGCTCGAACGAACACGGGGCATGCGCGCATTTCAGAGATCCATCACCGGGGGCGCTGGCTGTTCCGTGTTCAACACCTGGATGTTGGTACCGGGCGTCGAATGGCCCGGGCGTTCTCCTATAACACGACAGCCCGCCCGGTCAGTCGGGAAGAGGCCTTGCGGGAGGCGCTACGGTTTCGCGAGGACAATGCGGAGGCCGTCGCCCCGATCATTTTGGAGTACAACGCCCGGGTCCAGGAGGCCTTCGAGGAGTTGGCCGAATTGGAGGTCAGCGACCTCACGCCCCGATTGCACACCCTTCAGGGATTCTCTTTGGAGCGCTGGATGGAGTCTCGGGAAGCCGCCTGGGCGTCTTCGGGTGTGTGGGTTTTGGCGTAAAGTCGAGCCACCTTCGTGGGTGAGCCGCTAGGGCTTGGCGATCAGCACCCCGGCCATGTTTCGACAGGGCATCTCTCACCCTCAAGGGGGGATCCCTGTGCGAAATTTTCGTTATTCTCCATCTTCTCCACACTCCAACCGCTCAAGTCTTGATCGAACGATTCCGCGTTTCTGAACATATCACGGAAGTGACGATTATTGCTTGTATCCCATCCACCAATATCTTGGTTGAATGCCTTTGTGTTCATGAATATCCCACTCGCAGAATCAAGATTGCTTGTATCCCATCCCCCAATGTTTTGGTTAAATTTATTGGTATTCGATAACATGCGCCAGGCACGCCGCATCTTGCCTGTATCCCACCCCCCAATATCTTGATTAAATTCTTCCGCGCCTAAAAATACCGCCCTCATATCCTCTACATTGCCTGTATCCCATTCCCCAATATATTGATTGAATTGAGTTGTTCCACGGAATAGATTAAGCATTGTTGTAGCATTGCTTACGTCCCAATATCCAATATCATCATTGAAATCCGAATTTAAGAATAGCGAAGACAGATCCGTTACCTGCCCGGTAAAGATGTTCTTGTCGTCATCCTTGAAGGTGTAGTCGCCGATCTTCAGGCTTCCATCACCGGTAAAGGGAGCCGCATCCCGAAGCTGCTGGGTACTGACGATCAGCATCCCATCGCACCCCGACCACTGCCCGACCTTCCCAACGTTTTCTGGGTCATAGCAGTCTTCGGCGGCGGATTCGGGTTCATCGGATGCCGAAGCCGCGCTCACCACTCCCTGAGTCGAAGGCAGCACGATCTTGTATGCGGGGGCGGTCTCGGCGGCGACGGGCGCGGCCAGCCCCGTCAGCAGGAGCCCAAGGGCGGCGGTGAGGGCGAGGGGTTGGGTACGCATAACGGCATTCCTTTTCCGTGGGGATCAGAAAGGCCGACTGCCGGGCACTTCGGGGTGTTGTGTTGCGACCCCATGGGAAGGGGTCCGGGTCGCCTCCGTGCGCGCGCAACAGGCCATCGATCCATTGATAGTCCTGTTCTCATGATCCGACGACTGGGGGGGGTGCCGTCAAATGCCGTTTCTCAGGCTCGTGGCGGGATCGAAGAATTCGACAACTGCCCCGATGCCGGTATTCTGGAACCCGAATCAAGACGTTCCGCCCGCGTCACCTCGGGCGGCGGGTCGGCCCGGAGCCGGCGCAACAGGAGCGCCCCATGTCCTATCCCACCAGTGGCGCCATTCGCCACATGATGCGCAATCCGCGCGAATTGATCGATTTCGAGACCACCGGCCGCGTGCCGCGTCCGATGCGCGTGGAGTCACCGCTGATCGATCTTCTGCGCACCCTTTCGCCACGCGATCGCATGTGCATCGAAGGGATTCAGCTAAGCCCCGAACTCGGGTACCACTACGCCGGGTTCTTTCGTAACGCGGAGGTCTTGCTGCGCTGGTTGGAGCCGGACGGCGAGGTGTTCGAGGGCGACACCTGGCCCGCCGAATCCTGGCGCGACAAGCGTTTCCGCCAGCGGCTCACCCTTGCCGACCTGAAGCCGTTCGTGGCGAACTGGCCGGAGCATCTCGATACCTAACCCCACGAAGGAGGTCCCCCGCATGGGTGAATCCAGCTCGCTCGTTTTCCCCTGGGGCGCGATCAAGCCCCTGATCGAACACACTCGTCAGTGCGACCGATGGCAGCCGACGCTCGCGGAGCGCGTTCAGGCTATTATCGAGGCCGGGCATGCCAGCAACGACTGGGAAGCGTTCCGGGTCATGTCGGAATCGCCCGGCGTATGTGCCAATCCCCCGTCTGAGGCGGGTCTGCTGCTGGTGGGGGACCATGGGGTCTATCTGATGAGTTCCGGTATCCCCGATCTCATGGCTCCCGAAGACGGTGGGGAGCGCCGTGCGGTGGTGTATGCGCTTGGGTGCGACCCCGAGCGGGACCCCGACTGGTACGACACCAAGCAGGACACTTTCGGCGGCGACGATGGCGTGGACAAGATCCCACTGTCGTTCTTCGACAGTCTGGAGGAACAATTCTCGCCCACTGATCAAGACGGTCTGGTAGTCACGTTCACCGATGGGCAGATGGCGTTCTCGATTCGGCAGGGGATCGCTGTCGCATAACACCCTCGCTCGAAAACTCGACAGTGCCGGGGTCTTCGGTACTCTGGCCCTGTAGCACGACGAACCGCCCGCGTTTTTTCGGACGGCGGATTCCGGCCCGGAGCCGGCAGGGCATGATTGATGAAACATCATGGATGTTCGATCGTCACTCCGCCTGGGTGCAGCAAAAAAGGGGTGTTGGGGCCGAAGGGGCGCCAGGTCGATCTGTTCGTCGACGCCGACAACCAAAGTTGCCTGGCTGGGTGGGCCGTATGCTCTTTTCTTCAGGCCCATGGACATCAGATTCGCCGGGCCGTGATCGCCGGCAATGCGATTGGTCGTAAACAGAACCATGGATGGCGTGGATGGCTGAAGGATTTTGACGTTCCGGAGGTCGAGACATTCTCCGTGCCAGTTCGCAAGGATTCTGCGGATGTTCGACTTATCCTGGCGCTGGGAACCTATATGGAGCACCCGCCCGGCCCCGACACACTGGTACTCGTCTTGTCCCGCGATAACGTTCTGGTTGAGACGGCACGAGTCCTTTCCGATTCAGGGGTGGCGGTGATGGTCGCGTGCAACCGACAGCCTTCTCTCCCGCAAAATACCCAAGTGCCCGTCCTTGCCGTGGATCTTGGGCAGTGCAGAAAGCGCTTGAAGTTGGCCAAGGCGGCTTGAATCCCGAAAACTCGACAGGCCCATCTTTTTCGATAATCTAACCCTGCAACACGACGAACCGCCCGCGTCTTTTCGGGCGGCGGTCGGCATTCGCTTTTCTCCTCAGATCGCCTGGATGGCGAGCCAGCCCCACGCCCCTGTCGAGGCAATGGCGGCCATCCACCATTTCGCCTGATAGGACGCCTTGCGGGTCTTGTGTCGGAATTGACGCTGGGCGATGAACCCGGCGGGGAATCCCCCGGCGAAATCCACCGCCAGCAGGGTCTTCTCTGGAATCCGTGAGCGGCGCTGGCGACCGGTGTCGGCGGCCACTTGCTTGTCGAGCCCGTAGAGGACGAACGAGAGGACATTCGCCCCGATCAGCCAGGCGCCGACGAGTAGGGGTAGGGATGCATCCATGCAATACTCCGTCTGAACGAAACAGGGCGGAGGCCAATGCCCCCGCCGCAGTGACTCACAGGTCTTTCAGGGCCGGGGTCGGCTTGAAGGCCAGTACGTTCTTGGCCGGGACCTTCACCTTGCCGCCACTCGACGGGTTGTGGGCCTCGCGCTCCGGGCGGTGCTTGGACTCGAAGGTGCCAAAGTTGTGGATGCGCACCTTGCTGCCCGGGCCCTTGCGGACGTGGTCCTCGACCCGATCGAAGGTCGCATCGATGGCGTTCTTCGCCTGAGACTTGGTGATGCCTGCGATCTCTGCAACGTGGTCGACCAGGTCGGTCTTGCTGATGATTTCGCTCATTTACGGTTCCTTTTGTTGAACGATGGTTGGCGGCGGATGCCGCCGGTTTTGCGTGCAGCTTTTGCACGTCTTCACCGTACCCGGAATGTCCGGGCTGTCGAGTTCTTGAGCGAGCGAAGGCTTGGAGCGGAGGTCGATGCTGCGCGCGTCCGAATCCATTCGGTCCCGCCTGGAATCCCTTCAGGTGCGAGCCGATTGTAGCGGGCCTTCCTTTTGGGTGCTCGATGTTCACTTGGAACTCTCACGAGAGGTTCTCGCTATGGGGCTGGGATGGGGATGCAAACCGGCCGCGAAGAAATCGACAAGCGGACGCGATTTGGCACAGTGACTCCATCGCTGAACGGTTCAGCACGGATACCGGCCCGGAGCCGGTGATGGAGATTCACCCCATGGACATCGAAGACCTGCGCGATGACGCCGTCGAGAAGTTTCGCTCCCTGATCGCCGCTGGCGAGGTTCTGGCCTTTGCCACGTCTTTCGGCAAGGACTCGACCGCCAGCCTCAATCTGGGGCTGGAGGCGGCTGTGGCCCACCAGGCGGCCGGTGGCACCGTACCGCCGATTCTGGTGCTGCACACGGATACCACCGTGGAGAACCCCGCCGTACGGGCCTACGCCGACGAGATGATCGAGGCCCTGCGGGCGTTCTCGCGGCGTCAGCGCCTCGATGTCCGCGTGATCGTGTCGCAGCCCTCCTTGCTGACCCAGTGGCCGGTACAGGTCGTCTCCGGGCGCCGCCTGCCGACCTTCGCCAATCGGGCGCATCGGCGCTGCTCGGTGGACTACAAGCGCACGCCCGCCGAGCGGGCGCTGGCCCATGCCAAGGCGGGGCTGGCCGAGGCCGGCTACGCCGATCGCCCTGTGGTCGTGCTGGGTACCCGGATGGACGAGTCCGCCGGGCGCGCGATCCGTATGGAGAAGCGCGGCGAGGGCGCACACGTCAACGAGATCAAGGATCCGGAGACCGGGGCCGTGACCCAGCGTACCTTCGCGCCGATCGCCGCCTGGACCACGGATGATGTCTGGGCCTATCTGGCGAATGCCGGTGAGGGGCAGGCGTTCTCCGCGTTCACTCGCGACTTCCGCGAGACCATCGACCTGTACAAGGACTCGGCCGGGGAGTGCGTGATCGTGAATGCCGGGGCCTCGACGCAGCCTGCGGCGGCCTGCGGGGCCCGTCACGGGTGCTGGGCCTGCACCGTGGCCGGTTCCTCGGACAAGAGCATGGAAACCATGCTCACGCAGCCCCAGTACGCTTACATGCAACGGCTCAATGACCTGCGCAACTGGCTGGTGGCGACCCAGAACGACTTTGGTATCCGGCGCTGGATCTCGCGCAAGACCGATCCGGTGACCGGCTACACCCCGATCATCCCGGCCGACTACGACGCGAAGACCACCCGCTGGCTGCTGGCCGTGCTGATTTCGATGGACGTGGCCGAGGCCGAACGCGCCGAGGCCTTTGCCCGCCGGGTGAAGGCCGGGGACGCGGAAAATGACCCGGGCGTGCAGGCCATTCGTGCCACGGCGGCGGAGGCCGACCTGATCGAACAGCGGGTGGCGCGCTACATCGAGCGTATGCAGTCCCCTCAGTTCCAGGTCGTCACCCAGGAGGTCCTCGCCACGATCGACTTTCTCTGGTCGGTGGACGCCCTCCACCCGCCGCACGAGGCGCTGAAGGTCTGGGAGGAGGTCGTGAACGAGGGGCATCGCGTGTTCGCCCCCGGTTACACCCCGACCGTGGCCGCCCAGAAGACGCCCGCCAAGCTCTGGCACCCGGCGCTGCCGGCGACCGGTCCCGTGGGTGTCCATGGCGCGGTGGCGGACATGGCGACCGCTGACCGCGGCCCCGGTCTGTATCGCCTGATCCCCGGCAAGGGTGAGGGGCTGCGCCCGGATGGTCGGGAGGATGATCGCCCCCAGCGCGCCTCGGAGGCGGTGGCCGCCATGGACGAGATCGATCGCTTCGGCTGGGACGCCGAGGGCCTTGCGAATTTCCTGGCGTTCGAATGGAACACCAGCCTCCAGACCAACGCGGACTGGCAGGCGGGCCGGGTGGCCTCGCGTACCGAGGCGGCATTGCGCTACCTGCGCTTCGGGGCCGTGTCGGTCGGGTCCGGTCAGAGCCGGTCGATGGAGGCCAAGATTCGGCGCGGGCGGAGCTGGGAGGCGGCGGGTCTTGCCGGGGACGCCGACCCCGAGGCGATCCGTGCACGCTGCATCCCGGATGCGGACCACGCCGCGCTGAAGGGCCGGATGGAGGTGGCCGCCGATACCGAGGCTGACGCCACCGAGGGCCGCGAACGCCGGCTGGATCACCGCTACGCCCGGCGGGCCGGGGTGCGGGATGATGTGCGGGCGATCCGGCAGGCTCGGGCGCGCATGAAGCGGGAGTTGCCAGCCCTGCGGGCTCACCTGCTGGGGCTGGAGTCCGCGCAGGCGGAAGGCCTGACCGAAATCGAGGGCGAGGCGGTGGAGGATCGGCTGCGCCGCTTCACGCGCGACTGGAAGGAGTGGACCCGAGTGGCCACCCAGGGGCCGTTGGCCGCGGCGCTGGCGCCGCTGTACTGGCGGATCGAGGCCACGGTGCAGGCGCGGTGTGCCACGGTGTTGGAGGCGGGTCCGCATGACCCGCGCCGGTTCCTGTGGCGCTTCGGGCTGGCCCTGTCCTACGCGAACGCCGGGCGTCGGGCGGTGGAGCATCGAGGGCGGTCTCGGGCGGCGGAGCAGGCGCGGACTGACCTGCGGGCCCCGGCCGTGGAGGATGTGCAGTTGGGCTTGTTCGCGGCGTGATCGAGAACTCGACAGGCCGGGGCTTTTCGGTAATCTGACCCTGCAACACGACGATCCGCCCGCGTCTTTTCGGGCGGCGGATGCCCGGCCCGGAGCTGGTGGAGAACAGGCCATGAAGGATCTTGAACAAGCGGCTCTCGACACCTATACCGTCGAGCTTTCCAATCACGTCGGGGACGTGAAAGCGAGCCTGCTGGCCGAGGCGATGGATGTCCTCGATGCCCGCTGGCGGGGTGGCGGCGATACCTCTCCCCGTGACTTTGATGTGGAGGACAAGACGCCCTCTCCGGGTCTCATTCAGGCCTATCGCTCCATCCGTGGGCATATCGAAAAGCTGGACAGGGTTCTGGAGTCCATGTACTCCGGGCCTTCGGTCCTCCAGGCGCGACAGGATCGGATTGACCGCATGGAGTCCCCGCACGACGGATTCATTCCGGCGGAAACCGGCGGCTTTGATGAGGTCGAGGCAGCCGTACGGGGTGAAGGGCGGGCGCGGGGCGAGCTGGCGCATGACTACCTCGGGCGCAACGACTTCAGGGGCGCCTACTACTGGGGACGGCTTTTCGAACTGACGGCCGAGATCCCTCTGCGGGTGGTGGATCGGGCCCGTGCGCACCTTAGCGAGAGCGAGATCGGTGCGCTGGACGACCGGATTTCCGGGCAGGCGATAGCGGAGGGGCTGCGCCCAGCCGCTCTCCAAACCTGCCACCCCTCCCTTCTGGAGTGCGTGTTGTCGACCTTCCGGGGCCCCGACAATGGGCTCGAGGCCGATGGGAGGCCGGTACCCGGCGGTCTTCTCTCAGAGTACGCGCTCTATGTGACGGACTTCCGCGACCCGGTTCAGTATGCCGCGGCGCTCCAGAATGAGCACTGCCGCCGCTTCATGGCGCACCGGGCCGAACGGATCGGACGCGCCGAAGATGCGGTCTTCTGGGGCGTTCTGTGTGATCTTCCGCTTCCCGATTCAACGCTGCATCCGGACGAGTTCGAGGATATTGCCGACACGGCGATGGGGCTGAAGTGGGTGGAAACCAATGGCGATTTCTGGCGGGGGTGCATCCATATCCAGGCCGGATGGGTCGACCTCAAGGAAGTGAATCGTCGTCTGCGGGAGTGGGAAAAGCAGGAATCGGAGCGCCGTGCGGCCGAGTTCCGGGTGGCGGATATGGAGACGCGCAGCGTTCCATTTTGACGGTCAGGCGTGATGCCGGATGATCCGATGTCACCCCTTTGTGATCAATACTCGACCGCCCGCGTCTTTTCGGGCGGCGGATACCGGCCCGAAGCCGGTGAGGAAATACCTATGCTGATCAACCAGCGTTCCAACGAAACCGATACCCTGTATGCCGTGCCGATGCGCAAGGCAGACTTCTTCGAAGGCACGGTCTATGTCTTCGCGGCCAGCGCGGATGAGGCGGACGCCATCGTGCAGCGCCCCGAGCATGCCGAGGCGGTGGAGGCGTCCGTCCGGGAGCCCTGCTCCAACGACCCCGCCGCTATCGCGCCCCATGCCTCGGGTGCGGCTCAGCCGGTGACTGAGCCGCGCCAGGTCGCCGAGGTCATGGTGACGGTAGGACAGGACATCCGTGCCATGGCGCTTGAAGAGCGCCTCGAAGACGAAGTGGACTCTCTGCGCCAGATGTTGCTTGAAGACGACGACAGCTTTGCTCGTGAGTTGGTCCGGGGATACCTCGAGGATCTGCCCACCGAAGAGTTGCTCGAGACGACGCAGGTGGCTGAAGATCTCGAAGAGAAGGCGGATGAATGGCTGTACGAGCAGGATCCGGAGGCATCAGCCTGATACCGCCGGCAATTCGATCGACAGCCAAACTCGACAGGGCCGGGGCTTCGGTACTCTGGCCCTGTCTAAACCGAAGTGAGAAATCCACCATGGACACCAAGGTGCACACGATTACGTTCGATGCCGATGGCCGTACGCTCTCGGTTTCGAGTGAACCCGACACCATTTCCACCACCCCCGATGACCGCGATTTGGTCGAGCTGATCAAGGCGATGGGGAAGGGCGAAAGCCACTCCATCCAGGACGATCCGCAGGGCGTGATGTATGCGATCTGCGACGGGGCGACCCTGGCCGCCATTTTCGATTCGCTGGGCGATAACTGGACCGAGGAGCGGCTTCAGGAGATCACCGAGGAGATGGCGGCGGGGCTACTGGAGGCGGGGTATAAGGCGGCTTGAAGGAAGAGTCCCGCGCCCCAACCAAGAACTCGACAGGCCGGGTCTTTTCGGTAGTCTAAATTCTGCAACACGACGATCCGCCCGCGTCTTTTCGGGCGGCGGATGCCCGGCCCGAAGCCGGTGGAGAGTCAACACATGCACAATCGCACGCTGAATTTTGCCCGCCAGGAGGGCTTCTCAACCACCACTTTAGGTGTCCTTCATCTTTCCGTATCGGACGAAATACTGGGGAATGACGACATTCTTCGTCGCATGATTTCCGGTATCACGGCCTGGGTGGCGGGTACGCCCGAAGGATGGGCTCTTTGGGAGTCTTCTTGTGAGGATCTCAACGTTGGGGATCTGGTGAACCTCTCCGGACCCGAGATCGAAAGCCTCCAGCCTTTTCTCGCTCAGCAGGGCGTGTCATTTATCGATGCAGAAGCCTACGATTCCGCTGGCTGTTTCGTCTTCGATACGGTATTGGTCAACTACGATACGATCGAGGATCGGGTTTCATGAAGGTTTCTGAGCTGCGAGCCCTCATCGGCAAGCGGGTGTCCTGGCGCTATGCAATCGATCCCTATCGTGGAACCTACCGTGTGGGTTCGGGCATCCTTCAGGACTTTCGCGGCAAGAACGTCCTGATTGATGATGATTGGCTGTGGTTGCCGAATCTTAAATCGTTCGGTGAAGATGGAGCCGAAAAGGAAGGGAATTCCTCGTGAGCAACCCCCAGATCGAACGCCCCCGCGACGGTCGCATCGTCACCGCCAGCGAGATCCATTCGGTGGCCTTCTGCCCCGAGTCGTATCGCCTCAAGCGCTCCGGCGCGCGGCTGGCGGCGCACGCAAAAACTGACGCGGCCCGGGGCACGCGCAAGCACGATGCCGTCAATGAGCGCGTCGCGGCGGCGCATGCGCGCGATCAAAGTCGCTGGTGTTTTGTCGCCACCCACTTGTATGGCGTCGACGATCCGCGCACGGATGCGCTACGTGCCTGGCGGGATCGGGCGCTGATGTCGTCTCGATACGGCCGAGCCCTGGTCCGCATCTACTACACCCTGTCGCCGCCCCTCGTGTCGCTTGCCCGTCGCGTCCCGATTCTGGACCGGCCGATCCGGGCGGTCGTGGATCGCATCGTCTCCCGTGTTCAAAAGCAACCGGGCGGTGACGCATGATCGGGGGCTGGGATATCCCGTCGATCATCGCCGCGGCGATTGGTGCCGGGGTTCTGCTCTGGCTTCTCCGGGCGGTCCTGCGACTGCTGCGGAAGCCACAGAAACTTCCGGTCATCGGCGGCGAGGAGTTGCTCTACCAGGACAGCGACAACGCGCCGTTCCTGGCCAATAAGGCATGGGGCGTCGGTGCCAAGCCGGATCACATCATCCGCGAGGGTGAGGACGTCATCGTGGTCGAGAACAAGGGGCGCGAGAAGGGCCCGTACGAAAGCGACTGGGCCCAGGCCCGCTTCGGGGCCCTGGCGGCGCGAGGCGCCGGTTACCCGGTCAGCAAAGTGCGCTGGGTCAACGGCAAGCGGCGGGTGACGAAGCGGATCCCCGCCAGCGATGCCGATCTGTTCGAGACCGTGCGCCCGCTGTACGAGCAGGTGGTGGCGGTTCGCAACGGGGAACCGGTGCGTTTCCGGCCGAAAGCGGCCAAATGCCGCTCCTGCTATCTTCGAAATTCCTGTGACAAGCGGGCGGTTTAAGCGAGAACAAGGAGGTCGATATGCGTCCCAACAACGATGGCTGAAGTTGTCTCAGCGGGTCTCCCTTCCGGGCGGCGTCCCATTCCTAACAGTTTTCCGAACGCTAACATTCTTTTTGTTAGCGTTCGGCTTGATCACCCCCCCCACCTGTGCCGGTGCCTGTCGGCCATGTCACACCCTCGATCGAAGGCTTCGCCTTTTCCTTCTAAGCCCCTTTGCGTCGCCCCTATGGGCCCGGCGGGCGGGGCGTCCGAGTGCTACACCATTCGGTACATATTCCATTTGGAACGCCAGTGCCTACGCTTTCCGGAACCCCCTCGATTCCACTTTTGTTGGTCCGCGACCCTGGGGTGCATGGGCTCCCTTGGGGCTTCCCCGACATTTGGGCGAGCGAAATTCGGAAATTGGTATTTTTTCGGAAATCGGGAATCGACCATTCGGTACATCTTTGAACCATCGGAGGGTGCCCCCTGTTCCCGGGTCACAAATTCCATGGTCGTGTTTCACGCTTGCCTCCTGACGGAGGGCTCCTCCATCGATCTTTCGGATACTGATTGGCGGACACCCTGTATTCCTTGTCCACTCCAACCTGTTGTTTTATAGGCTTTTGCTGCGCGCGTCCGATCATCTTTCCGGCTGGATGGCCTTCTGCTCCGAGACCTTTCGGGATCGCTTATGGGTCCTCTCGTCTGGCCTCCGTGGAACAGATCATGTGCCATCCGGGTACACTTTTCGGTCGTGTCCCGTGTGTTTTGGTATCCATCAAGCGCGCCCAATCGTCCGTCCCCTTGCGGAAAACTTTGGGGTGCCGAATGTTACACGGCGTTTTTTTTGATTTTCGATGTTCCAGGTGCCGCCTGCTTCCGGATTTCTGAAGTTCGGCGTTCGGCTTTTTCAAAACTCGACGGAAAATCTGCGTTCGGTACTCTGGCTTTGCACGCACTCGACCGACGGGGCATCGTTTCGGGGCGGGTCTGGTCAGGAGGGCGGTGAAGCGCTCGGCCCTGGGGCAGAGATTCCCAGATCAACGAGGTTTCGTGCGGATGAAGAACCATCTGAACAAGTACCAGATTGCCGTTCCGGTCGGCGTTCTGGATCGGCCGACCCTAGAAGGGTGTTTGCAGTCGCCAGCGGTGCCCGTGAACGCCCATCTGGAGATTGAGCGGGTCCTGCGGCTCATTCCGAGCGGTGAACTCCCCGGTCATGGGTATTTTCTCGGCTCATTGGTGGTAGGCGGTATTGACCTTTCGGGTATCGGTCAAGGGGCTCGGGTGCGGGTACCGAAGGGTGCGTATGTCCGCTGTATCGGCGGACATAGTGAGCCCGCGCGGAAGGCTCGGGTGGTGACCGTGCACCAGGCGCAAGCCGGTTTCATGTACGAGCCCGATATCCGGGCGGCCCATATCGTCTGGGTCGGGAGCGGGGGTCGCTGGTGCAAGGCGTCCCTGGACGACATTTATGGGCTCGGCGGTGCAATCGTTGAGCCTGCACCCATTTCGGAATAACGAGTTAGCGAGGGATCGCCATGGCGCTGACCTACCCACCACCCATCCGCGTCCAATCCTCTCCGGACGGCGGCGGCTTGTCGCCGGAGTCCAAGGCGGTATTCCTCATGGGTACGCTTAACCGGGATCTCGATGTTCGGCCGTTCCAGGGCGAGGCGGTTCTGAGCGGCACGGAATCCCTGGAGCCCGACGCGATTGTGGTAGGGACAGTCGAAGTCCTGCGGACGCACTGGAACCAGCAGGGCATTGCAGGGCCGTTGGACATGGACTATCCCGCTTCTCTGGTGCCATTCCTGGGTCGCGAGATCTGGGAAAGCACGTTGGGCGAGGCCCGTCGCTGGCCCTTTGAGGTGTTCGTCAAGCCGCGTGCGTGCAAGGCGTTCGAGGCCGGATTTCTTAACCCGGCGCAGCGGGCGGACGAGTGGCCGGGGGCGGGGTGGCCCGACACAACGCCGATCTGGATCTCTCAAGGCTTCGATCCGCACGCCGAGTATCGGGTCTACCTGAAGCAGGGCGGTATCGTGGGGGTTGCCCGCTACGACCCGAATGATGAATCGCCACCGGACGACCTGGATATGGAGGTTGTGCAGGCGGCGATTGCCGCCTGGTCGTATTGCCCGCGCGATCCCATGCCGGCCGGGTGTGCCCTCGACTTTGCTGTGGACGGTCGCGGCGCCACCCTGTTGGTGGAAGCCACGGACGGCTGGGCGATTGGCTATTACCCCAAGCTGGAGCGTGAGGCCTATCTGGACCTATTGGTGGCCCGCCAGCAGGAAATTATTGGTCACCGAAGCGGCAATTAAATTCGACAGGGTTCGACTTCTCTGTACACTCCAAACTTGATGAGTCATTGAGGCCCGACAAACCGCGATGGATCCAGTGTTCGAATTTTTCTTGATGGATGGATGCTCGCTATGTATGATCCTCGGTAACTGATCACCCGGCACCTTTTTGGCGCCAGGATAAACGCAGGTTCGTCCCTGTGTTGGAAAATGATGGAAAGAGTCATCGAACAACGTGAATGGTTTGCCGGCTGCGCCGAAGGGCTGCGTGATGTGAGTTCATTGCGCTTCGGTTGCGGCATACCGAACAACTGTCAGTCGCTTCCCTTCGCGGGGAAAACGATTGCGCTGAACTAGCCTCTCCTTGTCGGGAGGCTCGCGAGGCCTCCCGGATGCCCTGAGCTATCAGGAACCCCGGGCGCCTCCAGGCACCGGGGTTTTTTAATGCCCGTTGCCCGCTCTTTAACAACTCGGATTTGCAGAATGCGGGGGCTTTGGGTTCCCGCAAGGCCGAGACGGCCAAGCCTTCATGCCCTCCCCTTGTGGCATGGGTCGATACTGTCTCCGGCACGGGTGGTGCCGTGTCGTCTCTCGCCGGAGAGGGCCGTACTGCGGGTGTAGTTCAATGGTAGAACCTCAGCCTTCCAAGCTGATGATGTGGGTTCGATTCCCATCACCCGCTCCAAATTCCAATCGGTGGCACTCCTTCAGAGGATGCGGTCGATATGAAAGGGGTGTCGCGTAGGTTTAATCCTTCTTCACCCATTCGCACCCGTAGCTCAGTTGGTAGAGCAGCGGATTGAAAATTCGCGTGTCGCATGTTCGACTCATGCCGGGTGCACCAGGTTTTGGCGTGTAGCTCAGTCGGTAGAGCGCTCGACTGTTAATCGAGTGGTCGCAGGTTCGAGACCTGCCGCGCCAGCCATCCTTCGCTCGCGGGATGCGGGGTGAGTCCTATGCCACGGCCTGAATCCCGGAATGTGCAACTGGGGCGAAGGGTGGAAGCACCGTAGGGCTCACCCCGGATGGCGCGGCGGCGTGGAGAAACGCAGACACGCCACACGTGGACGACCTGCTGGCATTTAGGAGGGCAAGCCGATCCTGTTCGGCCCCTGCGCACTCTCCCGCAATGCAGGCAAGCCGGAGTAGCGACCGGCCCGCGTTATTCATCCTTGATTTCGCGCGGAGACCTCGGCGTTCAGGCCGAGGAGGAAGCGCGTTCTCCTTGGGTTGCGTTTTACAGAAGTCGCCATAAACTGTGACCCATGGCGAAACGGGCGTACAAATACCGCTTCTACCCGACCCCGGAGCAGGAAGTTCTCCTGGCGCGGACGTTCGGATGCGTGCGCTTTGTCTACAACACCGTGCTGCGTTATCGCACGGATGCGTTCTTCGAGCGCCAGGAGAAGATCGGCTACACCGAGGCCAGCGCCTACCTGACCGCCATGAAGAAAACGGAGGACACCGCGTTCCTCAACGAGGTCAGTTCGGTGTCGCTTCAGCAGTGTCTTCGCCACCAGCAGAGCGCGTTCCGGAACTTCTTCGCGGGACGCGCCCGGTACCCGAGCTTCAAAAAGAAGCGCGGGCGGCAGTCGGCCGAGTTCACCCGCTCCGCGTTCCAGTACCGCGACGGAAGGCTGTTCCTGGCGAAGTGCCGGGAACCCCTGAACATCCGCTGGAGCCGGGATCTCCCCTCGGAACCCACCAGCATCAACATTTCCATGGATACTGCCGGGCGCTACTTCGTGAGCTGCCTGTGCGAGTTCGACCCCGAGGCCCTGCCCACGACACCGAAAACGGTGGGTATCGACCTCGGACTGAAGGACCTGTTCGTCACCAGCGACGGGCATCGAATCGGCAATCCCCGCCATCTGGCGAAATACGCCGCCAAACTGGCCCGCGACCAGCGCCGGTTGAGCCGCAAGCAACTCGGCTCCAGCAACCGTGCCAAGGCCCGGAAGAAGGTGGCGCGTATCCACGCCAAAATCTCCGATTGCCGCATGGACTACCTGCACAAGGTGTCCCGCCAGATCGTCCACGAGAACCAAGTGATCTGCGTCGAATCCCTCAAGGTGAAGAACCTGCTGCGCAACCCGCATCTGGCCAAAGCCATCAGCGACGTCGGCTGGGGCGAATTCGTCCGGCAACTGGCCTACAAGGCCGAGTGGGCCGGGCGAACCCTGGTCGCCATCGACCGGTGGTTTCCCTCGACCCAGCGGTGTTCGGCCTGTGGCCATGTGGCCGGACGGATCCCGCTGTCCGTTCGGAACTGGGTGTGCCAGGCGTGCAGCACTGAACACGATCGCGACGAAAACGCCGCGCTCAACATCAAAGCCGCCGGGCTGGCGGTGCTCGCCCTTGGAGAGGACGTAAGACCCGCGACGTGATCGCGCCGCGGGCCGTCCTCGATGAATTGGGAATCTTCGTCCTTCAGGGCGGAGAGCAGTCAAATCCCGAATGCCGCTGGTTCGAATCCAGCACCCGCTACCAAACACCATCGATGGAGGTAGTGATGTCGAGAACGTTCCGCAAAGACCGGCCGTGGGGGTTTGAGTTCTGGTCCCGGCGCCCGTTCAACCGTCACGGACAGGGCACCGGCCGTTTCTCGAAGCGCCGCACCCATAAAGCAGAGCGCCAGATCGGCAAGCGATCTGCTGATCCGGATCTCTGAATCGCTCCTGTCGTCTAGCGGTCCAGGATGCCGCCCTTTCAAGGCGGACACCGGGGTTCAAACCCCCGCAGGAGCACCAATTCAGTGCCCGATAGCTCAGTTGGTCAGAGCACACCCCTGATAAGGGTGGGGTCGCTGGTTCAAATCCAGCTTGGGCAACCACACACGGAGTGTAGCGCAGCCTGGTAGCGCGCCTGCTTTGGGAGCAGGATGTCGGGGGTTCAAATCCCTCCACTCCGACCACACACTGATTGACCGCCCGTGTAGCTCTAACTGGCAGAGCGGGGATTTTGTAAGTCCACGGTTGGGAGTTCGAGTCTCTCCACGGGCACCATCTATTGGGCCGTCGCCAAGCGGTAAGGCACCGGGTTTTGATCCCGGCATTCGCAGGTTCGAATCCTGCCGGCCCAGCCATTTTCGACACAGGCGCCCCGCGCCTTTTATCTGGAGGTAATGATGAAGCCGAGTAAACGGAGAAATCCTGTGGCGCGTTCGCCCATCTTGGCGAAATCGCACGCCCATCAACCCAAGACGCGCTTCGTTCGGAATCGAGTCAAAGCGAAACTGAAGAAGAACCCGGAGGCGTTTTCCATCCCGCTGCATACCCGCGGCCGGATCGAAAACGACTCCGATCTTCAAACTGTTCAGCGCATGTAGCTCAACCGGATAGAGCAACGGCCTTCTAAGCCGTAGGTTGGGGGTTCGAGCCCTCCTATGCGCGCCACATCTGTCCCTATCGTCTAGCGGTCCAGGACGTCGCCCTCTCACGGCGAAAACCGGGGTTCGAGTCCCCGTAGGGACACCACATTTCGGGGCTTTAGCTCAGTTGGTAGAGCATGCGGCTTTTAACCGCGTGGTCCGGGGTTCGAGCCCCCGAGGCCCCACCAGAAAACCATGCTTCGGTAGCTCAACTGGAAGAGCAGCGGTCTCCAAAACCGCAGGTTGGGGGTTCGAGTCCCTCCCGGAGTGCCATACAGCAGATCACGCCCCATTGAGTACGACACTTATCGGGGTGCCATCGCTGCCCATGTAGCTCAACTGGATAGAGCGCCGGTCTTCGGAACCGAATGTTGCGGGTTCAAGTCCTGCCGTGGGCGCCATATCAAGCCCCTGTAGCTCAACTGGATAGAGCGCTGGTCTCCTACACCGGAGGTTGGAGGTTCGAATCCTCCTGGGGGCGCCAAACAAATCGCTCGGTGGCCGAGAGGCAAGGCGGCGGCCTGCAAAGCCGTTCACGCGGGTTCAAATCCCGCCCGAGCGTCCAGACACGCCTCTGTAGCTCAGCGGTTAGAGCAGGGTCCTCATAAGACCTTGGCCCCCCGTTCGAATCGGGGCGGAGGCACCACATTGCGAACGTGGCGGAATTGGTAGACGCGGCGGACTCAAAATTCGCTACCGAAAGTTGTGAGGGTTCGATTCCCTCTGGGGCCACCAGTTCTGGAGAGATGGCCGAGCGGCCGAAGGCACCTGTTTCGAAAGCAGGCGACGGGCAACCTTCCGGGGGTTCGAATCCCTCTCTCTCCGCCAGCATCGCACCCCTGGCGAAATCGGTAGACGCGGCGGGTTTAAGTTTCGCTGCCGAAAGGCGTGCTGGTTCGAGTCCAGCGGGGTGCACCAGGTACGGAAGTGTGGCTGAGCGGTCAAAGGCGCCGGTCTTGAAAACCGGAGGCGGGTCTCCCGTCCGGGGGTTCGAATCCCTCCACTTCCGCCAAATTCCGGCTTTGTTGTTCGCTGGCACGCCGATTGCGAACAACAAAGCCTCTTGTCGCTCAAAAGCGAGCGAAAAACCGTTACGCGCGGGTGGTGGAATTGGTAGACACGCCAGCTTGAGGGGCTGGTGGCCGAAAGGCTGTGCGGGTTCGAGTCCCGCCCTGCGCACCAATCTGCATTGCAGTGCCATGAGGGATGCGGCCGTTCCAGGCTTCATCCCCGATGGCAGCGTAAAGTAGTCGGGCCCACAGCCTATGGTGCTGTGCCTCTCGGCGAAAATTAAGCCCAGATCGAACGCTGGGCACAGTCTGGCGTCGGGGTAACCCAGGCGTCGGTTCGGCTCGCGCCAACAGGCGAGTCGATTGCAAGCTCCCGTCCTTTAAGGGATCAGGAGAAAGTGGTTTTGGGGTCTGGGGTAACGACCGGGATCCAAACCAGGGCCAACCGAGTTCTGCCCCATCCGGCGGATGCCCGTACCGATAACCAAAAGCGGCAAGGCTGGCGCTGTCATCCCTTTTCTGTCGAATACGGAGAATTGGCCGAGCGGTCGAAGGCGCTCCCCTGCTAAGGGAGTAGACGGAAACCCCGTCTCCTGGGTTCGAATCCCAGATTCTCCGCCACATCCCTCTGCGAATCCGAGTGCTTGTACGGGCCCGTTCCACGCGCCGCGGCGATCGTTCGGAGCACCCCGCACACCCCTTTAACTCGGCCTGTGGCCGCTCAACTCGATGTTTACCCAATGACCTGAAAGGAGTTTTAATCATGACTTCCCTCAACCATCCGCCGATTCTTCGCGTGGATGCCTCCGGTCTCCCTGTTGCCTGGATCGGATGGCAGCGCGCCGCCGAACTGTATTGCAGTGAGCGGGTACTGTGGAGCCTTGGGAAGTCGACGATCACCGTGCAAGGAGGTCTTCGGGGCGGGGCGCGCTCACGCCTGGTGCTGGCGCCGGTTCTGGCGACCCGGGAGGCACACAGGCATCCCCACGGTCGGGTGCCGGCCTTGTCGAATCCGCTGCTGTTCGCTCGAGACCGCCATACCTGCCTGTACTGTGGCGGTCGTCCTGGAACGGGGAGTCTGACCCGGGATCATGTGATCCCACGGTGCCAGGGCGGTCCGGATGTCTGGACCAATGTGGTAACCGCCTGCATCCGGTGCAACACGGGGCGAAAGGGCGGACGAACCCCGGAGCAGGCGGGGATGACTCTGATCGCCCTCCCGTATGCGCCGAACCAGGCCGAGGCCTTGATCCTGTCCAATCGGCGAATCCTTGCGGACCAGAACGCGTATCTGGAGTCGCTGACCCCGGATCGGGATGACCGCTGGCACTGACGTTCAACCGGCCTGGATGGCGAACGGAAGCCCGCCTTTCGAGAAATCGACAGGGCGGGCTTTTTCGTTAGTCTGGCCTTGTTGAATCACAGCGAACCGCCCGCGCTTTTCCGGGCGGCGGATCCCGGCCCGCAGCCGGTGGAGATTGACCATGAATCCCATCCTTAATCAGCCCGCGCACCAATGCCAGACGATCTACGCGGGGTACGTTACCTGGTTGCAACCGGTGCACGTTTACGTCGGTGTTTATGCGGACAACGAGGAGGACGCACGAGACATCATCCTTCGGAAGAAGGAGGCGCTTTACAGGTATATCGAGGTAGATGATTGTGCCCCGCCAGCCGACGAGCGCTCTCCCAGTCTTGTGCTGAGCCCCGTGGGAATGGGCGAACTTCCCAATCGCTGGGGGCTTTCGAGCCCTCTGATTCCGTACAAAGGCAACGACTACTTCGACCACGCGCTTTCGGCCATCCTGTGGTGTCCACTTCCCCGGATTAGGTCCACGCATAACTAGAGGTTTCCGGGTGGTGTAGCTGCCGGTATTCGACCGGCGTCAGGTCCCCCAGCGACTCGTGAGGGATGGTTTCGTTGTAGTCCTGCAGCCACTGCTCGGTGTGTTCCCGGACTTCGGTCAGCGTTCGGAAGACGTAGAGATCCAGGACCCCACGGCGGTAGCTGCCGTTGAACCGTTCGATGAAGCCGTTCTGCATCGGTTTGCCCGGCTGGATGAAGCTCAGTTCCACGCCGCGCTGTTCGGCCCAGTCGGCGATCGCGGCCGAGACGAACTCGGGGCCATTGTCCAGCCGGAGCTGCTGCGGATAGCCCCGCCAGGCGGCAATACGCTCCAGCACCCGGATCACACGGGGTGCGGGCAGGTTCAGATCGATCTCCACGGCCAGCGCTTCCCGGTTGAAGTCATCCACGACGTTGAAGGTGCGGAAGCGCCGTCCGTCCCATAGCGCATCCGACATGAAGTCCGCTGACCATCCCACGTTCGGGGCTTCGGTCGACGCCAGGGGCCGTGGCTCCCGTGGTGGCAAACGGCGCTTGCCCTTGCGCCGCAGGTTCAGCTTCAGGGCGCAGTACACGCGCCAGACCCGCTTGTGGTTCCAGGGCATGCCCCGACGCCGGATCAGCTTGAACAGCTTGCCAAAGCCCCGCTCCGGATAGCGCTCCACCAGCTCCTGCAGAAGCGCGATCACCGCATCGTCCCGGTCCGGTTGCTTGCGATACCGCACCACCGACCGCGCAGCCCCTGCCGCCTGACAGGCCCGGCGCTGACTCAGCCCGTGTTCCTGCGTCAACGCAGTGACCACACGGCGCTTCTCGTCCGGGCTCAGAGCTTTTTTGTGATCACGTCCTTCAGGGCCGTGTTCTCCAGGGCCAGCTCGGCATACATCCGTTTGAGCCGGTTGTTCTCGTCCTCCAGCTCCTTCAACCGTCGGACGTCGGCTGCCTCCATGCCGCCGTATTTCGACTTCCACTGGTAGTAGGTCGCTTCAGAGACCCCGATCTCCCGACACACGTCCTTCACCTTCCGGCCGCCTTCGACCTGCTTCAGCGTCTGAACAATCTGGCTTTCCGTAAACCGACTCTTGCGCATCTCGGCCTCCTTTGGCTCTAGTGTGCCCGGAGACCTCCAGTTTTCAATGGACCGAATTTACGGGAAGGCGACA